>JBLHUT010000034.1:0-18522 GCA_047629975.1 Paracoccaceae bacterium
ACCGGCCATATCAACGGCATCAGCCTGTACCGCGATCAGCTGTTCCAGATCGATACGCTCGGGCGCATCGGGAAGCAGGCCGCGCCAGCGGGTGACACTGTCCTTGAGTTCAAGCAAGCCTTTGTAAAGACCCGATTGTGCAAGTGGTGGCGTCAGATGGGTAACGGTTACGGCCCCCGAACGGCGCTTTGCCAGGGTCGCCTCGGACGGGTTGTTCGACGCATAAAGATAGACGTTGGGCATATCGCCGATCAGCCTGTCCGGCCAATCGCGTGCGCCCATCCCTGCCTGTTTACCCGGCATGAATTCCAGCGCGCCGTGCATCCCGAAATGCAACAGGGCATCCGCCTTGAACGTGTTGCGCAGCCACAGGTAAAATGCAGAAAATGCGTGGGTCGGGGCAAAACCCTTTTCAAACAGCAACCGCATCGGATCGCCTTCGTATCCGAATGTCGGCTGCACCCCAACAAAAACACGGCCCAGTTTGGCACCCAGAATGAACACGCCTTGACCATCGCTTTGGATCCGGCCCGGCGCAGGACCCCAGACAGATTCAATTTCTGACAACCACGGAGTACCGGTCACGATATCATCGGCAAGCACTTGTGCACCGACATTCGCCTCCTGACCGTATTGCTTGGCGTTGCCATTCAGGATCAAGGATCGCAGCGCATCGACATCCTCGGGGACGTCGACATCGTAGCCGTCCGCCTTCATGCGGGTCAGGGTATTCCAGAGACTTTCGAACACACTCAGATAGGCGGCAGTGCCAACAGCACCGGCGTTGGGCGGAAATCCGAACAGAACGATGCCTACGTTTTTTTCCGCGTTGTCGGCGCGGCGCAAAAGAGCCAGCCGTTCAGCGCGCATGGCCAGCCGCTCGATCCGCTCGGGACAAGGAGCCATGGCTCTAGTGTCACTCACGCATTCACATTTCAGATGGCACCCGGCGCAACCCTCGGGACCATGGCGGCCGCCAAAGACAGTCGGGTTTGTCGCACCGTCGATTTCAGGCAGAGCAATCAGCATCGTCATCTCGACAGGGCCAAGACCGCCTTCGCTAACGCCCCATTGACCAAGCGTCTGAAACTCCAGCGGATGCGCCGCGATATACGGAATATCCAGCTCGGTCAGCGCCTCTACGGCGGCGTCGCTGTCGTTGTACGCCGGACCACCAACCAGAGAGAACCCGGTCAGCGACACCATTGCGTCAATATTGCCTTTGAAATAAGCGTCAATCGAAGGGCGCCCGTCCAGACCGCCAGCGAAGGACGGTATCACCCGCAGGCCACGCGCCTCCATCGAGCGAATAACATAATCATAATGCGCCGTATCCGACGACAGCACATAGCTGCGCAACATCAGCAAGCCGATTGTGGCAACCGGCGCATCAGGCCGGGGCAAGTCAGCCAGATCGGTTGTGATATGCTGACCCGGTAAATCAGGGTGGTAGAGTCCCACATCAGGATAGTCGATCGGCGCGTCGGCCTTTACCTTGTTCCAAATGTGGTTTTGGGAATACCGCCCCACCAGAAAGCGGATCATCTCACGGACGTTATCGTCTGATCCACCAAGCCAGTATTGCATCGTCAGGAACCAGGCGCGCAGGTCCTGCGACTTGCCGGGGATCAGCTTGAGAAGCTTGGGAAGTCGCCGCAGCGTCTTCATCTGGCTGGCACCGCCACGCGAGGGGGCTTTTGAACCACGCAACGATTTGAGGATTTTCATCGCACCGCTGGCAGGTTTGGACATGTCCAGATCACCCATGCGGGTCAGCTTGACGATATCACTATCGGCAATAACGCCGATCATCGCGTCGCAGTGATCCCGACGGGCGATCAAGTCGGGCAAAATGCAGTGGACATGCTCTTCGAGAAACAAAAGATTGGCAACCACGATGTCGGCATGACGGATCGCATCACGGGCGTCTTTGAGGGATGCGGGGTTTTCCGCCCATTCGGCAGCCGCATGGATCGAGACCTGAAGGCCGGGAAAATCGGAGCACAGATCTTCAGCAACCCGTGCAGCAGGTCCAGCGGCATGGCTATCGAGTGTAATGATTACAAACCGGTAGCCTGGGATATAACTATCGTCACGCATAATGTGCCTTTGCTTCATAAAGCGTCTCAACCGAAATATGTTGCACCCCTTTCATGGAGGCGAACTTTTCGGTGTTGCGCTTGGCCTTTCCGCGTACGAAAAACGGGATCTTCTTGAGCTCCCTTTCGGCATCAGACAGCCAGATCAGGGTGTCGGTTGTAGAAGGGGAAGCGTCTGTCGGGGCCATCGAGACCCCTCCGGCCGCTACCGCAGTCGCGGCGTGTTGCGCAGCAGCATCGACTGGCACAATTTGTGGAGAACCTGCGTGGATCTCTTGTGGAGCATGCCCGCCATGATGGGATGGACCTGCCGCATCGTGAAATTCGAAATCATCCCGGAACATCGACAAAAGATGCTCCTCTAGCCCCATAACAAGCGGGTGGATCCAAGTATCAAACAGAACGTTTGCGCCCTCGAATCCAACCTGTGGCGAATACCGCGCCGGGAAATCCTGAACGTGAACAGGGGCCGAAATGACAGCGCATGGAATGCCCAGACGCTTGCCAATGTGGCGCTCCATCTGCGTGCCAAGGATCATTTCGGGTTGTAGCTCTTCGATCGTCTGTTCGACCTCAAGATAGTCATCGGTAATCAGGACCGGTACATTCATTGCCTTGCCAAGCGCCCGGATATCGCGGGCAAACTCGCGGTTGTAACAGCCAACGCCCACGACCTCGAAGCCCATTTCCTCTTGGGCCATGCGAGCGGCCGCTTTGACATGAGTTGCATCACCGAACACAAAGACCCGCTTGCCAGTCAGATAGGTCGAATCAACGCTGCGAGACCACCAGGGCATCCGCAGGCGACTTTCATCCGGCGCACCGGTCAGACCTGTTATTTCCTGCACTTCCGCAATGAAATCGCGGGTGGCGCCAACACCGATCGGAACAACCTGCGTGAACGGCTGGTCGAATTCCTTTTTGAGCCAGCGTGCTGCGGTTTCGCCCGTTTCAGGGTAAAGCAGGACGTTGAAATGCGCGGCCCCAAGCCGGGCGATATCAGACGGAGACGACCCCATCGGTGCGACAACATTCACGTCGACACCCATTTCACTCAGCATGCCGGTCAATTCCTCGACATCATCGCGGTGCCGAAACCCAAGACCGGTCGGCCCGAGAATATTGCAGGTAACCCGCGCCGTCCGTTCCGCCGGGCGGGCCAGGTTGCGCACGATCTGGAAAAAGGTTTCGTCGGCGCCGAAATTTTCCTTGCGAGAGTAGGACGGCAGATCAAGCGGGATCACAGGGATCGGCAGACCCATCGTTTCCGCCAGCCCGCCGGGATCGTCCTGAATAAGCTCGGCTGTGCAAGATGCACCGACAATCATCGCCTCGGGCTTGAAGCGCGTATAGGCATCTTGCGCGGCATCACGGAACAATCCGGCAGTATCAGAGCCAAGGTCCTGCGCTTGAAAGGTTGTATAAGTAACAGGCGGACGGTGATTGCGTCGCTCGATCATCGTGAACAGCAAATCGGCGTAAGTGTCGCCTTGGGGTGCATGCAAAACGTAATGCAGCCCCTTCATTCCGGTCGCAACCCGCATCGCACCGACATGGGTCGGCCCTTCGTATGTCCAAACCGTGAGCTTCATACCGCGCCCTCCTTGCGGCGGGCATGTGCAGGCGGATGCATCTTTAACAGCGCCTTGCGACGTAGCGGCCGCGAAAACAAACCGGCAAGATCACCAGCCTGTTCGTAAAAATGAATCGGAGTGAACACCAGTTCGATGGCCCACTTCGTAGACAGCCCTTCGGCCTCGAGCGGATTGGCAAGGCCAAGACCACACACAGTCAGATCAGGGCGAGCAGCACGACACCGGTCGAGTTGCAGATCAACATCCTGCCCCTCTGACAAAACGGGGCCTTGCGCGATCAGGTCCAGATCAGGGCCGGTCAGACCCTTGTGCAAATAGGGCGTTCCGATCTCAAGCGCCGTCATCCCGCATTCACGGGTCAGAAAGCGCGCAAGAGGCACCTCCAACTGACTGTCGGGAAAGAAAAAGACCGAACGCCCCTGCAACTCGGCGGCCTGCGCGGCAATTGCCTTGCGGGCGCGGGCGCGGGGTGCGGCGGTAACCGATTCGAATGTTTCCTTCGAGACGCCGTAAGCCTCGGCGATAGCGGCCAACCACAAGGTCGTTCCTTCTTCACCGAACGGAAACGGCGCCATAATCCGCTTGGCGCCGTGCCCGTCAAGCTCTGACGCGGTGTCGCCAAGGAAGGGCTGCAACAAAGCGTAACGCGTGTTCGGGCCGATAGCAGGATGCGAATCAGCGCGGCGGGACGGCAGGCAGCTGACGTTCTCGATCCCCATCTGTGACAGCAGGCTGAGCGCCTGATCCTCGACAACATCGGGCAGCGCGCCCACCAGAACCAGATTATCAACCGAAGTCGTCGCAAGCGATGGGACCATCGCCGCAAGGCAGGCGTCTTCGCCTTGGGTAAATGTCGTCTCGATCCCGGAGCCCGAGTAGTTCAAGACCTTTACGTTCGGGAAAAACTGCGCGGTCAACCGTTCGGCAGCACGCGAAAGATCAAGCTTGATCACCTCTGAGGGACAAGAACCAACCAGAAACAATTGCTTGATATCGGGCCGCCTGGACAACAGGCGCGCCACTTCGCGGTCCAGCTCGTCATGGGCATCGGCCATTCCGGCCAGATCTTTTTCTTCCAGAATTGCCGTGCCGAATCGCGGCTCTGCAAAGATCATAACACCGGCCGCGCTTTGGAGCAGATGGGCACAGGTGCGGGACCCGACAACAAGAAAGAACGCATCCTGCATTTTGCGGTGCAACCAGATGATTCCCGTCAGGCCACAAAAGACCTCGCGCTGGCCGCGCTCTTTCAGAACAGGAACGTCACGGCAGCCCGTTTGCGGCATCGGTGAAAGGTCGGTCATATCTGGCCTTCCGACTGCAAGCGCGCCATGCGCAACTTCCAGATAAACTGTGCCGCATTCACAACGTAGATTGCATAAGCCGACAGGGTGAGAAGCATCAGTTCGGTCGCCGAAAGGCTCCCTGTGAACAACGCCCAAAGATAAAGTGTGTGCAGCGCGATGACGCCAAAGCTGACAACGTCTTCCCAGAAGAAAGCAGGGGCAAAAAGATACTGTCCAAAGACAACCTTTTCCCAGATCGCGCCGGTAACCATGATCGTGTAAAGCAGGAAGGTTTTGAGAAGGATCGATCCCGTCGCCAAGGCGTATCCCTCGCCCGTCATCAGGTACCGAACGACCAACACAAGCGAAACTGCAAACACCAGAAACTGGAGCGGCGCCAAAACGCCCTGAACTGTCGTCCAGACAGTGCCATCGCGCAGAATTTTTTCCGCCGGTGTATACAGCGGTCCGTGCGCTTGTCTGGTTGCTTGTGGTGCGTCTGCGCCGAGGGTCATTGGCGAGTCTCCGTCATCGTTGCTTGCCTTGAATATGAACTGTCAGGGCAGAGTGTCAACTAAAACTTACACCACTCAGGTTTACACTTCTGAATTTCCGAAAAACCACATTTTCCCCGTAATCGCGTTTCACACAGGAAAGGTTAATGTATTCGATTCCAGCCGAAGCCCGATTTGCAGGGCGCAGAAGACACATTGTCTATTTTCTTTGACAACTTGGACTAATCCATTAATGTGATCCAAGCGTACTTTGACCGGAGTGTTGGCAAAGCAAGCCATTGAAGATCACTGATTTACGGCCGAAGGGATTTTTTAAATGCGGAGTGAAGCCTCAAAGAGCGAGCTCATAAAGCGCGCGTTCCGTGAAAACGCCGATTTCTCGCGCAATGGCGACATGAATTCCCGCTCCAATCCGAACGCCGTCAATCTGGATGCAGAGCTTATGTACAGCCTTGCAGCCGCAGTCCTGTCGCATGATCGTGCTATTTCTGACACTGCCGTGCAGGAATGCATCAATCGGGATATCTCTACGGTTCAACTTGTTGACCTTTATATTCCGGAAGTATCCCGCCTGCTCGGGGCGCGCTGGTCAAATGATGCGGTCAGCTTTGCAGAGGTGACTATAGGAGTTGCAAGACTTCAAAGCCTTGTACGCGAACTTGACCGTTCAATGGCGCCCCCGCGCGAAGTCCCCTTTGACGCGCCATCTATTCTGCTTGTGATCCCGCCAGACACATACCACACGCTGGGTGCAATGGTCGCATTATCACAGTTCCGGCGCCTTGGTGTTTCTGTCCGTCTCCTGATTGCCCGTGACGCAAACGAAGTCGGGCGGACTGTCCGCGACTACAGTTTCGACATGGTTGCCATATCTGCATCCGGCTGCGAGCGGCTTGAGGTGCTTCGTTTACTGGTCACCAAGGTCAAGGCAGCACATAAAAATGCGCCGCCTGTTGTAATTGGAGGCGGTTTGCTCGATGTTGAACCAGAGACGCAGGTATTAACCGGCGCGGACTTCACAACGACAGATCCAAAGCATGCGCTCTTGCTCTGTGGTTTGAAGGTACCATATGCAGAGTTAGAAGTGAGTTCATCAAAGGTTTAATATCGTGCCCGTCATCCACCCTAATACGTCGAGACCCTTGCGATGACGTCGCGCGGGGCCAGGTATTGGAACAGCGGCGCCATTCCGTTGATTGCGCCCGAGTTGTTGGGCGATATCATCGCGATGGCTTCGGATATTGCCTTGGTAATAGCACCAGATGCCCGCGTGCTCTCGGTGTTAATCAATCCCAACAACCGCCACTTCGCGCTTGCGGATCAGTGGGAGGGCAAGGACCTCCGGCAGTATCTGACCCGCGACAGCATCGAAAAGCTTGAGCAGCGACTCGCGTTCTTTGATGAGGGCGGCGAGTCTACAGTCGAAACGATAGAGCTTAATCACACCGAAGACGCCAAGTGGGATTTTCCGATCAGGTATTCCTTTCACAGGATTGGCCCTGATGGGTCCCTGTTGATGCTTGGCCGTGATCTGCGCCCCATCGCCGAAATGCAGCAGCAACTCGTAAAGGCGCAGCTAGCCTTGGAGCGGGATTATGAAACGCAGCGGGAATATGACACCCGTTACCGGGTTCTTATGGAATCCGCGCGCGAATCTCTGATATTTGTGTCCCTGAATACGGGGCGCATCACAGACGTCAACAGTGCGGCCAGCACACTGCTTGGCACGTCGAAAGACGAGTTGATCGGAAGCGCATTCGCTCAGGAATTCGAAGGCCGCCGGCGTGGCGAGTTTATGGAAAGCCTGACAGCTGCCGCGATGTCCGACGGGGTGGATATGGTCGAGGTCATGACCCGTCGCGGTCATTATCAGGTTAAAATTTCGCCGCGGATGTTCCGGGCCTCCGGTGAGCGGCTGCTGTTGTGTCGTGTCGAGGCAGCCGGAACCGAAAACGTTCAGGAAACCGCGCCAGACGAGCTTTCGGCGAACCTGACCAGTCTGTTTCAGGAAGGCGTTGATTCAATCGTCTTCACAAATGCAGACGGCGTCATCCAGACAGCAAACGAAAGCTTCCTGAACCTGTGCGATTCGCCGCATCTCAACAGTGTGAAAGGGCGCAGTTTCGCTGATTTTCTTGTCCGCGGTTCAGTGGACCTGAAGGTTCTCATCGAGAACGCTTCGCGGACCGGTCAGATGCGGATGTATGCGACCAAACTAAGCATATCCTACGGTGGTCAAGTCTCTGTCGAGATTTCGGCGACCTTGCTGAACGATAAGGCGCACCCCGCGATTGTCTTTGTGATTCGTGATGCAAGCCGTGCCGAAGCAATACGCGTGCCCTCCAGCGGGAAGGTCAGCGATGACGCCGTGCGCTCGGTCATGGAGATGGTCGGCTCGGCAACGCTTAAGGATATCGTTTCCGAAACAACTGATGTTGTTGAAAAGATGTGCATCGAGACAGCTGTCGAGTTGACCCGCAACAACAGGGTTGCCGCAGCCGAAATGCTGGGTCTGAGTCGCCAGAGTCTTTATGTAAAATTACGTAAATACGATCTGATTTCCAAAACCGGCGACTAAGTTGCCTACGCAAGTCAAACAAACGGACCGCTCAGGCGGTCCTTTTGCATTTTTATGCCGCGAAATCGTCGCAGGGTGCAGAATCTTCTTGAAGACAGCCCAAGTGTAAGTTTTACTTTACACATGAGTGTCAGTTTTACCTTACATCCCCGCCGATATCCAGAGCCACGCGCCGCGTTGACCCTGATCAAGCCAATTACGTGGTTCCCACCGATGTGGGCCTACCTTTGCGGCGCCGTGTCGTCCGGCGGAGCTATCCTCGACAACTGGCAAATGGTTCTTCTTGGAATCATTCTGGCTGGTCCTGTTGTTTGCGGAATGAGTCAGGCCGCGAATGATTGGTGTGACCGCCATGTAGACGCAATAAACGAACCCGACAGACCCATTCCGTCAGGCCGCATTCCAGGCCGTTGGGGGCTTTGGATTGCACTGATGATGACTGTCCTGTCCCTGTTCATTGGATCCTTCCTTGGCCCTTGGGGTTTTGGCGCCACTGTCTTTGGCGTTCTGGCCGCTTGGGCCTATTCTGCCGAACCGGTGCGCCTGAAGCGTTCCGGTTGGTGGGGCCCGGGGCTTGTCGGCCTGTGCTATGAGGGGCTGCCGTGGTTTACCGGTGCGGCCGTTTTGTCCGCTGGCGCGCCCTCTTGGCCTGTCATCATCATCGCCACTTTGTACGCTATTGGCGCACACGGAATTATGACGTTGAATGATTTCAAGGCCCTGGAAGGTGACAAGCAGATGGGCGTTAATTCGCTCCCGGTTACGCTTGGCCCAGAACGTGCCGCGAAACTTGCCTGCTGGATCATGGCGGTCCCACAACTCTTCGTCGTCTTTTTGCTGTTCTATTGGGGTCAGACCCCATTTGCTGCCGCTGTTGCAACGGCGCTTTTTCTACAACTCTACGCCATGCAAACCCTGCTAAGTGACCCCAAAGGACGCGCGCCGTGGTATAACGGGACGGGTGTGTTGCTGTACATCACCGGGATGATGGTCGCCTCCTTTGCCCTCAGAGGCATCGGCCTATGACGCTCTCTTGGGTCTCGATTGTGCGGCTGGGTCTGGTTCAAATGGCATTGGGCGCAATTGTCGTCTTGATGACCTCTACCCTTAACCGGCTGATGGTCGTCGAGCTTGCCTTGCCTGCGGCTCTTCCCGGTGCGCTTGTGGCACTCCACTACGGCATCCAGATAACACGCCCGAACTGGGGCTTTCTGTCAGATACGGGCGGCGCACGCACCCGTTTCATAATCGGCGGCATGGCGGTGCTGTCATTTGGAGGTATCCTTGCCGCGGCAGCTATCTGGGTGCTTGAAACCAACTTTACCGCCGGACTTGTGCTTAACATTATTGCCTATGCGATGATCGGTTTGGGCGTTGGCGCCTCTGGCACCTCGCTTCTGGCGCTTCTTGCCACGGCGACACAGCCACGCCACCGCGCCGCAGCCGCCACAATAACGTGGCTTATGATGATCTTTGGTATCGCTGTAACAGCCGTCGTTGTTGGCGGTTTGCTGGAGCCCTATTCCCCCCAGCGGATGCTGAAAATCGTCAGCATCATTGCCGCCGGTGCGACACTCCTGACCTGTCTTGCCGTATGGGGCATCGAGCGGAGTGTCACCGCACAACCAACCACCGAGCACGTACCCCTCATGCAAGGCCTTGCCGAAGTGTGGGCCGAACGTAAGGCACGCGTTTTTACGATGTTCGTCTTTTTGTCCATGACCGCCTATTTCATGCAGGAACTGATACTGGAGCCTTACGCCGGTCTGGTGTTCGACTTTACCCCTGGCCAAAGCACCCAGATGTCCGGCGCCCAGAATGGCGGGACCTTTCTGGGCATGATCACCGTCGGTCTGCTTGTAAGTGGGCTGAAACTGGGTTCGTTGCGCGGCTGGGTTATCTGGGGTTGCCTCGGCTCCACGGCGGCGCTGGCTCTGATTGCACTGAATGGTGCTTCACAGTTGGGCTTACCGCTGGTTCCGTTGGTGATCGGGCTTGGCTACTTCAATGGTATGTTTGCCGTCGCGGCCATCGGCTCGATGATGCAACTGGCTGGCGAAGGACGCGCCACCCGTGAAGGAACCCGCATGGGTCTTTGGGGTGCGGCACAGGCAATCGCCGCGGGTTTTGGCGGGCTTTTAGGAGCCGCCGCCGCCGATATCTTACGACTGTTCACACAGGACGCAGTGGCATTTGGCGCTGTTTTCCTCTTCGAAGCCGGTTTGTTCCTGACCGCTGCGCTTATGGCGCGGGTGATCATGGACGGCCCACGGACCACACCGCACTCACGCGCACTGGTGCCAGGAGAATAATGATGATGACTACCTATGATGTTGTTGTGGTCGGAGGAGGCCCCTCCGGTGCCACCGCCGCCGAAGACCTTGCCCGCTTGGGTAAGAAGGTCGCAATGATCGACCGTGCTGGCCGGATCAAACCCTGCGGCGGGGCGATCCCTCCGCGGTTGATCTCTGACTTCGATATCCCGGATCACATGATCGTTGCGAAAATCAACACCGCCCGAATGATCTCGCCCACTAAGCGTGCTGTCGATATCCCGATCGAGAACGGCTTTGTCGGGATGGTCGATCGGGAACATTTTGACGAATTCCTGCGGGTGCGCGCCGTCAAGGCCGGTGCCATCCGGCACACCGGGACTTTCCTGCGGGTCGAGCGCGATTCGGACGGAAAGCATGTGGTGTTCCGCGACAAAGAAGGACGCCACGAGGTGCGCCTCACGACCAAGCTGATTATCGGTGCCGACGGGGCGCGCTCTGACGTGGCCCGCGCCGAGGTCAAGGGCGGCAGCACAATCCCCTATGTCATCGCCTATCACGAGATCATCGAAGCACCCGCCGCCAACGCAAAATATGACCCAAAGCGGTGTGATGTGATCTATGACGGGGCCATCTCGCCTGATTTTTACGGTTGGGTTTTTCCGCACGGCACCTCTGCGAGCGTTGGCATGGGCACGGGAAAAGAGGGCGTTGACCTTAAAAAGGCGACGGCTGATTTGCGGGCCGCTGCGGGCCTGACCGACTGCGTCACGATTCGTCGCGAAGGCGCACCGATCCCGCTACGCCCGCTGGACCGTTGGGACAATGGCCGCGACGTCGTTCTTGCCGGCGACGCGGCAGGCGTCGTCGCCCCCTCGTCCGGCGAAGGTATCTTTTATGCTATGGCCGGAGGACGTGCCGCAGCAACAGCCGCTGCTGCCTGCCTGAAGTCCAACAAAGTCAAAGACCTGCAACTTGCCCGCAAACTTTTCATGAAAGAGCACAAGGCCGTCTTCAAAATCCTTGGTGCCATGCAGAACGCCTATTATCGCAGCGACGAGCGCCGTGAACGCTTTGTCTCCCTGTGTCATGATGTCGACGTGCAAAAGCTGACGTTCGAGGCTTATATGAACAAGAAGCTCGTGAATGCACGCCCCTTGGCACATCTCAAGATCGGGCTCAAAAACATTGCTCACCTTACCGGGATTTTCCCCGCCCTACGCACCTGAAAAAACCATGACGGATCTCATCCCTGCTTGGATAGGCAGCACACTCACACCCGTTGAAAAACTTGAGGTCCATCAAAGGGGCCTCAAACACAAAGCAGTGTCTGTCTTTGTGATGGACGGAACGAACGTGCTGCTGCAACGACGCGCACTGCACAAGTACCACACGCCCGGACTTTGGGCGAATACGTGCTGCACCCATCCGGGGTGGGATGAAAAACCGGCTGATTGCGCTGTGCGCCGGCTCAAGGAAGAGCTGGGGATTACCGGGCTTTATCCGGCGCATCGGGATCAGGTCGAATATCGCGCCGACGTGGGCAATGGCCTTATCGAACACGAGGTCGTTGAAATCTATCTCGCGATGGCCGATCGCAAAATGCGCATCACACCCAACCCCGATGAGGTCATGCAGGTCGAGTGGGTCGGGTTTTATGATCTCGCCGCAGAAATCTCACGGCGGCCCGAACGATTTTCACCGTGGCTGCGGATTTATCTGGATCAGTACAAAGACAGGATTTTCGGGTCCCTGATGAAGGTCTAGCAAAGCTATTCCGCCGCCAGTGGCACCGCCTTGCGCCGGATGACTGCGATGTCGGCGACGACCTGTGTCATAAGCCGTCGGAACTCTTCGAACCTGTGATTGGGACGGATATTGACCTCGTCCATATAGAGTCTGCGGTCGATCTCTACTTGAACAGCATGCTGTTGGCGCGCCGGTCGGCCATAATGTTGCGTGACGAAGGCCCCTGCAAACGGCGTGTTTCGGGCGACCCGCAGCCCGACCTTCACAAATGCCCTCTCGACAGCGTCCATAATATCGGGTGCACAAGCCGCTCCGAATCTGTCACCCAAGACAACTTCGGGCCGCAAAGACGGATTTGTACTGACCGACTCGATCGCCTCGTGGGGCATCGAGTGACAGTCAATCAGGATCGACTCTCCGAATGCTGCTTGCGACACCGCCAACTGGTTCTGCAATGCCTGATGATACGGGTGCCAGTGCGCCAGGATCCGCTCTTGGGCTTCGGCGGCTTCCAGTTTGCCCCTGTAGATCGCCCGCCCGTTCGCAACCACACGGGGAATCACACCCAAACCCGAGCTGACCCTCGGGTTGTGGCTGACACCGCGCACGTCTTTTATCAATGCCGGATCAAGTTCTTCCGCACTCCGGTTGAGGTCAACATAGGCCCGCGGCACATCGGCCAACAAAAGCGGTGCGCCAAACCGCGGAGCCGCCTCGAACAATTGATCGACAAAGGCATCCTCGGAAGACCGAATCGTTAGCGGACTCAGCACTGTTTGTTTCAAAAACAACGACGAATACGCCTTACCACTATGGGGCGATGCAAAGATAACAGAGCTTGATCGAACGGTCGGCTCGAGCAAACGATAGGATTCATTGGTCATACATGGCCCTCTTGCGGCATTTATAGCGCGATTTATTCTGTTTCCAAAAGCCCTTGAACCATGCGGATGTTCCTTTTATACACCGCGCACCAAGGTGGTGTTGTTCGGGTTGTTTTTCCTTTCAGGATAGGCGATGAGTGCGTACCAAAATGGTAATGTGGGTGATTAGCTCAGCGGTAGAGCACTTCGTTGACATCGAAGGGGTCACTGGTTCGATCCCAGTATCGCCCACCATGAATTCATACCCTGTGTTCAGGGATTTGTTGTAACTGGCGCTCCCGCGCCGCGCATTGGAAGGGACGACCCATGAAGGTCAAGAACTCGCTCCGCTCGCTGAAAAGCCGGCACCGCGATTGCCGTGTCGTGCGCCGTAAGGGCCGCGTATATGTCATCAACAAGACACAGCGCCGGTTCAAAGCTCGTCAGGGCTGATCCTACGGCTCGGCACTTATATCGCCGATAATTTAAAAAGGCCGCCTTCGGGCGGTCTTTTTCGTTTCAGCCGTGAAAAGAGTGACCCGCCACGCGCTTTAGGTATCAGCAGCGAAGCTCGCGGCATTAACCATCATGAAGGAATTCTCCCCGAAATTAACACTTTCGGCTCAGGATCCGTGTATCCCAACCGTGCCACAATATGTTTCGCATCCTTGGACTGAATTTGTCCAGGCTACATCAATTGACATGTGACACCTGATCACACACGGAGGAACCGCACGTGCTTCGCATATCTTTCTATCTTTTTATGCTTCGGGCCGTCTTTGCTCTGGCTTTATTTGCGGGCGCAGCCAACGCCGCAAGCTTTCAATACAACGGTAACGGACAGATCACCGGCGTCACAGGCCTGTCGATAGGCAAACAGGACACAGACCTGACCTTCTACGATGCCAATAACGGCTCGTACCAACAACGATTCGGCATAACCGAGATCACAACCGCGACAAGCGGTGTCTTCGATTACGATTTGGCAATGACGGTCCTTCAGGCATTTGCCACCTTCAAAGACGCAAACGGCCCCATTCAAGTGAATTCGGGCAACACGACATTGGTGCTGCCCTACAAATCCGTCAACGGCATGATTACCTATTTGACCACGGGGCTCGGCGAATACAGGCGTGGGATTTACGGCCCGTATTCGGGTGGTGCATCGTCTTTGATCTTTTCCGAGTCTGTTTCGTTCCTGAAAGTGAGGCCACGCCTTTCATCGGGTTCTGGTGCCGCTGCACTTGCCGCCACCGTCCCGTTGCCCATGACAGGGCTTCTTTTGCTCGGGGCACTGGGTGCAGTGGGCTTGCGCGCCCGTTACCGGCGTCGCTAACGCCCCTTCCAAACCGGATCACGCTTTTCAGTAAAGGCCAGCGCCCCTTCTTTCTGGTCTTCGGACGCATAAAGCGCAGCAACGGTCGGGAACTGGCTTTTTGTGATCCGGTTCATTGCGTCCTGAAACGCCATCGCCTCTGCTTCGCGCACGATTTCCTTGATCGCCGCATAGACAAGTGGCGGCCCGCTTGCCAACACAGCCGCCAACCGGCGCGCCTCGGCCATCAGATCATCCGCAGGGTAGATGTGGTTCACAAACCCCCAACGCGCGCCCTCTTCGGCCGTTAACCAGCGACCGGTGAACAGCATCTCCATCGCGATATGATACGGGATGCGTTTTGGCAGCTTCAGGCTGGCAGCATCGGCAACCGTCCCGGACCGGATTTCAGGCAACGCAAAGCTGGCATGATCCGCCGCAAGGATGATATCCGCCGACAAAGCCAACTCAAGCCCGCCGCCACAACAGATTCCGTTTACCGCAGCAATCACCGGTTTGTTCATGCGCGGCAATTCCTGCAAGCCGCCGAAACCACCCACACCGTAATCGCCATCGACCGCATCGCCACCGGCCGCCGCCTTAAGATCCCACCCCGCACAAAAAAACTTGGGTCCGGCACCGGTCACAATCGCAACACGCAAATCCGGGTCGTCACGAAAGCGGGTGAAAATTTCGCCCATTTTCCGACTGGTCTGAAGGTCGATCGCATTCGCGGACGGACGGTTCAAGCAAACCTCCATCACCGCGTCGTTAATGCGCACATCAATCGGGCTGTCCATCGTCGCGCTCTCCTAAAGTTATCACTGCATCTGCTGCAACCGCCCGATCAGCGGTGCAGATCAGAGGGTTGATTTCAATCTCTGAAACCCGGCCATGATTGTCGATGACATAGGTCTGCACAGCCTGAATAGCATCAAGTATCGCACTGCGCCTTGCTGGCGCTCCGCCTCGGTATCCCCGCAAGACAGGACCGATACGCAGCTGGTCAAGCGCCTCGTCAACCTCGGCCATTCCCGCCGGTATCAACATCGAAACACGGTCCTTCAAAAGCTCCGTCAAAACGCCGCCCGCCGCAAGGGTCAGAACATAGCCATGCGCCGGATCAAGCACCACACCAACCAACAACTCGGCGACGCTCCGGTCGATCATTTCTTCGACAAGGATCGTTTCGCACCGCATCGTCGTCACCGCGCGGGTTACGCTTGAACTGTCACGCAGATCAAGCACCACAGCGCCGGCTTCGGTTTTGTGAACAAAACCTTCCCCCTTCACAACGACCGGAAAGCCCAGCGACGCTGCCCCTTTTGCGGCATCCTCTGCCGGGCCACGCCAATGCCGCGGAACCGGCACCCCTTTGGCCGCAAGAACATGTTTTGCATCCGCCTCATCAAGCCGCACGACATCCCGTGGCATCAAAGGGCGCAACACCGCCACAGGGCGCACCCGCGCCCGCCCGATAAAAGCCGCCGCAGCAAGCGCCTCGATCGCCTCCGTCAGCCCGTTCAACGGCACAACATCCTGCGCAATCAGATCCCGCGCGATTGACTCTGGCAATCCTTCGGGGAAGCTCGCGACCAACGCCATCGGCTTGCCCGAAATCCGCCGCGCCTGCGTGATCGCCTCAAGCACACAAGCCCAATCGGACGGGTCGCACCGGTCTTTACGCGGAAAGTCCGCGATCACACAGCCGATGGCAACATCACCTTGCATCATGGCCACAAAGGTCTGCGTCATCGCCGGAATATCCCCCCAGATGTACGTGTGGTAATCCAACGGATTTGCCAGCGCCACCATCGGGCCAAGGGCTGCCCGCAATGCCGCTGTCTGATCTGCGTCAAGCGGTGAAAACACAATATCATGACCCAATGCCGCATCCGCAATCAGGCTGGCCTCGCCCCCCGAACACGACATCGAGGCAATCTTGTTGCTGCCAAGCCCGCCCACCACGTGACACAGCTTGAGCGTCTCGACCAGCGCCGCAAGCGATGACACCTGCGCGATACCAAGCCGCCGCAGCAATGCCCGCCCACCAGCGTCGCTGCCCGCAATCGAGGCCGTATGCGACACCGTACCGGCGCGCGCCTGCTCGGAGGCCCCGACACGCAAGGCAATAATGGGCTTGCCCAACGTCCGCGCCCGCGCAGCCAAAGCCTCGAATGTCGCAACGTCGCCAATCCCTTCGATATACAGCCCAAGCGCCGTAACGCGCGGATCCTCAAGAACGGCCATGCCGATTGCAGAAAAACCTTGTTGCGCCTGATTGCCCGTCGTCACCACATAGGCCACCGGCAGCCCGCGGGTCTGCATCGTCAGATTGATCGCGATGTTGGATGATTGCGTGACAATTGCCACACCACTTTTGCACAGCATGCCACCTTGCTGGTCAGGCCACAGCGACACCTGATCAAGGTAGTTGATGAACCCGTAACAATTGGGGCCAAGCACCGGCATCGCCCCCGCTGCATCCAACAGCGCGGCCTGCAAATCCTGCCCGCCACCAGCTTCGGCTTCGGCCTCGGCAAAACCCGAGGCAAAACAAACCGCACCGCCTGCGCCCATTTTTGAAAGTTGCGCGACAAGCTCGATCGTCGCGTGTCGGTTAACGCCGATAAACACCGCGTCAGGAACAACCGGAAGATCCTGAACGCGCCGCACGGTTACAACCCCCGCCAGCGAAGCCAGCACCGGATGAACCACACAGATACGCCCCGCATACCCCATTGCCAGACACTGCAAAACCACCGACCGACACCATGCGCCCCCTCCGACAACAGCTATAGACCCGGGGGACAAAAGGCGTTGTAGATCAGATGACACTTTCAGGCCCCCAAAGGTCGCAACAAATCGCGACTGATGATGTGTCGCTGGATTTCCGATGTCCCGTCCCAGATCCGCTCGACCCGCGCATCACGCCAGAAACGCTCGATAGGAAAGTCGTCCATCAAACCCATTCCACCAAAAATCTGAAGCGTCGCATCCGTGACCCGCGCCAGCATTTCGCTGGCATACAGCTTTGCGCTTGCGATTTCGCGGTTCGCCGAAAGCCCCTGATCAAGTCGCCAAGCCGAATTCAGCGTCAACAAGTCCGCCGCGTCGATCTCGGTGATCATATCGGCCAACTGGAAACTCACACCCTGAAACTTGCCGATTTGCTGTCCGAACTGGCGTCGCTCGGCGGCATAGGCCAACCCCATGTCGAAACAACGGCGCGCCCGACCGACAGCCATGGTCGCCACTGTAATCCGGGTGGCATAAAGCCACTCGTTCATCACCGCAAAGCCACCGTCAACTGCACCCAGAACCTGCGCATCAGCCAATCTGCACGCGTCAAATTCAAGGATACAATTCTTGTAGCCGCGGTGACTGACCGAGTTATAGCCTGCGCGCACCGAAAACCCCGGCGTGCCCCGATCCACCAAAAATGCCGTTATCCGCTTTTTGGGGCCCTTGTCGGTTTCATCGACCCCCGTGGCGATAAACACGATAAAGAAATCCGCATGATCAGCGCCGGAAATAAAGTGCTTGGTCCCGTCTACGACCCAATCCCCCCCGTCGCGCCGCGCCGTGCATGCCATCCCGCGCACGTCCGATCCGGCAGCAGGCTCTGTCATGGCAAGTGCATCCATCCGCTCGCCGCGCACCGCGGGCAGCAAATACCGCTCTCTTTGATCCGCATTACACGCCATCAGGATGTTTTGCGGGCGGCCAAAGAAATGCGTCAACGCCATAGAGCCACGCCCGAGTTCCCGCTCCACCAAAGCAAAATCCAGATGCCCCAGCCCGGCACCACCAACGGATTCAGGAAAGTTGCAGGCATAAAAGCCCAGATCGATCGCCTTTTGCTTGATTTCGGCCGCAATTCCGGGAGGGACCTCGCCCGTGCGCTCGACAAGCCCTTCGTGGGGGTAGATCTCTGTCTCGACGAAACGACGCACGGTTGTGACGATCATTTCCTGTTCTTCAGTCAGCCCGAAATGCATGGAACCCGCTCCTTTTGTCCCTTCACAAAAAGACAGATTTCACAAAAGAACCCTCCTGAAACCGACATGATCGTCCCTTTTCCTGACAGAGGCGAACCCGCCAGACCCTACCTCAGATTGATGCCCGCATCCGACAGCATCCGCACCACTGTTGCCTCGTCCATGAAACCGGTCACGGGCAGTTCGCGATCCCGTTGGAACCGGCGGATTGCCTTTCGCGTATCGCGGTCAAACTCTCCATCTGCGCG
>JBLHUT010000035.1:0-18015 GCA_047629975.1 Paracoccaceae bacterium
ACCGGGCAGGTATTTCTGCCGCTGCTCTTCGCTGCCGTAGGCGTGGATCGGATACATCACAAGGCTCGACTGCACCGACATCATCGACCGGTACCCGCTGTCCACGCGCTCTACCTCGCGCGCAACAAGCCCGTAGGTCACATAGCCCGCACCAAGCCCGCCGTATTCCTCGGGGATGGTCAGGCCCAAAAGACCTGCGGCGCCCATGTCCTGAAAGATGCCCGGATCGGCGGTTTCCTGACGGAAGGCGTCGATAACTTTTGGCTGCAATTTCGCTTGGGCGAATTCGGCGGCAGCATCGCGCAGCATCCGCTCGTCCTCGGTCAGCTGCGCCTCGAGGCCAAGGGGATCTGTCCACACAAAAGGGGCCAGATCGGGACCGTCGTGCTTGGCAATGGGAGTGGTCAAGTTCATTTTCGGCTCCTTCGGGTAAATCCGGTGATCGTCGCATCCCTCCTACGCCTTTCACGCTCCAGAGGCAATCGGACAGCCCGTGCCACAGGCCCGAAAACCGGGGGAAAACGAGCGACTGGCAGACGCAAAAGGTCGCGGCGCGCTGTAGGCATCAGAACAAGCAGTCGGTGCCGATGCGTTGCGTGCAGGGTCATTCTGCCGCGCGCAGCGGGGATTTTGTCGTTGGCGGCAGTGGAGTTTTGGATGCGGGATCTTCGGGTTCTGCGGCGTCGATTCCTGTGACCCCGGTTGCCGGTGTCTCGATGACTTTGGCGGCACCGGGTCCGGTTTGGCTTGCCGTGTCGCTCTTTGGCTCCGGTGTCGGGTCGGGCTTGATCTTGACCTCGGGCACAGGGGAGGCCTGCGGTGCAATTGCGACAGCGGGTGATGCAGAGCCCGTCCCGCTATCTGTGTCAGCATATCGCCGGTTTGGTTCGTTCAGCAAATCACCCCAGATCAATTCGGGCTGACGCACACGCGCGGCTTGCCGTTGCTGTGCCCAGTCGCGTGCCGCCCTGCTCGAGCGCCCCATGGAGAGCGCCGCAAGCCCGTGTGCGATCCAGATCGCATAGGTCGTGAACCACACCCGCAGTGCCAGCATCGACGGGGTGAAAACAAGTGTGAGCACCGTTGCAATCCCCAGCCCGAAAACCACCGCCGAGGCGAGCTGCTTCCACCAAAGCGCCGTTGGGCTGTCGATCGTATAGCCGCCGCCGAAAAAGTCGAGCGACAGGCCGAACATCATCGGGGCCAGACCCGCCATTGTCGTGATTGTCGTCAGCAAAACAGGCCGGATGCGGGCCTCGGCCGTTCGGGTGATGGCTTCGATACGCGGCATGTAGCGGCTGTAATCCTGATAGGTGTCGATCAGCACGATGTTGTTGTTCACCACGATACCGGCCAACGCAACGATGCCGGTTCCGGTCATGATGATCGAAAAAGACTGCCCCATCACCAGCATGCCGATCAAAACGCCCGTCGTTGACAACACCACAGCCAGCAACACCAGAGTGGCATTATAAAAACTGTTGAATTGCGCCAGAAGGATGATGAACATCAATCCCAGCGCCGCCGAGAATGCCGACGACAGGAAGGCCTGACTTTCGGCTTGTTCCTCCTGATCGCCCGTCCAGACATAATTGACATCCATCGGTAGCGGGCGCTCGGTCTCAAGCCACCGCGTGATTACGCCGATCCGTTCGTTTGCATTGACAGGGGTTGCGCCCTCGGTGCCTTCGGGAACCAGCGTGCCGCTGGTGTCGACAAACAGGTTCGTGGCCACGTCCGCCTTGACTTCGTAAACCCGCGATTGGTCGACCCTGTCGATCCGCCCGAGCTTTTCCACAGGGCGACGGCTGATGAAATTGGACAGCGGCACCAAACCGGCCGAGGTCTGAACCTTGAGAGTATCAAGAGTTGACAGCACACGGTCCTTTTCGGGCAGCCGGACGCGGATGTCGATTTCCTCGTCCGAACTCTCGACCCGCATCGTATCAAGCAGGATGCCGCGCGTGACCAGTTGCACCATCAACCCGACAGTCGCGACATCGGCCCCGTAAAGACCCGCCTTTTCGGCATCAACATTGATTTCCCAATCAATACCCGGAAGTGGCAGGGTGTTCTCGATCCGGATCACTCCGGGGGTTGCCGCGAGTTTTTCGGTAATGATGTCCACAGATTTCTGGAGGGTGTCGAACGACGGCCCACTTAGCCGCAGATGCAGGGGCTTTCCCTGTCCCGGTCCGGGCGTCAGGTTGAACACTTCGGTTTTGATGCCGGGAATGGCGGCCACCCGTGCCTCAAGATCGGCCAGCACCGTATCGCCGTCAAAGGCACTGTCGACGCTCGATGTGCGGAAAAACCCCCACAGCAGCCCCTCGATGCGGGGGCGATCCTTCCACGGCACCAGCTCGATCTGGATCTGGCCGATGGTATCAAGCGGGCCGGAGGCGCCTTGGGTGTTCGCGTTCAACCCGCCCGAACCGGCAAAGGCAAAGACGCTTTTGATGCCCGGTGTGCCCAGTGTTACTTCTTCGACGGCTTTGACCATCGCGTCTTTTTCGGTCAGCGACAGGTTGCCGCGCGCCCTGACATAAACAATGGCCTGTTCCGGCTCTGCCTGGACAAAGAACTCCACACCGTTGTTGTTTTCGCCAAAATACCCGAAGACGGTAATCACAAACGCGATCACGGCTCCGATCGAGACGATTGGCATGATCGGATTGCCGGCAATAAAATGGATCACCCAGCCAAACGGCGTCCGTCGATATCCCGAGGTCACACGTTTTGCGCGCCGCTCGATCCGGATGGCGCCAAAGACGGTAGAGATCATCATGATCGACCCGATAAACAAGGCAGCCCCCGGCAGCCATTTTACCGCAACCGGCAACGGCGAGGCCCCACCCGCCACGTCAAGGATCTGGAACAGATAATCGCCGTTCAATGTCTGGATCGCGCCGGTGAACGCCAGATAAAGCGCCACAGGAACCAACGCCAGCCGCACCAGATAGGGCAGCCCGCGCAACACCGCCGAGCCGCGCCCCAGCGCGCCCGCCATCTCGCCCGTCACACCCCCCATCACCGGCAGGTAAACCAGCGCCACAACCAGCGATGCCGACAACACGAAAATCAACGTGACCGGCAACATGCCCATGAACTGCCCCGGCACACCGGGCCAGAACAGCATTGGCAAAAACGCGCACAGCGTCGTGGCTGTCGAGCTGACGATGGGCCAGAACATGCGCTTTGCCGCCTCGACGTAGGCGCGCATCGGGTCTTCGCCCTCTTGCATGCGTTTATCGGCATATTCCACAACCACAATCGCCCCGTCCACCAGCATGCCCACCGCAAGGATCAGGCCGAACATCACGATGTTTGACACCGAAATGCCCATCACGGCCAAAAATGCAAAGCACAGCAAAAACGAGGTCGGGATCGCAAAACCGACCAGCAGGGCAGGGCGCAGCCCCAGCGACGCCAGAACGACGACCATCACAAGTGCGATTGCCGTCAGCACCGACCCTTCAAGCTGGTCAACCATCGACTCCACTGTGAACGATTGGTCGTTCGAGGCGCCCACGATGATTGCCTCCTGCAATCCCGCAGGCCAGTTCAGTTTTTCGTCGGCTACAATCTGGCGCACAAGGCTTGCCGTGTCGATCAGGTTGAAGCCTTTGCGTTTGGACACCTGAAGCGCCACGGTCGTTTCGCCGTTGAACCGGGCGGTGCCGGTGCGGTCCTCGAACGTCAGTTTGATTTCGGCCAGATCACTGAGTGTGACAATCCGGTCGCCGTTCTTTTTGATAGGCAGGTTCAGAATGTCGATCGCCTCGTCGAACGATGACGGGATCTTGACGGCAAACGTGCCGGTGGGGGTGTCGACCTCGCCGGCGGGGATCAGCAGGTTGTTGTTGACCACAACACCGATCAGCTCGGCTGCGGTGACATTATAGCTTTCCAGCTTGAGCGGATCGAACACAACCTCGAGCATCTCGTCGCGGTGCCCCGTGAGGGTCGCCTCCAGCACCGCTTCCTGACTTTCCAGCCGGTCTTGCAAGTTGCGGGCAACATTCAGCAAGGTACGCTCTGGCAGGTTGCCGCCAAGGTTCACGATGATGATCGGAAATTCCGAGAAGTTGAATTCGCCGACGGTATAGCTGTCGGCGCCGTCGGGAAACTTGGCCTCGGCCTTGTCCATCGCGGCGCGGATTTCGGCCAGCACGGCCTCCTTGTCCCAGCCGAACTCGAATTCAAGCACAAGGCTGGCATACCCTTCGGCGCCGGTGCCGGTCATGGTTTTCAGACCGTCCAGATCGGACATCTCGGTTTCCATAACCTTGACCAGCAGTTTCTCGCTGTCTTCGGCGGAAATCCCCGGAAACGGAACCGAGATGAAGGCGGCCGGAATCTCGATGTCCGGTTCGCCCTCTTTTGGCAGGCTCAGGTAGGCAAAAGTGCCCGCCAGCAACGACAGGATGATGAAGGCAATCACCATCCGGGCGCGGTCGGCGGCCCAATCAACGATACCGGTCATCGTGCGGCCTCCTCGAAGGTCACCTTGAGGGGGCTGCCCTCTCCGACGTATTCCTGACCGGTTGTGATGACCGCCACCTCGTCGGGCAATCCGCGCACCAGATATCCTTCAAGCGAGTCGCGCAAAATGGTCACCGGAGCAAAGGTGGCCGTGGTGTCGGCGTCCACCAGCCGCACGCCGATGGTGCCGGTGTCGTCGCGTGTCAAAGCAGAGGCCGGCACCAGATGTGCCTTGACCGCTGCAGCGGAGATCACGAATTCGACCGTCTGTCCGTCGCGGATCGTCAGGTCCGTGTTAGGCACCGACACTTCGACCCGAAAGGTGCGTGTCGTCAGATCGGCCGAACGGCTCAGAAAGGTGACAGGCCCCGTGACTTGTCGGCCCGTAACGAGCCGTGCCGCAGAGACCGCGCCGACGCGTACCTTGTCGACCAACATCTCGGGGATATCCCCCACCAGCTTGATCGGAGTGAGCTGGATCACGGTGGCGCAATGATCGCCTGCCTGAAGCAGCGTGCCCAACTCGGCGGTGTCGGTTTCAAGCAGGCCCGAAAAAGGCGCCATGATCCGCAAACGCGCGATATCGGTCTGTACGGCAGCGACGCGCGCGCCGGCTGATTCGATGCCTGCTTTCGCGGCCTCGACCCCCGTAACCGCAGATTGCAGGGCCGCCTTGGCCGACGATACCGCCGCCACCGTCGCCGCCACGCGGGTTTCGGTGGCAAATCCGTCCTGGCTGAGCTGTGATGCGACGCGGTCGTTGATTTCAGCTTCGATCAGCCGTGCGCGGGCTTCGGCGACGCGGGCGTCGGATTCAGGAAGGCGGGCACGCGCCTCTGATAAATAGGCTTTTGCCTCGGCCAGCGCGTCAAGCCGCGTCCCCGGTGCAATCTCGCACAGAATTTGACCCTGTTGCACTTCGATTCCCTTGCGCAGCGGCTCGGAGGTGATCAGACCTCCGGTTTCTGCGCGTACGACGACCTGACGGTTGGCCTGTGTGCGGCCACGCACCAGAACACCGTCCTGCACCATTTGTGCGGTGAACCGTTTGGCCACGACAGAGACAGCCCGCGCGGCTGTGTCATCGGGCAGGGCCACATCCGCCGCCACATCCACCGCTGCCGGTACGGGTGCGGCGGGGCTGACTTGTTGCGGGCCAAGGCCGGTCACAAACTCCGAAACCCGTTCGCGTTCGAAAATAAACCCGTAAAGCGCCAGCATAACAAGGCCGGCAGTAATGATAGAAAGAACGCGCATGAGGAGAGACCTCTGTTGGATGAACTCGGGACCTTGTGGCCCTGAAAACCTGAAACTCGAATAACAACGAATGTCTCGAAAAGTGGATATGCTTGTAGTACGCTAAACCGCTCGGTTCAGATTAATCTTTTCGATAATTTTGTGCAAGCGGCGGCAACATGCGGTTTTCCCCTCCCTGGAGCCGTAATTGCTGACAATAGACACGAAAATTACCGGTCCTTGTGCCGCAATGCCGCTCAGGGCTTGGCATGTCAGGGGTTTTCGGAGTATCACCTGCCGCGACAACGTCTGCTTGCGAGGCGCGAGTGGAAAACCTTTAGATATCGGGGCCGGAATGAGCGATACCGACAGTTTCATCGACGAAGTCACTGAAGAAGTCCGGCGTGACCGGCTTTATCGCAATATCCGCCGCTATGGCTGGATCGCGGTTGTGGCGGTGCTGGCGATTGTGGGCGGCACTGCCTGGAACGAATGGCGCAAGGCGCAGGAGACTGCGGCGGCACAGCAATTCGGTGATGCCATACTTGCCGCAGTTGACGGCCCGGTAGACATGCCGCGCGGCCAGCTTCTGGGCGAGATTACAGCCAACCCAGAAGCCTTGCCGCTCCAGAAACTTTTGCTGGCCGCTGTTGCCGAGGGCGATCAGGACGCAAAATCGGTTGTGGCAGCACTTGAAGGGATTTCGGGCAATATTGATGTGTCTGTTGTCTACCGCGATCTTGCGGCGCTCAAGATCGTGCTTCTCGGGCCCGAAGCCGTGCCCGCCAGCATCCGCACCGATCTGATCAACCAGATGATCATCCCCGGCGCTCCCTACCGGCTTTTGGGGTTAGAGCAGCAGGTTTTGATGCTGGTCGAGCAAGGCGACACCGAGGCCGCAGTTACCGCCGCACAATCGCTTTTGCAGGAAACGGGTGTGACGGCAGGGTTGCAACAACGGCTGGGGCAGTTGATTGTGACCTTGGGGGCGGAGCCTGAGAACCTCAACGGGGCGCTGCTTGAGGCAAATTGAGTAAGGTCCGGTTTTGCGCGGGGGTCCCCGTGACCTAACGGCTGGCAAGGTTTTGTCGACCGGAAGCAAACATCAAGACGGGGCAGCCCGCAGCAGGCTAGAAACAAGGGGCAAAGCGGTGAAACAGCTTATCTGGATTGCACTACTGGGCACGGCGGGCCTGCTTGCAGGTTGCGATCAGGGCGCGCCCCCGTTACCCGGCGAACGCTTTGATGTCCGCCCGCAAGAAGACGTGGCCACGAACGAAGACGGCTCACGGGTGCAGGTCCCGGTGCCCATCGCGCTGCCGACGCAGGTCAATCACGCCCAATGGACCCATCGTGGAGGATCGGCTTTGCACAAAGTCACGCATCCCGCGTTGGGTGCATCGCTTGTTCGGGTCTGGAGCACCGATATCGGCTCGGGCAACAGCAAGCGGTACCGCATTTCGGCAGACCCTGTTGTTGCCGATGGGCGTATTTATACGCTCGACAGCCGCGCTGGCGTGATGGCCCACAGCTTGACGGGCAAAACGCTCTGGAGTGTGGACGCGACACCTGCATCGGATAAAAATACAGACGCCACCGGCGGCGGCCTTGCCTTTGGTGCGGGGCGGCTGTTTGTCACCACCGGGTTTGGTGAATTGTTGGCGCTGGATCCTGCGACCGGTGATGTGATCTGGCGACAGTCCTTTGACGCATCCGTCAGCGGGGCACCAACGGTTCGGGGCGACATGGTTTATGTGATGGCGCGCGACAACGCGGCCTTTGCGGTGCGTGCCGACAACGGGCGGCTTGCGTGGACCCTTCCGGGGGCGCCGTCGGGGTCGGAAATGCTGTCTGGTGCCGGACCTGCGGTAACGGAGCGCGCGGCGATCTTTCCGTCGGGCAACTCGGAGCTTGTTGCGGCCCTTCCAGAGAGCGGCGTGCGCACCTGGGTGGCCTCGATCGCCGGAGAGCGGCGCGGGCGCGCCTATGCCACCGTGTCCGATATCAGCAGTGACCCCGTTGTCGTCGGAAATGTCGTGTATGCCGGCAGTCAGTCGGGGCGGTTTGCGGCCCTTAGCCTTGTGGATGGATCGCGGTTGTGGACTGCAACCGAAGGGGCCTATAGCCCGGGCTGGCCTGTTGGCGGGTCTGTGTTCATCACCTCGGATCAGGGACAGCTTGTGCGGCTGGATGCAAACGACGGTCATGTGATCTGGGCGGTGGATTTGCCGTATTTCAAAAAAGAAAAGGTCACCCGCCGCAAGGCAGTGCACGAGCATTACGGGCCTGTTCTGGCGGGGGGACGTTTGATCGTGGCCTCCGATGACGGGCTGATCCGGTCGTTCAATCCGGCCGACGGGGCGCTTGTTTCGGAAGTTCCCCTGCTTGGTGGGGCGGCGTCATTGCCCGCGATTGTTAACGGGACCCTTTACATCCTCTCCGGGAACGGGCAATTGCACGCTTTCCGCTAACATTGCGGCTCCGGACTTTGCCGGGGTGAACCATATCTGGAGGTAGGGCATGAGCTTTACTCTGGCCCTTGTGGGCAGACCCAATGTGGGCAAGTCCACTTTGTTCAACCGACTGGTCGGCAAGAGGCTTGCTTTGGTTGATGATCAACCGGGAGTGACCCGTGACCTGCGCGAAGGCGCCGCGCGTCTTGGCGATTTGAAATTCACGGTGATCGACACCGCGGGTCTGGAAGAAGTGACCGACGACAGCCTTCAGGGCCGGATGCGGCGTCTTACGGAACGCGCGGTCGAGATGGCCGACATCTGCTTGTTTATTATCGATGCCCGAACCGGCGTCACGCCGACCGACGAGGTGTTTGCCGATATTTTGCGCCGCAAGAATGCCAACGTACTGGTCGCGGCCAACAAGGCCGAAGGACGTGCCGGTGAATCCGGCGCGCTGGAGGCGTGGAACCTGGGCCTAGGCGAGCCGCTTGCAATTTCCGCAGAGCACGGCGAAGGCATGAGCGATCTGCTACAGGCGCTGATGCCACTGGCCGACGGTTTTGCCGCGCGTGCCGAGGCCGATGCCCCTGATGTCGATGTCGATATCGAAGGGGATCTTGACGGCGAAGACGATTTTGACAGCGATGCGCCGCGATCCTATGCGCCGACTGCAAAACGCCCGCTCCAGATCGCGGTCGTGGGCCGCCCGAATGCCGGTAAATCGACGCTGATCAACAAGATCCTTGGCGAAGAGCGGCTTTTGACCGGACCGGAGGCCGGGATCACACGGGATGCCATTTCGCTGTCGATTGATTGGGAAGGCACGCCGATCCGGATCTTTGATACGGCGGGAATGCGTAAAAAGGCCAAGATTCAGGAAAAGCTTGAAAAACTTTCAGTGTCTGACGGCCTGCGCGCGGTCAAATTTGCCGAGGTTGTCGTTGTTCTGCTTGATGCTGATATTCCGTTCGAGCAGCAGGATTTGCGGATTGCCGATCTGGCGGAACGCGAAGGGCGTGCGGTTGTTGTTGCGGTCAACAAGTGGGACCTCGAGGACGACAAGCAGGCCAAGTTGATGGGGCTAAAAGAGGCGTTCGAGCGTCTTTTGCCGCAGTTGCGCGGCGCACCTCTGGTGACGGTTTCGGCGAAAACCGGCCGTGGGATCGACCGTTTGCACGAGGCGATCGTGCGGGCGCACGATGTCTGGAACCGTCGGGTGTCTACGGCCAAGTTGAACCAGTGGCTTGCGGGTATGCTTGAGGCGCATCCGCCCCCCGCACCGGGCGGCCGACGGATCAGGCTGCGGTACATGACGCAAGCAAAGACCCGTCCGCCGGGCTTTGTGGTGATGTGCAGCCACGCTGAAAAACTTTCGGAATCGTACAAACGCTATCTTGTCAACGGCTTACGGATTGACTTTGATATGCCCGGCACGCCGATCCGCCTGTACTTCCGCTCGCAGTCCGAAGCAAACCCGTTCAAGAACAAAAAGAAATCAACCCCCTCGCGCTTGCGAAAGCATCTGGGCAAGCCTCAAGTGCCGGACAAGTAGCAACCGGATTTTAGCCGCGCATGGCTCTCAGGGCCAGCGCGGCCATGACACCGGCACCTGCAATTGCGAAAACCGCGATTGCAGGTTCCACACCCCAGTTTTTTACCGCGACTGCGATCAAGGCCCAAACAAGGGCCGCGCCGTATTCGGGCGCGCGCTTTAGCCTGATCTGCACCGTGGCCCCAAGGATCAGCGCTCCGGAAAGTGCGGCCCACGCCCATCCGGCTTGCCCCGTGACAATGCCATAGCCTGCGCCCAACATCCCGAGAGACACAAAACTTGCGGCCGTCAGCCACCCTGCATAAAGTGCGACCGGTGCCTGCAACAGCCATCTGTCGGTCACAGGTGTCTTGAACATGGCTACGAGTGCGGCAAGCAACATCACCCAGATCAATATCGTCGCCCAGACCGGACTGACCTGTGCCACGGCCAGCCACGTGGCCCCGACGCCGATGCTCACGATGAGCCACGGACGTGGCCCACTCCACTCAGGCATCGAGCGTCGGCGCAAAAGGCCGAAACCGGCGCTCGCAAGAAGCCAGATATAAATCGGACCCCAAATGGCAAAAGCATAGCCGGCGGGTTGAACCGGCGGGTCGTTCTGCGGGACAGGATAAAGCGTGGGGTCAAAGCCTGCAAATGGCACGAATGCAGGCGAGACGACAAAGGCCAAAGTGACCAACGCCACCCCGATCGCCGCAACTGGCAAGCCCCGGCTCATTGTGCGCTCAGGGTGCCGTCGGCCCCGATCATCGTCTTGCCACCCAGATAGCGGTGCAGCACCTCTGGCAACAGCACAGAGCCGTCTGCCTGCTGGCCGTTCTCAAGTACCGCAATCAGACAGCGCCCAACCGCAAGGCCCGACCCGTTCAGCGTGTGGACAAACTCGGGCTTGCCGCCGTCTTTTGGCCGGAAGCGGGCATTCATGCGCCGCGCCTGATAATCGCCACAGACCGAACAAGAGCTGATCTCGCGGTAGGTGTTCTGCCCGGGCAACCAGACCTCGATGTCATGGGTGCGCCGCGCACCCGCGCCCATATCGCCTGCGCACAAAACGACCGTGCGATAGGCAAGACCGAGCCGTTCAAGGATCCCTTGGGCACAATCTGTCATCCGGTCAAGCTCTGCGCGCGAGGCGTCGGGGTGGGTTACGCTGACCATCTCGACCTTCTCGAACTGGTGCTGGCGCAGCATGCCCGAGGTGTCGCGGCCCGCACTTCCGGCTTCGGAGCGGAAGCACAGCGAATGGGCGGTATATCTGTGTGGGAGGGACGATTCGTCGGAAATCGTCTCGTTGGCAAGGTTTGTGAGGGTGACTTCGGAGGTCGGGATCAGCCACCAGCCATTTGTTGTCTGATAGCTGTCCTCGCCGAATTTTGGCAACTGGCCCGTGCCGTACATCATTTCCTCGCGCACGATAACGGGGGCGTTGACCTCGGTCAGGCCGTTTTCCTCGGTGTGGGTGTCGAGCATGAATTGCGCCAGCGCCCGGTGGACCCGCGCCACCGCCCCTTTGAGCACAACAAAGCGCGCACCGGACAGTTTCGCGCCCAACTCGAAATCCATACCGGCAACAACGGCGGCCAGTTCGAAATGCTCGACCGGTTTGAAGTCCGGCACAGGCGGGGTGCCCCAGCGCCGGATTTCGACATTATCGGCTTCGTTCTTTCCGTCAGGAATGTCGTCAAAGGGCAGGTTCGGAATGGTCAAAAGCAGCTCGGTAAGCTGTGCATCCTGTGCCTTTGCCTCTTCGGTCAATCGGGCCATTTCGGCCTTCTTTTCACTTACAAGCGTGCGCAAACGCGTGAATTCGCCTTCGTCGCCCTTGGCTTTGGCGGCACCGACAAGCTTGCTGGCCCTGTTCTGCTCGGCCTGTGCATTTTCAGCCGCCGAGATCGCCGCGCGTCGGGCCGCGTCGATCGACACGATCGTGGAGGACATTGCATCAAGACCACGGCGGGCGAGCCCTGCGTCAAATTGGTCGGGCATGTCGCGGATCAGGCGGATGTCGTGCATTGTCCTTGTCCTTTTTCGTTTGTGCAATCTGGCAGCGATATGCCAGAGCCGCCCGCGCGAGGGAACCACAAAAGCGCATGGTTGGGGCGTGGGGCCGGTCGGGGTGTAAATCCTTGCGAGGGGCGCGGCAAGGCCGGCTGGCGGGAAACCGAAAAGACCGGTCGATGGCAATACCAGACGCGAACGCAGCAAAAGCAGGAAAGAACACCAATATCCGACTGCAAATGCACGAAAACACGGTCGTGACCAATGAAATGCCGTTTGCCGATTGAATAAGCAGGCAGCTTTCCCATATGGAACAGGGCGCGCTTGTGTGGCGGGCGGACAGTGCTGCAGGGTGGGTGGTCGAAAGGGCACCGGCTGGCTTGCACTCCCGGGATGCCCGTCATAGGGTGCGCGCCAAACCAGTATAAACGGGGCCGCGACGGCATCCCGATCCAACGAAAGAGGTCCCTGATGGACGGCGCAATTGCACAGTTTCTTCCGCTAATTCTGATCTTTGCGATCATGTATTTCCTTTTGATACGTCCGCAACAAAAGAAAATGAAAGAGCACAAGGCCATGATCGAGGCGCTGCGTCGCGGTGACCAGATCGTCACCCAAGGCGGCCTGATCGGTAAGGTCAGCAAGGTCAAGGACGACGGCGAGATCGAAGTCGAGATTGCCGAGGGCGTAAAAGTCCGCGTCATCCGCGCCACCATCTCACAGGTTGTCTCAAAGACAGAACCTGCGAAAGACTGATCCTTTTGATCGACCTGCAAGACAGCCGAAAGGCCCCCTGATGCTGCAAATTTCCCTTTGGAACCGGATCGTGATCTGGATGCTGGTGGCTGTTGGGCTGCTTTTCGCGATGCCCAATGCGTTTTACACGCGGGTCGAGGTTCATAATGACGCCGTGAAGCAAATCGAGGCAGCGGGAGAGACCCCGACGCTGCTTGAGGCGCGCGCAGCGTGGCCGGACCTTCTTCCGGCGACCATCGTGAACCTCGGGCTTGATCTGCGTGGCGGTGCGTCATTGCTGGCCGAAGTTAAGGTCGAAGACGTCTACAGCGCTCGCATGGATGCGCTTTGGCCCGAGGTCCGCAATGCACTGCGCGACGAACGGCTTGTCGTTGGCGGTGTGCGCCGGCAGCTTCAGGGCGATCCGGCGACCTTGCGGGTTCAGATCGAACAAGTTGACGGCATGGAGCGGGCGTTGGAGGTGGTGCGCGAGATTGCACGCCCGATCGTGACGCTTACCGGTGTCGGGTCAAACGACATTGCCATAACGTCCGAGGCCAATCTGCTGATTGTGCAACTGTCGGATGCCGAAAAAGTAGCCACTGACAGCAGGACGGTTCAGCAGGCGCTGGAAATCATCCGTCGAAGGGTGGATGCCGCCGGCACCCGCGAACCCTCGATCCAGCGTCAGGGCGACCGTCGCATTCTGATACAGGTTCCCGGTCTGGGATCAGCACAAGAGCTGAAGGACCTGATCGGAAAAACTGCGAAACTGAGCTTTCATCCGGTCTTGAGTGTCACGAGTGACGCTGGTGCAAATCCCGGCCCCGGCAATATTCTGCTGCCCTCGCTGGACGAGCCCGGAACATTTTATATCCTTGAACGTATCCCGACCGTGACCGGTGAGGATCTGACCGACAGCCAGCCCGATTTCGATCGTAACGGCGGCCCCGCTGTCAGCTTTCGCTTCGGGCCTTCGGGGGCCCGCAAATTCGGGCAGTTCACATCGGACAACGTAGGTGCGCCGTTTGCCATTGTTCTGGACAATGAAGTCATCAGCGCGCCGCGGATAAACGAACCGATCACCGGCGGCTCGGGTATCATATCGGGCAATTTCACCGCTGAGGAAAGCACCCAGCTTTCGGTTCAGTTGCGTGCCGGATCATTGCCCGCAGAACTCACATTTCTGCAAGAACGCACCATTGGACCCGAACTGGGCCAAGACAGCATCGATGCGGGGCGCATTGCCTCGATGGTGGCTTTCGTCGGCGTGCTTGTTTTCATGGCGCTTAGTTACGGATTGTTCGGAATATTTGCCAACATCGCGCTGATTATCAACGTCGGGTTGATTTTCGGGCTGTTGTCGATGATCGGAGCCACGCTTACACTTCCTGGAATAGCCGGTATTGTTCTGACCATCGGTATGGCGGTCGACGCAAACGTGCTTGTGTTCGAGCGTATCCGCGAAGAGCTGAAAACGGCAAAAGGGCCAAGTCGGGCAATCGAGTTGGGCTACGAAAAGGCCCTGTCGGCCATTGTCGATGCAAATATCACGACGTTCATCACGGCTGTTATTCTTTTTGCGCTTGGCTCCGGGCCGGTGCGCGGATTTTCGATCACACTGGGGCTCGGAATTCTGACGTCGGTGTTTACCGCGATTTATGTCACACGCTTGATGATCGTGATGTGGTTCGAACGTCGTCGTCCAAAAACAATCGAGGTCTGAGATGCGACTGAAACTGGTTCCCTCCGAAACGGCCTATGACTTTTTCAAATACTGGAAGGTGTCTTTCGGGGCTTCAATTCTTGCGGTTGTGGCATCTATCATCCTGTTTTTTATGATCGGACTGAATTTCGGGATCGATTTTCTGGGCGGGACAACGATCAGGACAGAAAGCGTGCAACCTGTCGATATTGCGGCCTACCGTGCGGCTATGGACCCGCTTGAACTGGGTGATGTTGCGATCACAGAGGTGTTTGACCCCAGTTTCGGGCCCGAGCAGAATGTTGCTTCTGTCAAGTTTCAGGCCCAACAGGGCGAGGAAGCGGTCTCGACCGAGCTGATCGAGCGGGTTGAAGCAGCGCTTCAGCAGGTTGATCCAAGTCTGACATTTCCGTCCGTCGAATCCGTTGGCCCGGAGGTTTCCGGAGAGCTCGTACAGACTGCAATCATCGCCGTGGTACTGGCCGTGTTTGCCGTTCTTGTGTACATCTGGTTGCGGTTCGAGTGGCAATTTGCCTTGGGCGCGGTGGCCGCGTTGGTTCATGACATTGTCCTGACGATCGGTGTTTTCGCGCTTTTGCAGATCCAGTTCGATCTGGCGATTATCGCCGCATTGCTGACAATCGTGGGCTATTCGCTGAACGATACGGTGGTGGTTTTCGACAGGGTGCGCGAGAACTTGCGCAAGTACAAATCGCGTGCGCTGCGCGAGGTTTTAAGCGTGTCGATCAACGAGACATTGGCGCGCACGGTTATGACGTCGCTGACCACCTTGCTGGCGCTGATAGCGTTGTTTGTTCTGGGCGGCGACGTGATCCGCGGATTTGTTTTTGCGATGATCTGGGGTGTTGTTGTCGGCACGTATTCGTCGGTGTTCGTCGCCTCGACCATTCTGTTGCGTCTGGGTGTGAAGCGTGACTGGACCAAGTCGGATGGTGGCGGAGCGGCAGGAACGCAGTTTGCCAATATCGATGCCTAGCGATCATAGCGCAAAGAGCTGAGAGCGGCGCAAAAAAGGGGAACGGGATGCGGTTGAACGAGGTGACCTATACGGATGCCAATCCGGTTCTCGGCTACGGCCCCGGCTTTTTTCGCATCGGCAAAGACGTGCATTTCGGCCCGCTTTTGACCAGTGCAACCGGCGTGGCCCCGTGGACGGGGTTCGAAGATGCAGGGCCACTTGTGGCTTTAGCGGGACAGGTCGATGTTTTGTTCATCGGAACAGGGGCCGAGATCGCCTATCTGCCGCCAGCGTTGCGCACACAACTTGAGGCTGCCGAGATCGCGTTCGAGATCATGGCCAGCCCGACCGCTGCACGTACCTACAACGTCTTGTTGGCCGAGGGCCGACGGATTGCCCTTGCCATGATCCCGGTCTGAATATTGGCACGTTTGGCTTTAGGTGGGCGGCAAAAATGAGCCTTGTGGTTTCAAACCTGACGATTGCCCGCGGTGGCTTGCGATTGCTCGAGGGCGTGTCGTTCAAGGTTGCAGCCGGAGAGGCGCTGGTGCTGCGCGGCGAGAACGGCATTGGAAAGACAACCCTGCTGCGTACAATCGCAGGGCTGCAACCGCCCGTGTCAGGACAGGTCGATGTGGCGGCCGACACGGTTGCCTATGCCTCTCATGCCGACGGAATAAAGGGCCAGTTGAGTGTTCTCGAGAACCTGTCTTTTTGGGCGCAGGTTTACGGACAGCCACCGGTTCAGGCGCAGGTGCTTGAAGCATTTGATCTTTGCCGTTTGCGCGACCGCCCTGCGGCGCAGCTTTCGGCAGGGCAAAAACGGCGTTTGGGATTGGCGCGCCTTGGCGTCATTGCACGGCGCGGTTTGTTGTTGGACGAACCGACTGTGTCACTTGATACAGCATCGGTTGCACGTTTCGGAGAATTTGTCGGGGCGCATCTGGCGGCGGGCGGTTTCGCGGTCATTGCGACCCATATCGAGCTGGGGTTCGCCACCCGCGTGCTGGACCTGTCTGCGTTCAAGGCGGTGCTGGCCGACCTTCCTGATTTTGACGAGGCCTTTCTATGATCGCCCTGTTGCGCCGTGATCTGGCGCTTGCGGTGCGCGCGGGCGGCGGGTTCGGGTTAGCGTTGGCGTTCTTTTTGATTGTTGTGACCTTGGTGCCGTTTGCGGTTGGCCCGCAAGCCACACGTTTGGCTACGATTGCGCCGGGCATATTGTGGATCGGTGCGTTGCTGGCGTGCTTGTTGTCGCTTGACCGGATCGTGGCGCATGATTTCGAGGACGGAGCATTGGAGCTGTTGGCCACATCGCCTTTGCCGCTTGAGGCGGTGGCCCTGATGAAGTCCCTTGCCCATTGGCTGACGACGGGATTGCCGTTGACGATTGCGGCGCCGGTGTTGGGTGTGCTGCTGAACCTGCCGGTTTCGGGGTACTTCTGGGTGATGGTGTCATTGGCTGTCGGCACTCCGGGGCTTTCGGTCATCGGCACGTTTGGTGCCTCTCTGACGGTCGGCCTTAAGCGTGGCGGCCTGTTGATGTCTTTGATTGTTCTGCCTTTATATGTCCCGACACTGATTTTCGGGGCTGAGGTGGCGCGCCGGGGGGCAGACGGATTCGACCCAACAACGCCCCTATTTCTGCTGGGGGGGATTACTCTGGCGACTGCGGCGCTTTTGCCTTTTGCGTCTGCGGCCAGTATTCGGATAAACTTGCGTTAAACGAGAAAGAATGAGGCCGACAGAATGTCCTTGTGGGAATTTGCAAATCCGGTGAAGTTTATGGCCCTGTCGGGGCGGGTGTTGCCGTACGTGGCAGGTTTGGCGGGGCTTTGTCTGGTTGTCGGCCTGACATGGGGCTTTTTCGGAACGCCGGATGATTACCGACAGGGGTCAACGGTCAAGATTATCTATCTGCATGTGCCTGCGGCGTTGATGGCCATCAATGCGTGGTTCATGATGCTGATCTGCTCGTTGATCTGGTTGGTGCGCCGTCACCACGTCTCTGCTTTGGCTGCAAAGGCCGCGGCACCGGTGGGGATTGTCATGACGTTGATCGCCCTGATCACGGGCGCGATCTGGGGCCAACCGATGTGGGGGACGTGGTGGGAATGGGACCCGCGCCTGACGTCTTTTCTGATTCTGTTCCTGTTCTACCTTGGCTACATTGCCTTGTGGGAGGCCATCGAAGACCCCGATACCGCAGCCGATCTTACCTCGGTTCTATGTCTGGTTGGATCTGTTTTCGCAATTTTAAGCCGGTATGCCGTTCAATTCTGGAACCAGGGGCTTCATCAAGGGACAAGTGTGCCGATTGTTGTGACAAACAAAACAGTTGATAACGTCTTCTTTTACCCATTGTTTTTGTGCATGTTGGCCTTTGGGCTCATGTTTTTGGCGCTTGTTTTGGTGCGCACGAGAACGCAGATTAGGGCGCGCCGGTTAAGGGCGCTTCACGCACGGGGGCGCGCGGCATGATGCCGGATCTTGGAAAATATGCGGTTGAGGTTACTTCGGCGTATATCGTTTCGCTTGTGCTGATCGGCGTGCTGGTCTGGTTGTCGTGGCGCAAGTCAAAGCAGGTGCGCCTTGCACTCGAAGCGCTGGAAGCCGATTTGCGCAAAGGGATATCGCGATGAGCCGGATTTCGCCGTTGATGATTTTGCCCCCTGTGCTTTTTGCTGCGTTGGCGGTGCTGTTTTACACCGGCATGGGTCGCGACGGGCAGGGCACGCTGGTTTCGGTACGAACGAATGCGCCGGCGCCGGTTGTTGCGTTGACGCCATTGGCGGATAAACCTTTTTTCGAAGACGACGATATCCGCACCGGCGGGGTCAAGCTTGTGAATTACTGGGCAAGCTGG
>JBLHUT010000036.1:0-17828 GCA_047629975.1 Paracoccaceae bacterium
CGCCAAGGTCAAAAACCAATGCAGGGTCAGCGAGGGCTGCTCCGGCAGTGAGTGCCATGGCGGCTGTCGCGCCAAGGAACGTGCGCATGAATGTCATGTGATATCTCCTGTAGGTGATTTCGGGTGTTTTGAACCCGTGCGTGTCGATTTCAGGCCCAAAGCCGAACCTCTGACCCGATAAGGCCGCAGCACTCGGGAAGGGTCAACTGCTTTTTAGGAAAACACGGGCGGTATCGTCCTTAAAGTCAATATCTGCCACGATGTTACGCCGATCGAACCGGCCCGACGAAGCGCGTAAATACAAACGCGTCAATCCGTCGGCTGTCAGGGGCTTTGTAATAAGCGCGCCTGTGTCCCACGCGCTTGAAACCGGCGGTATGATACAGCGCAATGGCGGCTGTATTTTCTGAACTGACTTCAAGAAAAACAGAGGACGCCCCTTTGGCTTGCAGGTGCGCAATAAAACGGTCCAGCAATCCGCGCGCGATGCCACGGCGACGGTGTGCGGGATCGACGGCAAGGGTCAGGACCTCGGCCTCGTCTGCGATCAATCGTCCGATGACGAAACCACCCGCACTGCACAGCACGAAACTCCCCGGGGCTGCGAGCGTCGCGTCGAATTCGGCCTCTGACCACGGGCGGGGGGTGTCAAAGGCGGCCGCATGCAACAGCGCCATTTCGGCGGGCGTCATGACAAGATCAGGGGGGCGGGGTCACGCGGTGGCGCCGCATCTGCCGCTCGAAGGTAGAGCGGGGCAGGGCGTTCGAGGGTCTGCGGAGCGGCCTGTGCAAGACGGCGTGTGGCGATGCGGGCGATGGCGACGGCCTCGGAATATGCCGGCTTTGCCATTTTGGCGTTCAGGATGCCGGCAACAGGTTCCGCCGCCGTCCCGACGCAGGTCAGGTTCGGGGCTGCATAGTCAAAAAAGGGCAGGTCCGCGACGGGCATGAACGCCGGCGCGGTGGCGTAATCCGCCCCGAAGCCTTGCAAATAGATCTGACCGCGCCGTGCATCCAGACATGCCAGAACAGGGCCTGAATGTCCTTCGGCCTGAACCTCAAGCAGTGACACGCCGATCGCGGGGATGCGCAGGCTCAAGGAAAGCCCCCGCGCTGCGGCGACCGAAATGCGGATGCCGGTGAAATTGCCCGGACCGATGCCCACACCCAGCGCCGATAGATCGGACAGGCCGATCCCGCCGTCCTTCAGAACGTCGCGCAACAGGTCCATCAACCGTTCGGCCTGACCCTTTGCCATCTCTTCATGGCGGGTGGCGATGATGGTGCCGTTGCACAGCAAAGCGGCCGCGCAATGCGCGGCCGATGTGTCAAAGCCCAGAATGTAGCCGTGATCAGACACCAACAGGGCGCACTTCGGTCACTTCGGGAATGTAGTGCCGCAGCAAGTTCTCGATACCCATTTTCAGGGTCAGTGTCGAGGACGGGCAACCGGCACAGGCCCCTTGCATGTGCAAATAGACAACACCGCGCTCGAACCCGTGAAACGTGATGTCGCCGCCGTCCTGTGCCACAGCCGGACGCACGCGCGTATCAAGCAGTGTCTTGATCTGGACGATGATCTCGGAATCCTCGCCGCTGTGTTCGGCATGACCACCGGCGGCTTGTGCCTCGGCATCCATCACCGGCTGACCGGATTGGAAATGCTCCATCACAGCGCCCAGAATGGCGGGTTTTACGTGATCCCACTCAAGCCCTTCTGCTTTGGTCACCGTGATGAAGTCACTGCCGAAAAATACACCGGTGATGCCGTCCACGGCAAAAATACGGGCGGCAAGTGGCGATTTGGTTCCCGCTTCGGGTGTTGGAAAATCGGCTGTTCCCGCCTCGAGCACGGTTTGACCCGGCAAAAACTTCAGTGTTGCCGGATTTGGCGTCGATTCAGTCTGGATGAACATGCAGCAGCCCCTTTAGGTTTGAACGATATATGTGATCGTCCAAGTGGATTGTCAACTCTTTAGAACCGTTCTAAGTCTGTTAGGTGACCGCCTCCAGACGTTCTTTCGACATCTCGCCGGGAACGATTGTAACCGGAATCGGCAGATCACCGGCCTGTTTGGTGATCGCACTTACCAACGGCCCGGGGCCGGACTTCTCATTGCTTGCCCCCAGCACAAGAACGCCGATCTCGGTATCTTCCTTGATTTGCGAGAAGATTTCGGGCACCGCGTCACCTTCGCGGATTATCAGCTCCGGCTCGATGCCCTGTTTGTCGCGCATCCATTTGGCAAAGACCTCGAAATGGGCCTCGATGCGCTCGCGCGTCTCGGCACGCATCACATCCCCGACCCCGATCCAGTGCTGGAACTCGTCAGGTGGAATAATCGAAATAATCGCGACCCCGCCGCCTGTGTTGGCGGCGCGCATCGCAGCAAAGCGCATTGCATTCAGACACTCGCGCGTATCGTCCAAAACGACCATAAACTTGCGCATACCGGATCCCCCTCAGTGAGGCTGACAGTATTGACCGCGCAATTGGCGGCTGGCAATGACTTTGTCATGCCAGCCGCAGTGTTCGTGCTCCGGCCCTGTTCAGAGCGGTTTTGCCCCGACCATACCGACAATATCGTAGGCCTGTGCCAGAATTGGGCTGGCGATCACGCGCGCCCGCTCGGCACCGCGCGCCAGAAGCTTGTCTATTTCCTCGGGGTCTTTCATCAGACGCGCCATTTCGGTGCTGATCGGGGCCAGCTTGGCAACTGCCAGATCGGCAAGCAGCGGCTTGAACTGGCCGAATTGCTGGCCTGCGACCTCGGCAATAACGGCCTCCGGAGACTGGTCGTTGAGGGCGGCATAGATGTTGATCAGGTTGCGGGCGTCGGGGCGCCCGTCCAGCCCTTCGAGGGTATCGGGAAGCGGTTCGGGGTCGGTCTTGGCCTTGCGGATCTTTTTGGCAATGGTATCCGCGTCATCGGTCATGTTGATGCGGCTGGCGTCGGAGGGATCGCTTTTCGACATCTTCTTGGTGCCATCGCGCAACGACATCACACGGGTTGCGGCCCCTTCGATAACCGGCTCGGTGATCGGAAAGAAATCCACCCCGAAATCATTGTTGAACTTTGCACCGATGTCGCGCGTCAACTCGAGATGCTGCTTCTGGTCGTCGCCGACGGGCACGTGGGTTGCGTGGTACACCAGAATATCGGCCGCCATCAACGCAGGATAGGCCAGAAGCCCGAGCGAGGCGTTTTCGGAATTCTTGCCGGCCTTGTCCTTCCACTGCGTCATCCGGTGCATCCAGCCCATGCGCGCGACACAGTTGAAGATCCACGCAAGCTGCGCGTGTTCGGGAACCTGACTTTGATTGAACAGAATCGACCGCTCCGGATCGATGCCCGCGGCAATGAATCCTGCGGCCAGCTCGCGCGTGTTGCGCCGAAGTGCTGCGGGGTCCTGCCAGACGGTGATGGCGTGCAGGTCAACCATGCAATACACGGTTTCAAAGCTGCCTTCGTCTTGCATATCGACAAAGCGTTTCATCGCGCCAAGGTAGTTTCCCAGCGTCAAACCACCCGAAGGCTGGATGCCTGAAAAAACGCGTTTCGTAAATTTGGTCGTTGGTTTATCTGCAGGGGCGTCTTGCATGTGGCACTCCATCTGGATTTCCGGCTGCGGCTCGCTTATCGCTGTGGCAGCTTGCCGTCAACCAAAGGTCCCGCCCATGTCGTTCGATCCCGATGCTTCCCCGTTCAACGCGCTGCCGCGTGTTGTGATCCTTCTTGCGCTGGCGATTGCGGGGGTCGAGCTTGTGTTCTGGGCGGCAGGTGTGGGGCTTGCCCAAGGGGTCAGCAGCCAAGGCGACGCGCTGCGCGGATACGCATTGCAGAACTATGCGTTCTTTCCGCAGGCCGTCGAGTGGATGTGGCTGAACGAGACGCTACGCGCCGATTTCGTGATCCGGTTTGTGACCTATCCGTTTGTGCACATGAACTTTATGCAGGCGCTTTTTGTGGCGGTCTTTGTGCTGGCGCTTGGAAAAATGGTTGGAGAGGTCTTTTCGGGCATGGCTGTGGCGGTGCTGTTTTTCGGGGCAGCAATCACGGGGGCCTTGGCCTATACGTTTTTAGTAAGCGATCCGCGCCCGTTGATTGGTGGCTTTCCGGGGGCTTACGGATTGATCGGGGGGTACACCTTCATCCTGTGGATGGGCTACGGTGCGGTCGGTGCGAACAAGTTCCAGGCCTTCCGGCTCATCGGATTTCTGCTGGGGATCCAGCTGTTGTTCGGGGTGCTGTTTGGCAGCAACAACGACTGGATTGCCGATTTTGCGGGATTTTTGACAGGGTTTTGCCTGTCAGTGATCGTCAGCCCGGGGGGCTTTGGCCGGATGATGCGCAAACTGCGTGGCCGTGCGGGCGCCTAACCCCGTGTCATCAAGCCTGCGTTGAAGGCCTGCGTTGAAGGCCTGCCCCGAAAGCCAGCGTTGCAAGCCTGAAACGAAAGTCCTCCCTGTCAGGCGGGCTTTCGTCTCAGTGACTGGCGCAATTCGCGCAAATTGACAGCCCCCAAAGCCTGAGCCGCAATGAAATAGGTGACCATTCCTGTGGTGACCAACGCCAGCAACGCCCCGTACCGCAAGCCCGGTGTTTGAAAACTGTCACCCAGCAGCGATTTGGTGGCCAACAACACTCCGCCCATGATCACGGCTGCGATGAACACCCGCACACTGCGTTTGCGCAAACGTGCGTCTGTGCGCGCCGCGTCGCCCATCTGTCGTGAGCCGTGCCACAACAGGGCAACCATAGCCCATCCTGCCAATGTGGTTGCCAGCGCCGCTGCGGCAAACCCGATCACGGGAGCCAGCAAAATCGCGATTGCGGCGTTCACGGCCATCGCCACCAATGCGAAACGGAACGGGCGGCGGGTGTCATGGCGCGCAAAATACAGCGGTTGCAGGACCTTTTGCAGCACGAACGCCGGCAGCCCCGCGCCGTAGATCGCGGTCACCAGCGCCGTGGCCTGTGCGGCCTGCGCGTCAAATAGCCCGCGTTGATACAGCACCGATACGATGGGAAATGGCACCGTCATCAGGGCGATAGACGCAGGCACGGTCAGCAGCAGGGCGAATTCGGTTGCACGGTTGAACCCGTCCTGTCCGCCGCGTGTGTCTCCGGCCTCGAGTTTGCGCGACAGATCCGGTAGCAGAACCACACCGATGGCAATCGCAACAACCCCCAACGGCAGCTGATACAGCCGGTCGGCAAGGTTCAGGTACATGATCGCGCCGTCATAAAAACTGGCGACCTGTCGTCCGACCAGCAGGTTGATCTGCATCACTCCGCCAGCAAGCGCTGCTGGCCCCGCGATCAGGGCCAGCCGTTTCAATTCTGGCGTCATTCGCGGGCGGCGCGGCACCAGCCGGAAGCCCGCACGCGCCGCCGCCTTCCAGACCAGAACAAGTTGCGCAAACCCCGCCAGAGGCACGGCCCATGTCAGCGCCCAGCCAAAATCCCAGCCCATCGGCCCCGACAGCGCCATCGCGCCCACAAGAATGATGTTGAGCAGGACCGGAGCCGCCGCCGCCGCCACAAACCGGCCCGACGCATTGAGAACCCCCGACAGTAACGCCGCCAGTGAAATGAACAGGATGTAGAAAAACGCAACACGGCCAAAACCGGTGGCCATTTCAAAACGGGCATCACCGGCAAATCCGCTGGCCATAGCAAGCACGAGCCACGGCATCACGAGCTGCGCAAGGATGGTCACCAACAGCACGACCGCAGCCAGCCCCGCAAAGGCATCGCGCGCAAACCCCAGCGGGTCATCGCCGCTTTCGAGTTTTTTCGAAAACATCGGCACGAAGGCCATGTTGAACGCGCCTTCGGCAAAAAACCGTCGAAACATGTTCGGCAAGGCAAACGCCACCAGAAACGCCTCGCCCACAGGTCCGTCGCCCAGTCGCGCAGCGATTGCAATGTCGCGCACAAACCCGAGCAGACGGCTGAGCATGGTCCACATGCCCACGGTCAGAAAACCGGAGACGAGCCGTATCTTCGGCATCAGCTGTGCGCCCTTGCAGAGCCTGCCTCGACGGCATCGCGCAGCTTGCGCTCCAGCAGGCCCTGCTTCACCACGGAGTGGATCTTAAGGCCGAACAGGTCCTTGACATAGAATGTATCGACCACCTGTGCGCCGTAGGTCGCGATGACAGCCGACGAAATATAGATATTCGTGTCTGCAAGGGTTCGCGACAAGTCGTGCAACAGGCCGGGGCGGTCGCGGGTGTCGACCTCGATGATGGTATAGATGTCGGAGCCGTCGTTATCAAAAGTGATCGATGTCGGAAACCGGAAGCTTTTCTCGCGCTTTTTAAGCTTGTCACGACTTTTCAGCGCTTCGCGTGGCAGGACCTCGCCCTGAAGCGTTTTTGTGATCATGTTGCGCAGTTTGGGCAGGCGATCGGGCTCAAAGGGCTTGCCCTCGGCATCCTGAATCCAGAACGCAAAGCAGGCGTAGCCGTCCTTTGAGGTGAAACTGCGGGCGTCTACGACATTCGCCCCGACAAGCGCAAGCGCCCCCGTCACGCGCACAAAAAGCCCCGGATGATCGGCGAACGCGAAGCAGGCACAGGTGGCGTCACGGTCAAGGTCCGGCGTCAGGTCGATCCGCACGGCGTCATCGGGAATGTTGTGCAACAATTTCGCCAGAACGATATGCGCACTGGTCGGCAGCCCTTGCCAATAGGTCGGGTAGTGGCGACCTGTTTCGATGCGCAGATCCTTTGTGGGCCAGTCGGCGAGGGCGGCCCGCAAGGCCCGCTTTGCCTCGACATCGCGGTTTTCGCGGTTCAATTCCTCCAGCCCGGTTTCAAGCGCATCGGCAGTTTGCCGGTAGAGATTGCGCAAAAGCATTGCCTTCCAGTTGTTCCAGACACTCGGCCCGACGCCGCGAATGTCGCACACGGTCAACACCGTCAAAAGGTCCAGACGCTTGCGGGTCTTTACGGCCTTGGCAAAGTCGCGAATGGTGCGTGGATCGGACAGGTCACGCTTTTGCGCCATGTCGGACATCAGCAAATGATACCGAACCAACCATTCCACAGTTTCGCAGTCTTCCTTGTTCAGACCCAGTCGGGGGGTCACGTTGCGGGCGATACGCGCGCCCAGAATGGAGTGGTCCTCTTTGCGCCCCTTGCCGATGTCATGCAGCAACAACGCGATATAGATCACCTTGCGGTTGATGCCGCGTTTGAGGATGCCGCTGGCAATGGGCAGTTCTTCCTCCAACTCTTCATGCTCGATCTGACTGAGCGTTTTGATGCATTGGATCGTGTGCTCGTCAACGGTGTAGGAATGATAGACGTTGAACTGCATCATTGCCACGATCGGCTCGAATTCGGGCAAAAACGCCTGCAAAACTCCCAATTCATTCATCCGCCGCAAGGCGCGTTCGGGGTTGCCGTGTTTGAGCAGAAGACCGAGGAAAATGTTGACCGCGTCACGATCCGTGCGCATGGCCTCGTCGAAAAGCGACAGATTGGCCGCAATCAGTCGCATCGCCTGAGGGTGCAGGAGCAGGCCGGTGCGCAGGGCTTCGTCGAAAATCCGCAGCATGTTCAGCGTGTCGCCGAAAAAGGCCGCCTCGTCCTCGATGTCCAGACGGTTTTGCCGGATCACGTAGGGCGGTTTGACTTTGCGTTTACGCCGGAAAAACCCCACCAGCATCGGCTCGTTCTTGACGTGGATCGCCTCCAGCGCGGTCAGGAAAATGCGCGTCAACTCTCCGACTTGGGTGGCGTGGCGAAAGTAATCCTGCATGAAATGCTCGACACCGCGCCGCCCGGAATGATCAATGTATTTGAGATGCGCTGCGACTTCGACCTGCATGTCAAAGGTGAGCTGATCCATCTCGCGGCCGGTGATCAGGTGCAGATGGGCGCGCACAGCCCACAGGAAGTCTTCGGCGGCCTCGAAAGCCCAGTATTCTTCAGGGGTGAACACACCCAGCCCGACCAACTCTTCGATACGCTGCACGCGGTGGATATACTTGGCGATCCAGAACAGGGATTGCAGATCGCGCAACCCGCCTTTGCCCTCTTTTACGTTCGGCTCCAGCATGTAGCGCTGGCCGCCCTGTTTGGTGTGGCGTGCGCCACGCTCGGCCAGTTTTGCCTCGATGAATTCGCGGCCCGTGCCCGAGAACAGATCGTTCCAAAGCCGCACGCCGAGGTCTGTTGCAAGCCCCGCATCGCCCGCCAGCAGCCGCACTTCGAGCAACGCGGTACGGATGGTATAATCCTCGCGTCCCAGCTTCAGGCAATCCTTGATCGTGCGGCTGGAGTGACCAACCTTCAGCCGGAGATCCCACAGAACATACAGCATCGATTCGATGACGCTTTCGGCCCAGGGCGTGATCTTTTTCGGCGTCAGGAACAGCAGATCCACATCCGAGTGGGGCGCCATTTCGGCACGCCCGTACCCTCCGACCGCCATAACCGACAGCTTTTCGGGCCGCATCTGGTCGGGGTCGGGGCACATGTATTCGCGCACGGCCCGCAGCGTCGTGATCACCAAACCGTCCGTAAGGTAGGCATAGGAATGCACAAGTTTGCGGGAGGACCGGGGATCAGCCTCGAATGCGGCGGCGATAACCGCGCGCCCCTCGTCACGCGCCTTTTGCAGGTGCTCGACAGTGGCGGCGCGCATTTGCTTGGTGCTGCCAGCACCGGGCAGAGCCCGACTTATTCCCTCCCAGGTGGTTTGGAAGTCAAAGATCTCATCGGCAGGGCAGATCAGGTCCTGCAAGGGGGCGGCGGGAGCTTGCTGTGTCACGGTTTTCTAAAATCCGGCACTTGCGAACCCTCTGGGGGCAGGGTCCAGCACGACGACCTGACCATCCTGAATGGTCGCCACGGCAAGGCCGCGTTCGTTCGTGCCATCGGCATAAAGCCTGAAGACGCCGTTCACCCCGACAAACCCTGATCCCTGGGTCAGCCCTTCGCGTGACAACGCATCCGCGTTGCCCTGTCTGACAGACGCGCCGATGGCTGCGATGCCGTCATAGGCAAGGCCCGCCACCGATGGCGGAGGGGTGCCGTAAGCGGCGCTGTAGCGTGATGTGAAGCTTGCGCTGCGTGCCGGATCGGGAATGGCGAACCAGCTTCCCTGAAGTCCGGGCTGCGACAACGCTTGTGCCGGCAGGTCCAGACGGCGCAGGCCGATATACTGTATCTGGGACGGAGAAATGCCGTTTTCGGGCAGCAATTGAGCAAGAAACGGCATCGCACCATCGTTGCCTGAGGTGAAAAAGACCGAAGTGGCTTCTGTTGCGCGGACTTGTTGCGCGATGTCGGTCAACGCGTTGATCAGGCTTTGCTGCGACAGCTCGAAAGAAGCAGAGCCGGCCAACACGCCACCTTGCCGTGTGACGGCGCGGCTGATGGCACCTGCGCCAACGACCTCTGAGGGGCTGTTTGCGTGCACAATAAAGGTGCGCCCCTTTCCCTGAAGGGTGGCATAGCGGGCCAACCTGTTGGCGGTGTCATCAAATGTTTGTCCCAGAACAAAGACATTTCCCCCCGCAATCGAGGTGTCGTTGGAAAATGTCAGAACGTTGACGCCCTTTTTGGCGGCAATCAGACCGGCGGCATTCGCGTTTGCGGCATACAGCGGGCCAAGGATAATTTTCGCCCCGTCGTCCAGTGCATTTGTTGCGGCCACACCCGCGCCGGCTGCGGTGCCACCGGTGTTGTAAACCCGCAAGTCGATTTCAACGCCCTGCAAATCGCCCATGGCCAGCCGCGCGGCATTCTCGAGAGTGCCGGCAAGCGCATTGTCGGTGGCCTGCGCAGACCCCCCCGGCACCAAAAGCGCAACCTGCACCGGGCCGCCATTCAACGACGGTCCGCGCGCAGACATGTTGGGCGCCTCGCAGGCGGTCAACGTCAGGGCAAGTGCCACGGCCGCAAGGGGCCGGGCGGCGGATTTTACCCTCCGCATAATGGGGGTCAACAAAACACTAAACATTCGATACTCCTCATGCTCACAGGCCGCTTGACCCCAACTATGAGGTAACAAGGTTAAGAGGAGCAGGAGGGCAAGTAAATGACCCAAGACCAAACCGATGCGGTATTCCGCAAGACGCCGTTGGCACCGGGCCTCTATTTTGTGGCCACACCGATTGGTTCGGCGCGTGATATTACGCTGCGTGCGCTTGATATTCTGGCGTCTGCCGATGTGATTGCCGCCGAAGATACCCGGATGACGCGCAAATTGATGGATCTGCATGCCGTGCCGTTGGCAGGGCGCCCTTTGGTGCCTTACCACGATCATAACGGCGCGGCGCAGCGGCCAAGGTTGCTTGCCCTGATTGCCGAAGGAAAATCGGTTGCCTATGCGTCCGATGCGGGGACACCGCTGGTGGCGGATCCGGGGTTCGTTCTGGGGCGCGCGGCGATCGAGGCAGGCGTGATGGTCACCACTGCACCGGGGCCGTCGTCCGTGCTGGCTGCACTGACGTTGTCGGGCTTGCCGACCGACAGGTTCCACTTTGCCGGATTTATTCCCAACGCGCGCAACGCACGAAAGAAATTCTTGCAGGAAATCGCACAGATACCCGCAACGGTGATCGTCTTCGAGACAGCCAAACGGGCGGTGGCGGCTCTGGAGGACATGGCCGAGGTTCTGGGCCACGACCGTCAGGTCGCGCTGTGCCGGGAGATGACCAAAAAGTTCGAAACCACCTTGCGTGGCTCTGTTGCAGAGTTGCTCGAGCTTTGTTCGGCATCCGCGCCGCGCGGGGAAATCGTGATCGTCATCGACCGCGCCTCGAAAGTAGAGGCAACGCCTGAAATGCTTGTCGCGGCGCTTGAGGAGGCGATGCAAACACATTCTGTTAAGGAATCAGCAACCATTATCGCCGAAAAATTCGGAAGCCCGCGTCGAACGGTCTATCAGATTGCTCTCTCTCTCAAAGATCGCGCCTAGAACGGGGATCGGAACGGACACATGACCGGAAGCACCTCTTATCACGCGGGTCTGGCCGCCGAGGCGATCGTAGAGCGCCATTACGAGCGCGAGGGGGCAAGGGTGTTGGCGCGGCGTTGGCGCGACGAGAATGGTGAACTGGATCTGGTTGTCAGCGACGGCGACGCCATAGTTTTCGTCGAGGTCAAAAAGTCAAAAAGCTTTGCAAATGCGGCTTCACGGCTTTCAAATCGCCAAATCTTGCGAATTCAAGCCACGGCCTCGGGGTATCTGGCGACGACGCCGCTTGGACAATCGAGCAACGTGCGGTTCGATGTGGCTCTTGTTGACGGGATCGGTGCGGTGCAGGTGATCCCGAATGCTTTCGGCCACTGAGGCGTTGCAATTGTCCTCCTGCTTGTCGATGAAGGGGCAAGCAACAAAGGAAACCTGCCTTGAAAATAGCATTTCAGATGGACCCTGTTCAAGCGGTCGACATCAACGCTGACAGCAGCTTCAGGCTGGCCGAGGAGGCACAGTCGCGTGGTGCGGAGCTTTACTTTTACACGCCTGACAAGCTTTCCTATCGCAGCGGAAAGATCATGGCGGTGGGGCAAGCCATGCAGGTACAGCGCGTCGCTGGTCAGCCTGCCATTCTTGGGCCTGAACAGGATTTGGACCTGTCGGAAATGGATGTTATCTGGCTGCGTCAGGACCCGCCGTTCGATATGTCCTACATCACGTCAACTCATCTGCTGGAACGTCTGACGCCGGATGTGCTTGTGGTGAATGACCCGTTCTGGGTGCGCAATTCCCCTGAAAAATTGCTGGTTCTGGACTTTCCCGACTTGACCCCTCCGACCACGATTGCCCGCGATCTGGCGACGTTAAAACGCTTCAAGGACGAGTATCAGGACATAATCCTCAAGCCGCTTTATGGAAATGGCGGCGCGGCGGTGTTCCGTCTGACACCACAGGACCGCAACCTTGCGTCGCTTCACGAACTGTTTTCGGGCATTAACCGCGAGCCATTGATCGCACAACAGTTTCTGCCTGCGGTGAGTGCGGGGGACAAGCGGATCATTCTGGTCGACGGCGTGCCGGTCGGCGCGATAAACCGTGTGCCTGCCGCCGGAGAGACACGGTCGAATATGCATGTCGGGGGACGCCCTGAAAAGGTCGGGTTGACCGAACGCGATCTTGAGATTTGTGCCGCAATTGCGCCGGTTCTGCGGGAACGGGGTCAGGTTTTTGTCGGAATTGACGTGATCGGGCGTTATCTGACGGAAATCAACGTGACGTCACCGACCGGCATTCAAGAGCTTGAACGTTTTGACGGGACAAATATTGCCGCGCTTGTCTGGGATGCGATTGACGCAAGACTGGCGCAGCGCGCGGGTTAATGCAGTGTCGTCACCTTTGGATATCGTCTGGTGGGCATTTTCGTGGCTTACCGTTCGGTATCTGTCGCCAGCCGGAAACTGACGGCTTCGGCGATATGTTTTTGTGCGACCGTCTGTGCCCCGTCAAGATCGGCGATTGTTCGGGCAACGCGCAAGACCCTGTGGTACCCGCGTGCCGACAGCCCGAAACGTTGGGCTATCTTTGACAAAAGGGCGCGGCCGCCTGCGTCAGGAGTTGCGATTTCCTCCAAAAGCCCCGCTTCGGCATCTGCATTCACACGCACATCGCCGGGGTGGCTCGCAAACCGTTCGGCCTGTACCAGCCGCGCGGCGGCGACGCGTGCGGCGATGGTTGCAGATGTCTCGCCCGAATGCGGCAGGTCCAGATCCTGATAGGATACCGGTGGCAGCTCGACCCTCAGATCGAAGCGGTCCATCAGCGGGCCGGAAATACGCCCAAGATAATCCTGACCACATTGCGGAGCCCGCGAACACGCCCGTGTGGCATCGGACAGATACCCGCATTTGCACGGATTTGCCGCCGCAATCAGCATAAACCGACAGGGATAGCGGACATGGGCATTCGCGCGCGCAATCAAAACTTCTCCGGTCTCGATGGGTTGGCGCAGGCTTTCCAGCACTTGTCGTTGAAATTCGGGAAACTCGTCCATGAACAGAACGCCGTTATGTGCGAGGCTGATCTGCCCGGGTTTTGCAATTCTGCCCCCGCCGACGATGGCAGGTTTCGAGGCGGTGTGATGCGGTTCCTGAAAGGGTCTCTGGCGCGATATTCCCCCTTCTGTAAGCAGCCCCGACAGCGAGTGGATCATCGAGGTCTCAAGCGCCTCGACCGGTGTGAGGGGCGGCAGGATGCCCGACAGGCGCGCCGCCAGCATCGACTTTCCGGACCCCGGTGTGCCGGTCATCAGAACATGGTGTCGCCCGGCGGCGGCAATCTCGAGCGCGCGTTTGGCGCGTTCCTGCCCCTTCACGTCTCTGAAATCCTTGGTGAGGGGGGGGGCGGCGACTTCTCCGGGGATGGCGGGCGACAGCGGTGCCTGTCCGGTAAAATGACGCACAACGGCGGCCAGACTGTCAGCGGCCAGCACCTGTGCCGCCCCGACCCAGGAGGCCTCTGCGCCGCACGCCTTGGGGCAGATCAGCGTTCGGTTGTCAGTGGCTGCCGCCAATGCCGCAGGCAACGTGCCGTTCACAGCGACCAGCGACCCGTCAAGCGACAGCTCCCCCAGCGCGAGTGTGCCTTCGACTTCTTCGGGGGGGATGATTTCGAGCGCTGCCAGAAGAGCCAGCGCAATCGGAAGGTCGAAATGACTTCCCTCCTTTGGCAGGTTCGCGGGTGCCAGGTTGATCGTGATCCGTTTGGACGGCAATGCTATCGACAGCGACTGCAACGCCGTGCGCACCCGTTCGCGCGCCTCCGAGACGGCCTTGTCGGGGAGCCCCACGATTGAAAACGCGGGCAGGCCCGGGGACACGGCGCATTGCACCTCGACAGAACGGGTTTCGATCCCTTCAAAGGCGACCGAATGCGCAAGCGTCACCATATCCCAACCCTTCCGTAACCTTTGTTAATGGGTAGGTGGAGAGAGTTTAAGAATGGTTAACGCACCTTTAAAACTGAGCAGCCCCAGAACTGAGCAGGCCCCGGACCAGCCCGTTGGCAGCAAAAAGACGGCTGGCACAGCTGGACCCTGTGTCATCCGGTGTGTGGGGCCGGCCACGGAACTTGCGTATAATCACGGGCGTATCGTGGCAAGTCAGGACCACGCGACAGTGCAATGTCCCTCCAGCGCAAGAACGACGGGTCCGAAAGATGCGCGTTGACGTAATCTTGTGCAGCGGCATCCACTTTAAGGTCGTATCCTGCGATGCGCGCGGCCACCGGCGCGAAAAAGGCATCGACAATGGAGTAGTCACCGCACAGCCACGGCCCCTCGGGGTGGCAGCTTTTGCGCGCATGGGCCCAAACGGTTTCAAGGCGTCGCAGATCAGCCTCAAGCGCTTGGGACGGCACAAAGTTTGAATAGGCGCAGCGCAGGTTCATCGGGCAAACCTGCCGGAGCGTGTCAAAGCCTGCGTGCATTTCTGCTGTAAGCGAGCGGGCAATTGCACGCGCTTGTGCGGCGTGCGGCCAAAGCCCGCTGTCTGGGTGGCGGGTCGCAAGCTCTTCGGCGATTGCAAGTGTGTCGCTGATCACGGCCCCGTCGGGGGCGACCATTGCCGGAACGGTGCGGGTTGGCCACAAATCGGGCACCTGTTCGGCCACAGAGAGCTGCGCGAACGAAATCCAGCGCGGCTCTACCGGAAGGGCGAAACGGTCAAACAGCAGCCACGCACGCATGGACCAGCTTGAATAGGCGGGGTCTCCGAGGACAAGTTGATAGGTCATGCCCGATTGATAGCGAACAAATCAGTGATTTCAAAATGTCATTTTGTCTCTTTGCCTGCTTGGCACGCGGATCGGAGCAGGGTTTTGCTCAGGGAAGGTGATTGACCTGCACATCGCGCCACGTCCCGTCCCACTCAAGCTGCGTTACGGACAGGTTGTCGATTTTCTGGGCCAGTGTTTTATAGGCGCTAAGGCCCCGGGCGCGCTGTACCTGCGTCAGGATCGCGCCCATGTGGGCCACGACGATCACATGCCGGTGTTGTTGCGCCAACGCGTCGGCGACGTGACTGACGCGGGTGCTCAGGTCGTTCCAGCTTTCGCCTTGCGGGGCGCGCAATGCGCCCGGGCTTTCCCAAAAGGCGCGCAAGGTGGCGGTGTCTTCGGGTGGCAGGGCATCGAACCGCACGCCCTCCCACGCACCGAAGTGGATCTCGCGCAGGGCCGGATCGTGGGGCAGGCGGCTTCGGGTGTGCTGTATCGCATCCGCCGTGGCCGAGGCGCGCAGCAGATCGGACGACACGACCGGCGCATCGGCGGGCAGAAACCGTGCCAACCGGTCAAGCGCGCCCAGATCCGACAGATCGGCGGGCGCATCCGTCCAGCCGATCATATCCTTGCGATGCGTTGGCCCGTGGCGCACCCACCACAGGGTGCTCATGGCGTCACCTGTACCGGCAGGGCCCCTTTCAACGCCAAGGGCAGGCCCGCCATCACGGCGACGACCAAGTCCGCACGTTGTGCGAGGTGCTGGTTCAATTGCCCCTGCGCCACGCGAAACCGCCGCGCCAGCGCGTTGTCGGGGACGATGCCCATTCCGACCTCGTTGCTGACGACCACGACCGTGCCCGCGCAGGCGGCGCACGCGGCAACAAGCGCGCGGCTTTCTGCATCAAGGTCGGCCTCTGCCAAAAGTCGGTTCGACAACCACATCGTTGCGCAATCAACCAGGACGACCGTTCCCGGTTTGGTTAAATAAAGGGCATTAGCCAGATCATTGGGCGCTTCAACATCCATCCAGCCTGAGCCGCGCATTTTTTTGTGCGCGGCAATTTTCGCAGTCATTTCTGCGTCAAAGGCCTGAGCAGTCGCAATGTAAACCTTTGGTAAACCGGTTGAAATTGCCAGCCGCTCGGCAAATCCGGATTTGCCGGAACTTGCGCCGCCTAGTACGAGAGAGAGGTTTGGCAACATAAAGCGGCTCCTGTCTGTGATCCGTCCGACCGATGCTTGCGTAACATTAATACAGTTAGATGAAAGTGGTCGCTCGGCGAAAGTCGAAATTAGCAGGAGTTACGAAAAATGGCTTTGGATGGAAACTTCGACCAGTCAATGTCGCGCCGGGCAATGCGCGCGGAACTGCTGGATGCGGAAACAGAACTCAGACTTGCCTATGCGTGGCGGGACGAGCGGGACGAAGCCGCACTGCACCGCCTGATTACGGCTTACATGCGACTGGCGATTTCGATGGCCTCCAAGTTCAAACGCTACGGCGCGCCGATGAACGATCTGATCCAGGAAGCCGGTTTGGGCCTCATGAAGGCCGCTGACAAGTTCGACCCCGACCGTGGTGTCAGGTTCTCGACCTATGCTGTGTGGTGGATCAAGGCGTCGATTCAGGACTATGTGATGCGCAATTGGTCGATGGTGCGCACCGGCTCCACCTCCAGCCAGAAGTCGCTGTTTTTCAACATGCGCCGCGTACAGGCCCGTCTGGAGCGCGAAGCGGCCGCCGTAGGCGAAAAGCTTGACGGCTACCAGATGCGCCAGATGATTGCGACCGAGGTCGGCGTGCCGTTGCACGATGTCGAGATGATGGAGGGCCGCCTGTCGGGGTCAGACTACTCGCTGAATGCGACCCAGTCGTCCGAGGACGAAGGCCGCGAATGGATCGACGCGCTTGAGGACAAAAGCGATCAGGCCGAACATGTGGTCGCGCATCGTCACGACACCGAAAAGCTGCGCCAGTGGCTATTGAATGCCATGGCGCAACTCAACGAACGTGAGCGGTTTATCGTGCGCGAGCGTAAACTGCGCGAGGCCCCAAGAACACTTGAAAGTCTGGGTGCCGAACTTGGTCTGTCGAAAGAGCGGGTGCGCCAACTGGAAGCCGCGGCGTTCACAAAGATGCGCAAGAATTTAGAGGGCCAGTCGCGGGAAGTTCTGCAATTTTTCGGGTAAAGTCCGGAGCGCGGTGGCTTGTCATTGCCGCTGTCTGCCTTTGGCAGGGGGCGGCAACCGCTGGTGAGATCGGTGAGTCGGGGTTGGATAACCTGCCCCGCGCCCAGATTACCTTGCTTGGTGAAATCCATGACAACGCCGGTCACCATCTCGGGCAGGCGCGCGCGCTGCGCGCCATTGCGCCGCGTGCGGTTGTCTTCGAGATGCTGACGCCCGAACAGGCAGCGCGGGTCACGCCGGACCTGTTGAACGACCAGATCGCGCTGGAGCAGGCGCTGGATTGGAATGCTTCGGGCTGGCCGGATTTTGCAATTTATTATCCTGTGTTTGCCGCGCTTGACACTGCAACAGGGTACGACGGTGTCAAAATTTATGGGGCGGCGCTTGCGCGTCAAGACGTGCGCGCGGCCTTCTCCAAAGGGGCGGCACAGGTGTTCGGTGCCCAAGCCGCACGTTTCGGGTTGACCACCGCGCTGCCGGCCCCCGAGCAGGCCCAACGCGAGGCCGCCCAGTTCGCCAATCATTGCGAGGCAATGCCGCTTGATCTGATGGGCGGGATGGTTGCGGCCCAGCGGTTGCGCGACGCCGCACTTGCCCGTGCCGCGCTGATGGCCTTGGCAGATACGGGCGGGCCGGTGGTTGTGATCCTTGGCAATGGCCATGCGCGCAGCGATTGGGGGGTTCCTGCGGTTTTGTCGGTTGCAGCACCGCAGGTCAGCGTGCTGTCTGTCGGTCAGCTCGAGGGGGCTGTGGCAGAGGATGAACCGTTTGATCTGTGGCTCAAGACGCCCGTCGCGCCGCGCGGCGACCCGTGTGCTGCGTTTAACTGAACCATTCGGTGGTTGCTCCTGCAAGCTGTGCGGCCTAACCTTCGGTCGGTGCGGATGCGCAAAGGGGGAGGGCGGACATGTTGGC
>JBLHUT010000037.1:0-17749 GCA_047629975.1 Paracoccaceae bacterium
CTGTGTTTCTGGCCGAAGTGGTGCGTAAGTCAGCCCTGCTGCGACAGAAACTGGACGGGTTGGTTGCACGCTATCCCGACGTTTTCGATGCTGTTCGTGGATCGGGTTTGATGATCGGTGTGGTGTGCAAAGCACCGGTCGGGGATATTGTCTCGGCAGGCTACGATGCGTTGTTGCTGACTGTGCCTGCGGGGGAAAACACCTTGCGACTGCTTCCGCCGCTCAACATCACGGATGACGAGATTGCGCAGGCTGTTGCGCGCCTTGAAGCTGCTGCCAGTGCGGTGCGCGCAACCCTCTCAGCCTGAAGAATTTGACCGGCTCCGGTGATTAACAACGGACGGCACAGGCACGAGGAGTGTCGGTGTCACGCCCACGGGGCCATCAGCCCCCGAGCATAAAGAAGTAACAATATGAAGCACTTTTTGGATATCAATGTGACCGCTCCGGAAGATCTGAGAGCGATTATCGACAATGCGCGCAAGGTCAAAACCGCGCGTGCGGGGCGTCCCAAAGGGACGCTGGATGTCGAGACGCCGCTTGATGGGCGCATGGTTGCGCTTATCTTCGAAAAGCCCTCGACGCGGACGCGGGTCTCGTTCGATGTAGGTGTTCGACAAATGGGGGGTCAGACCCTTGTGCTGTCGGGGGCGGATATGCAGCTTGGTCACGGCGAGACGATTGCCGATACCGCGCGCGTGTTGAGCCGCTATGTCGATATGATCATGATCCGCACCTTTGACGAGGCAACCCTGCTCGAGCTGGCCGAATATGCAACAGTTCCGGTGATCAACGGGCTGACCAACCGGACGCATCCGTGTCAGATCATGGCGGATATCCTGACCTATGAAGAGCATCGTGGTCCGATCAGTGGCAAAAAAGTTGTCTGGAGCGGGGATGGCAACAACGTGTGTTCGTCTTTCCTGCATGCGGCGGGCCAGTTCGGGTTTGATCTGACGTTTACCGGACCTCCGACGCTGGACCCCGAGGCGGAGTTCGTTCGTGCGGCCCGTGACAAAGGCGTCAAGGTCGAGATCGAGCGCAATCCGATCAAGGCGGTTGAGGGAGCCGACCTGATTGTGACAGATACGTGGGTGTCGATGCATGATGCACAATCGGCACGCGAGCGTCGGCACAACCAGTTGCGCCCGTATCAGGTGAATTCTGCATTGATGGCTGCGGCGGCGCCTGATGCGTTGTTCATGCATTGCCTGCCAGCGCATCGTGAAGAAGAGGCCACTTCTGTTGTTATGGACGGACCGCAATCGGTGATTTTCGACGAGGCGGAAAACCGTCTTCATGCGCAAAAGGCTATTATGGCCTGGTGCTTGGGATAGCGCACGGCACGATTGATCCGGTCAGGGGCTCCTCCCGCCATGCGGGGCATGTTGGGCGTGGCAGCCGCGCTTTGCGCGGCTGTGGGCCCTGTGATGAACGCTGCTTTTTAGAGGCAAACAGATTTGTCGAAGTGTAAGATCGGTGCAGTTACGTTGAGAGGCTCGCTGCGCCTTGTTTGACGCAACCCTAGTTGCCAGGCTTGCGCGGTGCCCCACCACCAAAGACATTTTCGGCAGTATAGTCACAGGGAGCTTCCTGCATTTGCAGGTGCAGGCCTGTGTCCTCGAGCGGGTGGGCGCGGGCCAAAGCCTCGTTGACCTCGATCCCGAGTCCCGGGCCTTTGGGGGGGATCAGATAGCCGTTATCAAAGTGGATCGTGTCGCCGATCAGGGCCCGGTGAAACGCGCCGCCTGTTTCGATGGTTTCAACCAGCAAAAGGTTCGGGATTGTGGCTGCAAGTTGCACATTTGCCGCCCACTCGATCGGGCCTGCATACAAGTGCGGGGCGATCTGGGCATTATACACTTCGGCCATGGCGGCGATCTTGCGGGCTTCGTTGATGCCACCGACCCGGCCAAGCGCAGGTTGCAGGATAGTGGCGGCCCCGTCACGCAGGATCGGAGCAAATTCTGCCTTTGTCGTCAGTCGCTCGCCTGTTGCGATAGGAATCTTCGTCGCGTTGGCGACGCGCGCCATTGACCCGACACTGTCAGGCGGAACGGGTTCTTCGAACCACAGCGGCATGTAAGGCTCAATGGCTTGTGCCATGCGGATGGCCCCGCCGGTTGAAAACTGCCCGTGGGTGCCGAACAACAGATCGGCACGGTCGCCGACGGCTTCGCGGATGGCTTTGCAAAAGGCGACCGAGCGGGTGATATCGCGCATCGCAGGCTGGTGGCCGGGGCGGATTGTATAGGGACCGGCGGGGTCGAACTTTAGCGCGGTAAACCCCAGATCAGCCCATTTCAGGGCCGCCTCGGCAGCCATTTGCGGATCGATCCAGAACTGGTCACCTTCCTGTTCAGCCGTCGGATAGAGGTAGGTGTAGGCGCGCAGACGTTCGTTGGTGCGCCCGCCCATGAGCATGTGAACCGGCTGATCCAGCGCTTTGCCGATGATATCCCAGCACGCGATTTCAAGCCCGGAAAAAGCTCCCATGACTGTCAGATCGGGCCGCTGTGTGAACCCGCTGGAATAAGCGCGGCGGAACATCAGCTCGATATTCGCGGGGTTCTCACCGGCCATGTGACGCGCGAACACGTCCTCGATTACAGCGCGCATTGCTGTTGGTCCGACGCTGCTGGCATAGCATTCGCCCCAACCGACGATACCGCAGGCCGTCGTTACCTTGACGAAAATCCAGTACCGCCCGCCCCAACCGGGGCTTGGCGGTGATGTGATGATGATATCGAGATCGGCAAGTTTCATAGGCTTGGTCCCTGTGTTTGGGCAGAAGTGATCAGAACACGATGACATTGCGACGCGCGGCACCGGATTTGGTGCTGGCGATAGCTTCGTTTATCTGGTCAAGCCGCCACGTTGCGGAGACAAGCTCGTCAAGCTTGAGCCGCCCCTGAGAATACATGTCGATCATCCACGGAATATCGCGCGATAAAACCGTATCTCCCATCAAGGACCCTTCCATCCGTTGCCCTGCCGCGCAGACATTTACGGGTTCATAGCGGGCGGATTGTCCGGAATGGGTCATGCCGACCATGTACATCCGGCCCTTTTGTCCCAGATAACCAAGCGCCGACTCATAGGCCGGGACGGCGCCAACCGTCACCAGAACAACATCCGCTCCGCGTGGTGCGATCTTGAGCGCCTCGTTCCAGGGTTCGGGGGTGCTGGCCAGAATGCCGTCTGTTGCGCCGAATTCACGTGCCACGGTCAGCTTTTCCTCTAGCATGTCCACGGCGATGATCCGCGATGCACCAGCGATGCGCGCACCCTGAATTGCGTTCAGCCCGACGCCGCCGGCACCGATCACGACCACGGTTTCACCGGGCCTGACCCCGGCTGTGTTCACCGCGGCTCCGATGCCGGTGACAACACCACACGCCAGCAAAGATGCCGACGCGGCCGGAATAGAGGCTGGCACTGATGCGATCTGACTTTGGTGCACCACTACTTTTTCCGCAAAAGCGGCGCAATTGATGCCGTAGTGGATGGGGTCACCGCTCATTGTGCGCACTTGTCCGGCCATCCGGTCGATCGAGGTTTCGCAATGGGCCGGTGCGCCGGTCGCGCAGCATTGGCAGGTGCCGCAACTGTGCAAGAGGGTGACAATCACCCGCGCGCCCAAAGATGCGCGTGCACCGGGGCCTGTTGCGGTAATGTGGCCCACGGCTTCATGGCCGAACACGGCCGGAAACGGGCACGACCACGCGCCGTCGATAAAGCTGATGTCCGAGTGACAGATCGCCACCGCTTCCAGCGTGACCTCTACCTGATCCGGACCGGGGGGGGACAGTAGGATATCTTCGATAATAAGAGGCGTCTTGGGGGCGTGACAGACGGCGGCTTTGATCGTTTGCATTCGGTGTCTTTCAGATGGGTTTTCAGGGTTTCGGGATCACGTAAGGCGGGCCGCCCTTAGACCGGCGACATAAATGGTGCTGCAAACGGCCATGAGCAGCATCGACAGGAAAAAGGCGGCGCCGGGCAAGTAATAAGGCGTGTCGGCGGCGGTAAAGAACGCAAAAACCTGCGTCATCACCAACGGAGAGACGATGGTCGCAAGCGAGCGGGTGGACGAGATCACGCCCTGCATTTCGCCCTGTGCATCGTCGCCGGCCTTGCGTGCCATCATCGCCTGTAGCGCGGGGGTCACAACCGCCCCCAATGCGGTCAACGGCGTCAGGATCAGCGCCAGCGTCGGGTTGCTGACAAGCGCCAGCATCAAAAAAGCGATGCCGTTAAAGATGAAGCCGTACAAAACGGTGTTTGTCTCTCCGAACTTGCGCAGGAGGACGCGGATCAGCCCGCCCTGCACAATCGCGATGGCAATGCCGAATGACCCAAGCGACACGCCGATCATTGCGGGGTCCCATCCGAACCTTTCGGCGGTGAAATAGGCCCAAGTGGCCGGATAGACGATAAACGCAAACTCGTAGAGGAAGAAAAGCATCAAAAGCCGGGATGTCCCCGAGACCTGCCTCACGTTCAAGAATGCGCCGAACGGATTGGCGCGTTGCCACCGGAAGGGGCGACGGATCTTGTCGGTTACCGTTTCGGGCATGACGAAAAATCCGAAACACAGGTTGCATAACGCAAGGGCCGCCGCGGCAAGAAAGGGGGCGCGCGTGCCGAATTCTGCCAATAGTCCGCCAAGGATCGGCCCGAGAACAAACCCGACCCCGAAAGACGCCCCGATCAAGCCAAAGCGTGCGGCCTTTTCCTCGGGCTTCGATATGTCGGAGATAAATGCCGCAGCCGTCGATTGCGTGGCCGAAGTAATCCCGCCGATCACCCGTGTCAAAAGCAGCAGCCACATGGTTCCGGCGACGGCCATCACAAGGTAGTCGATGGCCAGCACCCCGAGCGAAATCAGCAAAACCGGCCGGCGCCCGAAACGGTCCGACAGGCTGCCCAGCACCGGACCGAACAGAAACTGCATCACGGCGAAAGCAGTGGCAAGGATGCCCCCCCACAGGGCGGCCTCGCCCAACCCGCCGCCGTTGATTTCCCGGATAAGGCTGGGCATCACCGGCAGGATCAACCCTATGCCCATCGCGTCGATGGTCAGGGTGATCAGGATAAAGGTGATTGGCAAACGCGGGTTCATGCGCAGATCAACTTTGCTTCGGCGCTAAACCTGTCGGCCTCGCTGGGGGCGTCCGATAATTGGGCTTGGGGGGTAAAGAGATTGCCAAAATCCTGATCTGGCCAACGCTTTGTCGCCATGCGGGATAACGGCGCGTTCAGGGCGCGCGCCTGGGTGCACAGTTCTTTGACGGCTGTCTGTGCTTGGGGGCGGGGTATCTTGCGGGCCATGAAGAACGTCAGGGCTTCGGCATAGATCAACTCCAGACCGTCCTCAAGAGTGCCAAGCAGGATGTCGGGTTGCGGCGCCACACGCGCAGGCAGTTCCCCGGCAAGCGTAAGGGCGCGCCCCGTGATCATGCACATCTGCGGCAGCGTCATCCATTCCACCATCCACGCCGCTCCGTCGCGTTGGTCACGGTGGGGCAGCGCGGCCTGCATGTTTGCCGCCAGCCCGACCATCTGCCGCCCCAACGCCACAAGCAGGGACGGGGTCACCGGATTTTGCTTTTGAGGCATGGTTGACGATGCGCCACCGCCCGACAGATGCACCTCGCCGGTGCGGGTCATCAGCAACAGATCCTCGCCCATCTTGCCAAGCGATCCGGTCAGGGCAGCGGCCCAGTTGGTAAAGGCCACAAGGCCGTCGCGCGTGCTGTGCCAGCTTGACCCCGGATCGTTCAGCCCCAGACCGCGCGCAAGCTCGGCGCGCACTTCGGGGCCATCGGCCCCCATCGCCGATAAGGTCCCTGCGGCGCCGGACAAGCTGACGCAAAGCAGGTCTGCCTTCAGGTTCTGCAACCGCCCGAGGTGCCGGATCAGCGGCACGCCCCAACTGGCCACAATCGCGCCAAAGCTGGTCGGTGTTGCCGCCACCCCCCAGGTGCGCGCCGCCATCGGCAGGCTGCGATGGGTTTCTGCCAAAGCTGCCAGAGCCGCGATTGTGACTTTCAGACGGGCCTCGTAAATCGCCACGACCTGCCGCAGCCGCAGGGCAAGGCCGCTGTCCATGATGTCTTGGGTGGTGGCACCCCAGTGAACGTATTGCGCGGCATCCCCGTCCAGCATCTCGGCTCGAAACCTTGCAATCAGGGCCGGCACCGGCACACCGTTTTGCGCCGTATCCTGCGCAAGCCCGCGAGGGTCGATCAAAACCTCGAGGCTATCGCGGTGAATGGCGTCGGCGGCCGCCTGAGGAATCATGCCCAAACCGGCCTGTGCCTTTGCCAGTGCTCCCTCGACGACCAGCATGGCACGTAACTCGGCACTGTCGGTAAACAGCTTTGCAATCTCGGCATCACCGAAAGTCTTGCTCATCAGCGGGCTGTCAAAGGGGGTGGCCGCCATCAGATATGACCCACGTCTTTTAGAAAACCGATCAGCAGGGCGGCGTATTCATCGGGGTTCTCGACGCACGGAATATGCCCCGATCCGCGCATCAGTTCAAACCGCGAGCCCGGAATAAGCGCCGCCGTTTCGCGCACCAGATCGGGTGGGGTCGAGCCGTCTTCGGTGCCCGCAATCGCAAGCGTCGGCAGGCGCAGACCCGAAGTGGTGGTTAAGAAATCGGTGCCCGAAATCGCCGCCGAGCACCCCATATAACCCTCATCAGGGGTGTTCACCAGCATCGCCCGCCACAAGGCGATTTCCGGCTTTTCGCAAAATGCCTCTGAAAACCAGCGGGTTATTATGGAATCGGCCAAGGCCTCGACCCCGCCGGCGCGCACCGCCGCGATGCGCTCGTCCCACAGGGCAGGATAGGCGATTTTTGCAGCTGTGTTCGACAGCACCATCGCGCGGATCTGGTCCATCCGCTTGACAGCCAGCCCCTGTGCGATCATCCCGCCAATCGAAAGGCCGACAAAAACACAGTCGCGCACCTTCAGATAATCAAGCAATTGTTCGGCGTCACGCACCAAAGCCCCCATGGGATAGGGCGCCTTGGGGCATGATGACAAACCGTGACCGCGTTTGTCATACCGGATAATCCGCAAGGATTTCGGCAGGCGTTCAACCACATCGTCCCAAACCCGCAGGTCGGTGCCCAACGAGTTTCCAAAAACAACCGGAGCACCATTCGGGTCGCCATCTTCGCGGTAGTGCAGCCCGATCTCGTTAAAGACAGCAAGTTTCATCTGGCGATTCCTTTGATTTAACGGGCCACACCGGCACCCGCATCAGCAAGCCGTGCCATAACGCGACAAAGCATCGGCGAACATTGGCGCATCCACATTCCCCCCCGAGGCCACGGCAATCACCGCTTCGCCTTCGATCCGGTCGCCGTGAAACAGGGCAGCGGCCAGTGCGACGGCGCCCCCGGGCTCAAGCACCAGTTTCAGGCGGGAAAATGCCAGTGCCATCGTCCTCAGACACTCCTCATCCGACACGACAAGACCGGATTTGCACAACCGTTTCAGGATCGGAAAGGTCAGATCACCGGCTTGCGGGGTGACAATCGCGTCACAGATCGATCCGGATGTGCGGGCATTGCGCTCGATCCTGCCGGACACGAGCGAGCGGGCCACATCCTCAAACCCTTCGGGTTCTACCGGACGCACACGCAACCCCGGTGCAGTGTCTTCACACGCCAGCGCGATGCCTGCGGTCAACCCGCCACCGCCACAGCACACCAGAACGTCGGCTTCGGTTACGCCCTCTCGGGCGGCCTGTTGCGCAATCTCCAGACCGGTGGTGCCTTGACCGGCGATGACCTGCGGGTCGTCAAAGGGTTTCACCAGCACAAGGTTTTGCTCATGCGCCAATCGTGCGCCAATCTCGTCCCGGTCTTCGGTGGCACGATCATACAAAACCACTGTCGCCCCCAGCGCGCGGGTGTTGCCGATTTTCGAGGTTGGCGCATCGGCGGGCATGATAATGGTGGCTGCAAACCCTCTGCTGCGTGCCGCAAGCGCCACGCCCTGTGCGTGATTTCCCGAGGAATAAGCGATAACGCCGGTGGTCGCCTCCGGTAGGGCCGTGATCGCCGACCACGCGCCGCGAAACTTGAAACTGCCGGTGTGCTGAAGCGCCTCTGCTTTGACAAACACGCGCCGTCCCGCAACTTCGTCGAGAAAAGGCGAGGACAAAAGCGGGGTTTGGCGGGCATGGCCCGACAGGCGGGCTTGAGCCGCGCGGATCATTTCGATGTTCATGCAACAGCTTTCAGAAAGGCGCGAATGGCGATGACGGCCTCTGGCTCGTCCAGAAACGGGATGTGGGCACGGTCGGGAACTTCGGCAAAGATCAAGTCAGGGCGGCGCCGCTGCATTTCGGCCACGGTTTGTGGCGTCAAAAGGTCGGAATTGGCCCCACGGATCAACGCCACGGGCAGACCATCCAGCGCGTCGAAAGCTGGCCAAAGATCGGGCATTTCTCCTTCGAACGCGGCCAGAAACGCATCCCGAAGGGCGGGGTCATAGGTTACCTGCATCCCTTTGTCTGTCAGGGTGTAATGCTTTTTGGCCTCTTCCATCCAGCGTGTATCGGGGATGTTCTCAAAGCCCGGGGCGTTGTCACGCAGGGCCGCGGCGAGGGCTTTGAACCCCGTGACAGACGGGTTGCGCCCGACATAGTCGAATATCCGCTCAAGGCCCGCGCGGGCAATTTCGGGGCCGATATCGTTCATGCACAATCCGCTGATACGATCCTTGGCCAGTGCGGCCAGAATCATGCCGATCAACCCGCCGCGCGAGGTGCCCAGAACCGGCGCGCGCTGCAAGCCGAGGTGGTCAAGCAATTCAATAGCGTCGCGGGCCTCGATCGGTACGGTATAGGTCGCGGCTCCCGTCCATTGCGAGGCTCCCCGCCCGCGGTAATCCATGCAGATCATCCTCACATCCGGCAGGTGCGGGGCCAGATAATCGAAATCTGCCACCGTGCGGGTCAACCCCGCAAGGCACAGCAAGGGTGGTCCACTTTGGGCACCGGTGTCGCGATAGGCGATCTGCGCGCCGTCCGACGCGGTGAAAAACTCCATCAGAGCGCTCCTGCGAGGGTCGGAATCGTCGTCAGATCGCTCAGAATATGCGCGGGCGTCCACGGAAGCCGGTCGACCGGATCGCCGCCGCGATTGACCCACGCGGTTGTGAAACCGTACCCTGCGGCGGCGGCGGCATCCCACCCGTTCGAGGACACAAACAACACCTGATCGGGGGCGGATCCGAACCGTGCCCCGACAAGATCATAGACCTGGGGGGCGGGTTTGAAAATTCCGACGGCTTCGACACTCAGCACGTCGTCCAGCAATTCGGTCAGGCCCGCAGAGGTCACCGCCCCGTCCAGCATCTCGGGCGAGCCATTTGACAGGATCGCCGTCTTGAAACCGGCCGATTGCAGCGTGGCGAGCATGTGGGGCACTTCGGGATAGGCCGACAGCGCCCAATACAGCGACAGCAGGCGTTCGCGCAGGTCTGCATCGTTGCTCAGCCCTGTGGCCTCCAGTGCGAAATCAAGACCGTTCTGTGTGACCTCCCAAAAATCGGTATGCGCACCGGTGACGGCCCGAAGCCACGAATACTGGAGCTGTTTGAGTCGCCAGACCTCGGCCAGTTTTGGCCAGACGGCGGCAAAGGCGTCGCGCCCGGGTTCGGCGGCGGCCTCGCGGGCGGCGGCGGCCACGTCAAACAAGGTGCCGTAGGCGTCAAAGACAACAGTCGTGATCTTGGTCATGGTGGTCTCCCCGGTCGGCACGGCGTCGGGCGACCGCGCGATATGGCGAAAGTTGCACAGCGTTGACGTGATGACCATTGGAAAAACCCGAACGCAGTGCGCAAAATACACAGCGTGTTGCACTCTGCCTCAACGCCACGCATGATGCGGTCATGCGACAGTTTCTTTCCTTTTTACTGGCGGTGTCCACGGTATCGGCCTGTCAGGCACATGAAACGCTGATTGGTTTTGCCGGTGCGCCATCTGCGTGGGTCTTGCGCTCGATGGACGGTGTGGCGAGTGCGGTGCCCATCACGCTGACGCTTGACCGCTCCGGTACACTTGGCGGGCAAGCGCCGTGCAACCGGTATTCGGCTGTGCTGAGTGCGCCGTACCCGTGGTTTGAAGTGTCGGGTCTGAAAGTCACGCGCAAGGCCTGCCCCGATCTGGCACAAGAGGCGGCCTATCTGTCCGCGTTACAGGCCATGACCCTGTCAGAGGTCAGCGGCGACATGCTGGTGCTGTCCGACACAAAGGATCGCGCCCTCGTTTTCACACGCGATCTGCGCTAACGGTTCAGCAGCGCGATCAACCGCGCGCGCGCGGCAGGCATCTCGCGGCTGCCCATTGCAGGGCGCAGTTTGTGTTCAAAGAAATAGCCGGTCGTGGTCAGGCCAACTGCGATTTCGGCCAGTGTTTCGGCCAGTGCTTCAGTCGGTGTGCCCATCAGGCACGGCGGCAGCGGTAGCAGCCTGTCGGCCCATTGGCCGGCCCCTTTCAGGCTGACAGCGCCGCCTGATTTCGGCGAGACATAAACCAGCCCGTCGGTCACGCCCGTGGCCGCGCAGCGTGACAGGTCAAGCCCGAAACCCATGTCTTCCAATACGGCCAACTCCCACCGCAGATAGGCAAGTGGCCAGTGTTCGGACGTGCCCAACAGATCCAGAACCATCTGCGTGCTGTGATAAAGTGCGCGATAAGGCGCACGGTCGGGCAGTACAAACGACAACAACCCCGTCATGGCATTAAGCCCCGCCAGTGCAAGCCGGTCGTTCATAATATCGGCAGCGCGGCTTTTGACAGGCTCGATCGCAAAGGTGCCCAATTGGTCTTCGATACGCGCCCGCCAGCGCAGGTCAAGCTGCGCCCCCGGTTGCAGGACCGGCGACAGCCGACGCCCCGTGCCACCGCGCACCACGCCCGCATGACGCCCGTGCGTTTCGGTAAAAGCTTCGAGGATCACCGAGTTTTCGCCGTGCTTGCGCACCGACAGAACCGTTCCCTGATCGCGCCATTCCATGCGCGCAGCCTAATCCGCCAGCGCAGGCATATCCAGCAGATGTCTGCCCCTGCGGTCCTCGACCTCGATCACCCACAAATCGGGATCAAAGCGGCGCTGGTTCCCGATGGCGGTGTCGACGTCGCGCTCCGCCCCTTCGGCCAGCACATCCCAAGGGCGTGTGCCATCCATCTGCATCACCCGCTGAAGCACGCGGGCAGTGCCATCAAGTGTGTTGATCTTGATCACAATCGCACCGGCGGTGGCATCGCCGCGCGCCACCACGAATGCCGGGATCATCTGCGTGTCGAGAATACGCATGTAGGCGTCCACCCAGATACCTGCTGCAAGCCGCGCCATACCTTTACACCCGCGTTGGGGACATCACTTTGATCCGTCGCGGAAATCGAGGCCCATTTCCGAATAACGCTCTGCCTCGTCCAACCAACCGGGACGGACCTTGATTTGCAGGAAAAGGTGCACTTTACGATCAAGAAAGGTTTCGAGATCGGCGCGTGCGGCTTGACCGACCGACTTGATCGTCTCGCCCTTTTTGCCCAGAACGATGCCCTTGTGGCCGTCGCGGATGACATAGACGATCTGGTCGATCCGCACCGAGCCGTCGGGGCGGTCTTCCCAATTCTCGGTCTCGACGGTCAACTGATACGGCAGTTCCTGATGCAGACGCAGGGTCAGCTTTTCGCGCGTCGTCTCGGCGGCAATCATCCGCAGGGGCAGATCGGCAATCTGGTCCTCTGGATAAAGCCACGGGCTTTCTGGCAGTTGCCTGGCAAGCCATTTGCGCAAGGTATCAACGCCGTGGCCCTTTTCGGCGGAAATCATGAAGGTCTCGACAAACGGATAAGCCGCGTTCATCTTTTCCGCCAGCCCCAGCAGAACCTCGGATTGGACACGGTCGATCTTGTTGATGGCAAGGGCGACGCGGCGTCCGTGGGTGTGTGGCTCAAGCCCGTCGATGATCGCCTGCACGCCTTCGCTCAGGCCGCGGTGGGCTTCGACCATCAGCACGACGATGTCGGCATCGGCTGCTCCGCCCCAAGCGGCGGCAACCATCGCACGGTCAAGCCGGCGGCGCGGCGCAAAAAGGCCGGGCGTGTCGACAAAAACGATCTGCGCAGGCCCCTCCATCGCGACGCCGCGAATGCGGGTGCGGGTGGTTTGAACCTTGTGGGTCACGATCGACACTTTTGCGCCGACCATCCGGTTGAGCAAAGTCGATTTGCCGGCGTTAGGTTCCCCGATCAGGGCGACAAAGCCCGCGCGGGTTGTTTGGTCTTCAGCCATCAATGGCCTCCAGTTGTTCCAAGAGCGCCCGAGCGGCGGCTTGTTCGGCCTGTCGTTTTGCGCCTGCCGTCGCTTCGGCTTGCGCGCCATTCGACAGCGTGGCGAGGATGGTAAATTGCGGTGCGTGATCCGGCCCGCTTCGTTTGAGTGTGCTGTAGGCCGGTGGCGCCATACCGCGCCCCTGTGCCCATTCCTGAAGTGCGGTTTTCGGATCGCGTGCGTTGTCTTCGGCGGTCTGGATGCGGTCACCCCAAAGCGTTAGCACAACCTTACGCGCCTTATCGAGGCCGGAGTCCAGATAAATGGCGGCGATCACTGACTCCATCGCGTCGGCTAGAGAGGTCTGCCGCCGCCGCCCGCCTGTCAGCATCTCTGAGCGACCCAGCTTGAGCACGTCGCCCAATCCGATGTCGCGGGCCACATCGGCGCAGGCATCCTTGCGCACCAGCACGTTGTACCGCGGTGCAAGCGTGCCCTCGCCAGCGTCCGGATCAAGCAGAAAAAGGGCTTCGGCAATGATCAGGTTCAAAATCCGGTCGCCCAGAAATTCAAGCCGCTGGTTGCTGGGGCGCGTTTCGCCGGACATTGACGGGTGGGTCAGGGCATTTATCAAAAGCGCGGGGTCGTCAAATGTGTGGCCCAAACGCTTTTGAAAGCTTTGTACGTCGGCTGACAGCTTCATCGGACGCTCTTGAAAAAGCGGTCCGCACGCCATGTCCAGACAAAGAACAATGACTTGCCAGCGGAAGAGAACATGATCCTGTCCGCGCGCCCGATCAGGTTTTCGAACGGTACGAACCCGACCCCGTTTGCAATTTGTGCAACCCGGCTGTCGGTGGAATTGTCACGGTTGTCGCCCATAAAGAAGTAATGTCCCTCTGGCACGGTGTAGACCGGCGTGCGGTCCTGTCCGAAACTTCCGACGTTCAGGGTCTTGTAGGTGACCCCCTCGGGGTTGGTTTCGGCGAACCGCTCTTTGAGACACACACCGCCCTCGCCCACGGGCGCATTCTGGCAGCGCGGGGTCAGCCCCTGCATGCCTTGGGGGGCGTAGGTTTCCTCGAACATCCCGTCGGGCTCGGTTCTGAAGGCGACATCGTTCAGGTGCACCACGCCGTCGCGGATCTGAATCCGGTCGCCGGGCAGGCCGATCAGACGCTTGATGAAGTCCTGTCCGGACACCGGATGGCGGAATACCACGACATCGCCGCGATCGGGTTGGCTCCCGAACAGGCGGTCTCCGGCGAGCGGGGTGCAAATGCTGAACGGACACGAGTATTGTGAATAGCCATAGGCCATTTTGTTGACGAACAGGAAATCCCCGATCAACAGGGTCTCCTTCATGGATCCGGATGGAATCCAGAACGGCTGAAAAAAGAGGGTCCGGAAGATGCCGGCGATCAAAAGAGCGTAGACAACGGTTTTGATCGTCTCGGTAATGCCGTCGGCGGCCTTTTCTTTTTCGGCCATGTGCCTGCTCCTTTTGTGCCGCAAACGCGCAGTTGGCGGCAAATATGTCGGGTGAGCAGTCAACGTCGTTGTCCGCAATCGCCGCTATGTGGGCGGATCGCCTCGCGGAGTCAAGTAAAGCAACGCTCCGCACGGGCCGAAAACCGCTTTCGGCCCGATTGACCGGGGAAGGCGTCACCGCCATTTTGCAAACCGGCTCCGCGCCGGTTAACAGACGGGCTCAGTCGTGTTTGTGGCTCTCTTGGAACGCTGACTTCTGGGCCTCTGTGGCATCGGCCTGATACTTGGCGCGCCACGCGTCAAAGGGCATCCCGTAAAAGCTTTCGCGGGCGGCGTCCTTTGACATCTCGATCCCGCGTTCGTTTGCGGCCTCCTGATACCACCGGCTCAGGCAATTGCGGCAAAAGCCGCTCATGTTCATCAGGTCGATGTTTTGTACGTCCGTGCGCGTGGCCAGATGGTCACGCAGGCGCCGGAAAGCGGCGGCTTCGAGTTCGAGGCGGGTTTGATCGTCCATTGTGTGCTCCGGTTGGGTTCGTGTTCTATACCTGTGACCGAAGCCGCGCCGCGTCAAGAAGCGGCGCAAGCCGCAAGGCCCAATCCTGTTGTTGTTGCGGGGTCATAATAATGTCTTGCCGCAACTCGATCAACACATTGGGTCGCCCCGTCAGCAGCGCGTGCCGGTCGACCGCATCGCCGGGAAGGTGCCCGCTGTAGGGTTCGTTGTCACCGACCGGCGGACCGCCTTCTGCCTCGAGTCCCATAATCAGCGGGCGCGCCAGACGGTCATCGCCGGCATACAGAATGCCGATTTCCCAAGGGCGCGGCGGGCGTCCCCGGAGTTGGGGCGTAAAAGAGTGGACAGACACAAGAATGTTGTCGGTGTGGCGCGTCATCTGGCGGGCCAGTGCCGTGTGATACGGATGATAGCAAAGCGCCTTGCGATGCTCCAGTTCGGCGGCATCCGCGTGACGGTTCGCGGGGATGATCGTGCCGTCGTAGAGTTTCATCAAAAGTGTGGGATCGTCCTCGCCGCGATTGGGATCGATCACCAGCCGCGAGAAATTTGACAAAACCGCCGCGCTGTCCAAAGCTGCAGCCAGTGCAACGGCCACCCCCGCCGCTCCGGGGTCAAACGCGATGTGGCGCGCCATTTCGGCATCACACAGCCCCAGACTCCCGTTGTTGACCGCTTGCGGAACGGTATTTGTGGCATGATCGCACGAGACAACCCAACGCCCGGGGCGATCTTTGCCTATAATTTCAACAGCACAATAGGTCATTTGGTGTAAATTCCGGTCACGCGCGCTTGTGTGACTTGAGTGCCCCACGCTTTCGGCATACCTGTGTATTCAATCACAGGCCAGTTGTAAGCGTCAAAGTTTAGCGCTAACAGACAGATGAATTCTTGCACGGAGAAGTATTTTGAAACGCAACCGCAATGTAAAAATCGTGGCGACCCTCGGTCCCGCTTCGAGCGATTATAAGATGATCCGCGCCTTGTACGAGGCCGGTGTCGATGTTTTCAGGCTGAACATGAGCCACGGAACCCACCCGGAAGTCGCCGCGCGCCACGCGATCATCCGTCAGGTCGAAGCAGATGTGGATCGCCCGATCTGTATTCTTGCCGACCTTCAGGGCCCCAAGCTTAGGGTTGGTACGTTCGCCGACGGGCCGCAGGATCTGGTCGAGGGGGCCTCGTTCAGGGTCGATCTGGAAGACAAGCCTGGCGATATCAACCGTGTCACCCTTCCGCACCCCGAGATTTTCGCGGCGTTGAAGGTCGGGTCTTCCTTGTTGGTAAATGACGGGAAAATCCGCCTGAAGGTGACACAGTGCGGTGCCGATTACGCCGATTGCGAAGTCATGGCCGGCGGCGCGATCAGTGATCGCAAGGGCGTGAATGTGCCCGATGTCGTGCTTCCTCTTGCGGCGTTGTCCGAAAAGGACCGTGCCGATCTGGAGTTTGTCTGCGAGTTGGGCGTGGAATGGCTGGCGTTGTCATTTGTGCAGCGTGCGGCCGACGTCGAAGAGGGCAGGGCGCTTGCGCGCGGGCGTGCCGCGATCATGTCCAAGATCGAGAAACCCGCCGCGGTCGAAGCCTATGAAGAGATCCTTGCCGCGTCTGATGGTATCATGGTGGCCCGCGGTGATCTGGGGGTTGAATTGCCCGTTCAGAAATTGCCGCCGATCCAGAAGCGCCTTATCCGCGGGGCGCGCCGTGTGGCCAAGCCGGTGATTGTCGCGACGCAGATGCTTGAGTCGATGATCGAGAGCCCTGTTCCGACCCGTGCCGAGGTGTCCGACGTGGCGACCGCGATCTATGAAGGCACCGATGCTGTGATGCTCAGTGCCGAAAGCGCCGCGGGCGCGTTTCCCGTAGAAGCCGTGGCAACGATGGATGCCGTTGCCGTCGAGGTCGAAAGCGACCCGACCTACCGCGCTGTAATCGAGGCCAGCCGAAGTGCCGAGCGCACAAGTGTGTCGGACGGAATCGTGGCCGCCGCCCGCGAAATCGCAGAGACCACGCAGGTCGCCGCGATCTGTTGCTTTACCCATTCGGGAACAACGGCGGCAATGGTGTCGCGCGAACGTCCGCGCGTGCCGATTATCGCTCTGACACCTCTCGTCAAAACAGCCCGCCGGCTGAGCTTGCACTGGGGGACGAATTGTTTTGTCACCGAAGAGGTCGACCGGTTCAAGTTTGCGGTTGTGAATGCGGCCCGTGTCGCGCTCAAGGCCGGATATGCGACTGAAAAAGATCAAATTATCGTCACAGCAGGTGTGCCGTTCAACGTGCCCGGCACGACAAACATCCTGCGGGTTGCACCCTGCGAAGAGCGGTTGATCTTTAACACCGACCCGTAACCGGGGTCTTTTGTTTGCCAACAATTTCGAGGGGCGTCCGGTTTTGTACCCGGGCGCTCTTTTGCTGCCGTGCCGTCTGTCTGGTAAATGCGCCGACCAGATCAGACGTGCACACCAGACGGACAGATTTGTTTCCACCAGACGGGCAGATTTGTCGGCCAAATCCGATGGTGCGCGCCCGGTTTTCCAATTTCCGCTTGCCATGGTGGTGCGCGCGATCTAAAGCACAGGCTCTCAACGCGTGTGCGGGCCGAATGCGGCATGCCTTGCACATGATAACCGATCTCAAACTATGGAGACGAAAATGCCCAAGATGAAGACGAAGTCGAGCGCGAAAAAGCGCTTTAAGGTAACGGCCACGGGCCGGATCCTTGCTGGTCAGGCTGGCAAACGCCACGGCATGATCAAACGGAGCACCAAGTTCATCCGCAACGCACGCGGCACCACAACACTGAGCGCTCCTGACGAGAAAATCGTCAAGGGCTACATGCCGTACGCGCGTTAAGGAGAATTTGAATGTCAAGAGTTAAAGGCGGCGTTGTCACTCACGCCCGGCACAGAAAAGTTGTCAAAGCGGCCAAAGGTTATTACGGCGCGCGGTCCACGAACTTCCGTACTGCAACGCAGGCGGTCGACAAGGCCAACCAATATGCCACGCGCGACCGTAAGAATCGCAAGCGGACATTCCGTGCGCTGTGGATCCAGCGGATCAACGCAGCCGTGCGCAGCCACGATGAGGCGCTGACATATTCACGTTTCATCAATGGTATGGCGCTGGCCGGTATCGAAGTAGATCGCAAGGTTCTGGCCGATCTGGCCGTGCACGAGCCCGAAGCGTTTACAGGAATAGTTGAAAAGGTGAAAGCGGCGCTCGCGGCCTGAGCCCGAACACTGTTTTCTCAAAAGGCCGCGATCCTGGAAACGGGTCGCGGCCTTCTTGTGTTCCGGGGTATTGGCACCGGAAAGTCACAGGGGCGCTGTGTGAGTTTGGCATGGCTTGCACAGACGGCGTCTGCGGAGTAGCAAACGGGCGTGGCGCGGACAGGGTGGAACGATGGACGATCTGAAAACAAAGTA
>JBLHUT010000038.1:0-17693 GCA_047629975.1 Paracoccaceae bacterium
CCGATTTTCTGAGCCGGGCGCAGATTCAAGGGTACGATGTTCCGCGTATCGGTTTTTCGATGGCACTGGATAATCTGCGCAACCACGTGAACTATGCGCCTGACTTTGACGCGGTATCGGGGGGGGGCGATGATATCGCCTATGCGCTGCTCGTTCTGGCACGCGAAGGGGCGGCCACGATGGGGGATCTGCGATATTACGTCGATGTGAAGGGGGCTGATTTTGCAACTCCGCTGGCTTCGGCGCAATTGGGCGCGGCTTTGGCACTTTACGGGGATCAACTGCGCGCGGATCAGATGTTTGCGCGGGCGGCCGTGCAGATGGCATCGCGTATGGCTGATGATAACAGTGCCCTTTGGCGGGCTGACTACGGGAGCAATTTGCGCGATGCAGCGGCGGTTTTGACATTGGCTGTCGAGGCCGGAACCCGCGTTATTGACACCGAAACCCTTGCCCGGCGGCTTGCCGTTGCGGATGGGCGCGCGCAATCGACCCAAGAGGCGGCATGGACCTTGCTTGCTGCCCATGCCTTGACCCAAGCGGCACCGCAATCGGGTTTTACGCTCGACGGTGCCACGATCAAGGGGCCTTTGGTGAAGCTCATGAAGGATTTGCCGGACGCTGCTGCAATCGGCGTAATCAACGGGTCAGGGCGCATGACGCAGGTCACCCTGACCACCTTTGGCGTGCCGGACGAGCCGGTGGCGCGGGGCGGCAACGGCTATGCGATAGCGCGTCAGTATTACACAACCGACGGAGAGGCGGCGTCTGCTGAAGGGGCGCGTGTGGGGACGCGGCTTGTGGTTGTGCTGACGATCACGCCTTTCGGGCAGGCCGATGCGCGGTTGATGATCAATGATCCGCTTCCGGCAGGGTTCGAGATTGATAATCCCAACTTGCTCCGCTCGGGGGATGTGCGCGGGCTGGGAGTGTTGAACCTTGCGGATGTCCAGATGGCCCAATTCCGTGACGAACGGTTTCTGGCTGCGGTGGATTGGCGCTCTGAGCGGCCGTTTCAACTGGCTTATGTGGTGCGTGCAATCTCGCCGGGGGTCTTTCACCATCCGGCCGCATCGGTCGAGGACATGTACCGGCCCCGCAACAGGGCGCGCACAGATGCGGGTCGTATTACAGTTCTAGAATGAGGCGGATCTGGCTGATCTGTCTTGCGGTGTTGCTGGCCTTTGTCGGGGCGGGCAGAGACGGATTTGATCGCTGGATTGATGCCACTGTCCTGCCGCCGTTGCAGGTTGAAACCGGTGTGGAGGTCCGTGATCGGGCGGGTGTCTTGCTGCGGGCCTATACGGTCGCAGACGGGAAATGGCGGCTGAAGGTTGCGCGCGCACAGGTCGATCAGGGGTATCTGGCGATGCTGGTTGCCTATGAGGACAAGCGGTTTTTCAATCATGGCGGTATCGACCCTGTTGCGGTGTTGCGCGCGGGGTGGCAGGCGGTCACAACCGGACGGATTGTGTCGGGAGCATCGACCCTGACAATGCAGGTTGCACGCCTGTTGGAGCACAGCGGTACGGGGGAATTTGCAGGAAAGCTGCGACAAATGCGGGTTGCGCTGGCTTTGGAGCGGCGGTTGGGCAAGCCGGAGATCCTTGACCTCTATCTTGCTCTGGCCCCGTTTGGAGGCAATATCGAAGGTGTCCGTGCCGCGTCTCTTGCTTGGTTTGCAAAGGAACCGGCGCGGTTGAGTGCAGCAGAGGCGGCCTTGCTGGTCGCTCTGCCCCAATCACCACAGGCGCGCCGGCCAGACCGGATCGGGACGCAGGCGCGTGATGCCCGCGGGCGTGTTTTGATGCGGATGTACGCGGCGGGTGTTCTTGATGCCGACACGGCGCAGGCGGCAACTCAGGCGCCGCTTCCCGTTGTGCGACACAGGTTTCCAACGGTGGCGGCCCATCTGTCGGACCGTTTGCGCCGGATGAAGCCGTTGCAACGGGTGCATGTTACCACGCTGGACCGAGGCCTTCAAATTGCGCTGGAAGGTTTGGCGCACCGGGTGGCCCGCGGTGCCGGTGCGCAGGTGTCTGCGGCAATCATGGTGGTGGACCACCGCACAGGCGACGTTTTGGCAAGTGTCGGTTCAGCAGGGTATGCCGCCGCGCAGGGGCGTCAGGGGTTTGTTGATATGACCCGTGCGCTGCGCTCCCCTGGATCGACGCTTAAATCCTTGGTTTACGGGTTGGCCTTTGATCAGGGTCTGGCGCATCCTGAAACCTTGATCGACGATCGTCCGACGGCTTTTGGCAGCTATGTGCCTGTCAACTTCGATGGCCTGTATCGTGGCACGCTGCGGGTGCGCGATGCGTTGCAGATGTCGTTGAATGTGCCGGTCGTGAGCCTGACCCAAGCGCTTGGTCCGGCACGGTTGATGGCTGGACTGCGCCGTGCCGGAGTGCAACCGCGCCTGCCGGGGAGTGGTGCGCCGGGGCTTGCGGTGGCGCTTGGGGGCGTTGGTGTGACACTTGAGGATCTGATGCGGCTTTACGGCATGCTGGGGAACAACGGGCGTGCGATCGGGCTGAATTATGATGCCGCCGGCTCAAAGGCGACACCGGAATTGTCGGTGGGGGTTTTGTCGCCTGTTGCGGCGTGGCAGGTTGGCAATATTCTTGCGGGTATCACGCCTCCGCAACATGCACCGCGCATCCCTTTGGCCTATAAAACCGGAACCAGCTATGGGCACCGCGATGCCTGGGCCATCGGGTTCGATGCACAGCATGTGATTGGCGTGTGGATGGGGCGCGCAGACGGCACCCCGGTGCCCGGTGCTTTTGGTGGCCAGCTTGCCGCACCGGTGCTGTTCGAAGCATTTGGCCGGCTCAAGGCGCAACCTGTTGCACTTCCGCCGCCGCCGGCTGCGACGCTGCTCGTCCCGAATGCAGAACTGCCCTTGCCGTTAAGGCGGTTCGGCACGCGTGCAGCACAACAAGATGCCACCGGCCCCAAACTTGCTTTTCCGCCCGATGGTGCCGAACTTGAATATAGTGGCGCGCTTTTGGTGAAGGTGCGCGACGGTGTCGCCCCTTTTACATGGCTTGCCAATGGCGCACTTGTGGTCGCGCAGGCGCGAAGGCGGGACGCCGTACTTCCCGATCAGGGCAAAGGATTTGTCGAACTGGTTGTTATCGATGCGACCGGACAAACCGCAAAGGGAACGGTCTTCATCCGGTAGAGCGGGTTGAAACCCGATCTGTTTTCCGCGCTGTTGCAATTTGAATCGGGGGTGGCGCCGCTGTTTCGTGCAATCGCCGAAGCACACGGCCCAGATCGGTCAAGGTGGGGGTGGAGGCGGTTTTTGTAGACACCACAAGATTTTTGCATAATGTCGCCGCTATGAACCAGAATGCTTCTCCGATTATTACTTATCGATGGATTGTTTTCGCATTAGCGGCTGCATACGCGTTTCATCAGATCGTGACGTCCAGTTACGAGGGGGCAGGTGGGCCGTTTCGGTATCTTACCAATTGGGCGCTGTTTCTATCGCTTTATTCGGCCGGCATCATGTTGGCATATTCACTGCAATTTACGCGTCGGCGCCGATATGTCACAGCAAGTGTCGCTGCTGTTTTGAACCTTCTGGTGGTTGTTCAATACTGGCGTTTGTATGCAATCGACCCCGGGCTTGTGACAATCGGTGAGCCGAACCATTGGCTGCTCGAATACTACCTGCATCTGCTGGGGCCGGTTTTGCAGTGGATCGACGCGTTCTTTATACTGGGGGCATTCCGGCGGCATCGACGTTCGTTGACGGCGCTCACGGGGATATTTGTCTCGTTTATTGTATGGGCAGAGATGTTAGTGGCCCCGTTGAATTTGTATCCTGTCGGAACAGCGACAAGCGGGCTGCCCTATCCGTTTCTCAATAACATGGAGTTTAACGAGCGGATGGTATTTTACGGCATGAATTTGCTGTTTGCACTTGCCGCATATGTGGCCTTTGCCGTGATTACGAGCGGGTTGCGGCGTTTGTTTCGACACTAAGCAGAGCCTTGAGGCCGGATTTGTAATCCGGATGTAACAGGTGCACGCCAAGTTCGTCTTTGATGCGGTCGTTTCTGACCCGCCTGCTTTCCATATAAAAGCTGCGTGCCATCGGCGTCATATAGGCGGTTTCGAAATCTTCTTTCGGAGGCCGCGGCAACCCCAGAAGCTCTGCTGCAAAGCCCAACACGTCTTCGGGGGGGGCGGGGGCATCGTCACAGACATTGTAAATGCGCCCCGGGTTGGGTCGTGCGATGGATGCTGCGATTACCTGCGCAATGTCATCGGTGTGAATCCGCCCGAAAACCTGCCCGGGCTTGATGATCTGGCGGGCGGTTCCTGCGCGTACTTTCGCAAAAGGACCACGTCCGGGACCATAAATACCGGCGAGCCGAAAAATATGCGCCCCCAGTGTGCGCCATTGCTGTTCGGCGGCAACACGCCATTTACCGCGTGTGTTTCCGGGGGTGCAGGGCGTGGTTTCGTCAACCCAACCGCCCTGATGATCGCCGTAAACCCCCGTTGTCGAGAGGTATCCGATCCATTTCAGGTTAGGTGCGCTTGCAATAACCTGTGCCAGATCCGGCAGAAACGGATCGCCGTTACCGTCGGGACCCGCAGAAACCAGCAAATGCGTCGCCAGCGCAAAATCATCGCTCAAATCCGCCGGTAATACCCGTGGGATCACCCCGGATATTACCATTTCGGCGACCTTTTCCGGCTTGCGGGTGGTTCCGATCACCCGCCAGCCATCTGAGAGCAACAAACTGGCCACTGCGCGTGCTGAAAACCCGTGCCCCAGCGATAAAAGCGTATTCATTGCGCGAAAGCCGTTCTAGCTGGCATAGTTGCTGCCTTCGGCATCAAGAATAAGCTTTAGCTCCGACAGGTGCCTGTCGGCTTGCTCGGGGTAGCTTTCAAGTTCTTGCGCGGTCTTTTCAGCGATGGCATCAGACAGGACGCGCAGTTTTTGACCGGTCTGGAGGGCACGGATATAGGTCTCGGCGGCACGTTCAAAGTAATACAGACGGTTAAAAGTTTCTGCGACCGTATCTCCGATGATCATCACGCCGTGGTTTCCCATGATCAGCACTTTGCGCTTGGGGTCTGACAACAGTTCTGCGCAACGTTCGCCTTCGGCCTCGAAGGCCAACCCGCCGTAATTGGGATCAACGACGGTGCGGTTGAAAAAGGTCGCACAATTCTGGTCAATCGGGGGCAGGGTGCTGTCTTCGAGTGTGGCAAGCACCGTTGCAAAGATCGAGTGCACATGCATGGCACAGCGGGCATGCGGACAATGACGGTGCAGTGCGCCGTGCAGGCCCCAGGCCGTCGGATCGGGGGCGTTGGCACCGCTCAGTGTCTCGGGGTCGTCTGCGTCGAGAAACAACATATCAGAGGCTTTAATACGCGCAAAGTGCATCTGGTTCGGGTTCATCAAAAACTGGGTGCCGCTGTCATTCACCGCAAGAGAAAAGTGGTTCGCGACGGCTTCGTGCAGGTTAAGCCGCTCTGTCCAGCGAAAGGCGGCCGCAAGATCGACGCGGTTATCCCAATGGCTGATGTTGGCAAGTCTGGATGCGGTTTCTGATGACATGGGAGGCTCCTGTTTACGGTGATATGATAGGCTTTTTGAGGCACCGGATGCCAGTTTGTTTTTGGTCACGTTCCGCAAAGACCGGTCATGTGCTCAAAAACCGTGGGGCTGTGCCGTCGAAAACGGCAGCAGTCAGGTGTCCGGTTTGAAACGCGCCTGTATCCACGTTAACATGCCCGTTGACGGATGTGGGAGTAGCTACGATTGTGTGGCCATGAACAACCCAGTTGCCATCACTGCGGGGGCGCAACTTCTTGTCGGGGCGGCCCCAGATCAGGGTCTTTTCCGTCTGCTGTGTCATCGGTTTGGTCGTTTCGGTAAGTGCATGCACCGCGATCAATGTCCCGCTTTGCCACCAAAGCGGCCGATCACGCAGCCAGTCAATCAGGCCGGGGCCCATTGCGCGTGTCAGGGCGGCGGCCTGATGTTCGCAGCGTTCATCGGCAGAGGTGCCCTTTGCATTGATAATGCCATAACTGCGCAACGTATCCTGCCCGCCGAAATGCAGCCAGCGGGGACCGTTTTTAGCTGGATCATCCAGAAAATCGAGCATCATTCTGTCGTGATTTCCAAGCAGGCAGACGGAAGTTTCAGCCATCTGTGACAACAGCGTCAGGACCCCGGCGCTATCTGGGCCGCGATCGGAGTAATCACCTACGAACACGATGTCTGCGGGGCGGTTTGCGCGGTCTTCGTTGATAAGCAGCAGCAGTGTGTCCAACGCGTCACGGCAGCCGTGGATATCACCGATCACGTAGGTCAAGCGCTCTGGAGCGGGGGGCGAAGGCGGTTCGACCGGCACTGGATTTTTGCGAAATGGCCACATTGTTCAGGCTGCCTTATGTTCGTCGGTATCAAGCGCAAACCCGAGAAAGAGGCCCACGACGAACCCTCCAAGGTGCGTTTGCCATGCAAGCTGTCCCGCCAGAACCCAGAACATCACAACATTGATCCCCAAAAGATAGGCCGCAACCTTGAACACTGGCGCAAGGTTGCGACGGGCCGAGCGTCTATCGGTATAAAGCCACGCAATCAAACCCCCCGCCAACCCGAAAAGCGCACCCGATGCCCCGACCATCGGTTGAGGGGTCTCTGCAAGATAGCCGTAGCAAACCGCCCCACCCAGCATGGAGCCAAGATACATCAGGAAAAAACCCTTGGCCCCGATCCGGTCGATTACTGCCACCCCTAAAGAGTAAAGCGTAATCATATTCATGATCAGGTGTGCGATCCCGCCATGAAGAAATGCATAGGACAGGAACATGGTCCATTTTTGTGCTGGAAAGTTCTGGCTCCAGTTGTTCAACAACCCTGGCCAGAACCCACCATAACCATACACCAGTCTACGCAGGCCGGTGGATGCAATCCAGCCGTAATCCGCCGCAGTCAGAACAAGCTCGACACCCGAGCAGATCACGATGATTGCTATCAATATGATCGGAACCTGTGTTCGGCGGCTTCGGGGCGACTGATCATTCATGAAGGTTTATTGCGCGCTGGCGCTTACGGCTCAACAAGAAACGCGGCCACATTTCATCTGCGCGATAAATAGCTGCGTGAGATTGTTGCCGCGATGGTGTTGCTCCGCACGGCGGCGCTCCCATCCGCGTCCACAAACCGATGCCTGTAACTGGCCCGCAGGTCCCAATCCTTTGTCAGTTCGCGAGTATAGCTGACACTGAAATTCGATTGCGCCCTGTCAATCCCAAGTAATGCCTGAGCGTCGGCAACTCTGTGGGACAGGTTCAATGCCAAGGATGAAATGCTATTGAGATCATAGGCATAACCAAGCGAGATATCACTATTGAGAAACCGGTCGCCATCAAGATTTGTGCTTGCACCCTGACTAAGTTGTACGGTGTAGGATGCGCGTGGCACCTCGCCTTGGTAGAAGACAGAGAGCAGCGGATCGATGCCGTTGCTATTGGTCTGGCTTGCGCCGAACGAATACGTAACTTTTGCCCGCTTAAGCTCCATCTTGCGCTCGACCGTGAGCGAAGCGCTTCGACCGCCGGTGATAACGGCGGAATTAAAGATCGCACCCAAGGAACCATTCGGCAACTGACGGGTAAGCGACAGTGCGGTCGAAATGCCCTCATCAATTCCGGAGCTTTCGACGCCAAGAACCGTCGTGCGACTTTCCCGACGATCAAACGTAACATCACTTCCAAAAACCAAAGTGGGACTAAGAGTGTAAGCAAGCCCCAACCCGAAATTCTGAGTGCTTTGTTTGCTGTCGAGAAGATCATCCTGGTCCGTTTCGGAGAACCGTGCGATCAGTTTCAACTCGGCTGTCCGGCTCAGGTCAACGCGCAAATAGGCATCAACCGAAAAGTTTAAAGTATCGACCAGATCGGGATCAGTTGTGTCCTGATAAGTACTGTCACTGTAGCCCAAAGAAAACGCCGCCCCGATCGGGGATCTTGTGCCGAACTCCATCTGCAAATTTGCCGTTATCTGCTCAAGGGTTCCGTTATCGTAGATCAGATCCGTACTGGTAAACGTATCGGCAATTTCTGTATCGTTTACGTCAAGCTGCTGATAGCCGGCTTGCACGGCCAAAGTCGTGCTTGCACCGCTCTGGGTATAGTCGAGTGTTCCGGATGGATTTTGAAACCCGAAGGTATCCCCGCCATCATCAGCAAGGTGGCCGAGTACCGTTTGTCCACCAAACGCAAGGCTGATGGTCTGGGTCCTTGTCTTGCTTTCCAAGCCAAAGGTCAGGTCGGTCGTTAAAACCCCTGACGCGCCAGCAGGATCTGCGACGTTGCTGTAATTGTCGCTTACAGTGATACCATGTGCAACATCCAGCGTCAGCTTAACCCCGGGAAGGAGCGATAATGCTTCCTGTGTGAAAGCATCACCTGAATTGATAACCGATAGAGCTGACGCTACAATCAGGATGTTTGTGCGCGTTTTGGTGGACATCTATCTTACTCGAACAAACGGCGTTCAGGTACGAGGATCACGTCGCCCTCTTGCAAAACGACATCCCGGTCAAGCCCGACCCCGCGCGAGATTGCACGGAAATTCAACGTGATAAGAACCTCAGAACCGGAACTCGTTCGCTTGCGAATCTGAATACGCTTTGTTGCGGCAAAATCGGTAAAGCCGCCGCTTTGCGACAATAACTGAAGAATTGTGGTGCCTGGGATAATTGATTTCGGGCCGGGTGTATTGACCTCGCCAAGAAGGTAAACCGTCGGGTTTTCTTCATTCAACGGGTCATCAGCCACTTCTTGAGGGATCGTACCGACTGCGACGTAAACTGTGGGCGGGCTTGCAAAGTTGGGACTCAGTTTTGCAATAAGAGCCTGCTCGATCTGTTCGATCGTTTGTCCGGAGGCCGTAAGCGTGCCGGCCAAAGGAAAGCTGATCCGACCGTCAGGAGTGACCAGAAGAGTACGGTTCAGGCTCGAATCCTCAAGCACCTCAACACGCAGAGTGTCCCCGACGCTGACCTCGTAATTTCCCTGAGCATGCACGGACGCTCCAAGGGTAAATGCAAAGACGAGTGCGATGATGTATTTGACCATTTTTTTGCCTTGCTCGCTTGTGTTACTCTAAAAGCAATACGGCACGATCTCTTGCTGGTGAAGAGACCGTGCCGCACTTGATCGTTAAAAGCTCAAGAATTTTCTAAACGTCGTTTTTTGGCATCACTCAGGTTGGGTCGGCTCCGTCTCGGCCTGCTCGGCCAGACGCTCCTTCTCCAGTTTTTCCTTTACCTTGCGCAGCTCGGATCGCGCGGTCTGGAACTGTGGGCGCGCATCACCAAGAGCAAGAGCAATTGTTTTCTCAAGTTGTGGAATAGCCTTTTCCAGCATGTTGAGACGCGCATAAGTCATCCCGAGGTGGAATTGCACAAGCGGATCGTCTGCCAGCGTTTCTGCGGCCGGTTCAAGATTGCGCAATGCTTCATCAAGATCACCCCGTCGGAAGGCAATCCAGCCGTAGGTATCCTGATAGGGGGCGAAATCGGAATCTCTCAGGCGCCGCGCAATGCGATAGGCTCGCTCGATGCTTTCTTCGTCATCGCGCAGCGTCGACAGCAGGCTTGCGAGGTTGTTGGCGATAACGCTGGTCGCACTGTTCCGGTTATAGAGGCTTTCATAGACTTGGAGTGCTGATTCGTAGTCTTTGTTCCGCTCCATGATGCTGGCCTGCATCCAACGCAGGTTGACGCTGTCGGGAACGGCAGAAAGAGCTTCCTCAACGGCGGCATCTGCTTCGTCGCTTCGTTCAAGCGCATTCAGGCTTCGAACGATCTCAAGCCAGACACGCTCGCTGTTTCCATCCTCGCTCAGAAGAGCGCGGTAAACCTGTACCGCTTCGTCATGATTTCCCTCGGAGGCCTTCAACGCGCCTTCGAGGAAGCGCAAGATTCTGTCACTGGGGCGTTCCGCCCGCAATTGCTCCAGATAAAGCGTCGCTTCATCGATCTCGTCGCGGTCAATATAACTGCGGATCACAGCAATTTCGGCGCCCATGTTGCCTTCGCCCGTATCAGCAAGTTCCCTCAAGAATTTCTCGAGTTCCCCAGTCTTTTCCTGTGCTTGAAGGATCGCATAACGCAAGTCGTTCGCCATCACATCGGTGCGTTCAACCTGAATAGATCTAAGGGTGCGCTCGACTTGTTCGGCACGTGGCCAATCCTTGAGGGCGACATAGATGTCTGCCAACTCCTTGAGCAGCAAAGGACGATTCGGGGTGATGCGCAACGCATCGACTATGATGCCTTCTGCGGGCAACAGACGATCTTCACCCACCAGAAAGCGTGCATAACGCATGCTTTCGTCGGGCGCAGAGCCAGAAGCCTGTACCGCCAGCGCAAGTACTTCCCCGGCCAGCTCCCGGTTGCCGTTCAGCAGATGGGCCCGTGCGGTGATGGTCATGATAGTCGGGTCGTTTGGTTCTTGATCAAGCGCCTTGCGAAGGTCGATGATTGCTTCGTCGGTCAGGTTCTGGTCAATAAGCCAATTTGCACGAACTTTGAGGGCCTCTACTTGACGGGCGTCAACCAAAAGAACTTCCTCGATCAATGCGCGTGCACCAACCTCGTTTCCGGTTTCGTCAAGCATCCGAGCCAAAAGAACTTTAAGATCCAAGTTTTGCGGGTTATCGCCACCGGCTTCTACAATTCCGGTAAGCTCGGTAATTGCAGTGTCGGTGAACCCGTCCTCATAGTTCATTGTCGCCCGCATCGATTTGAAAAGCGGATCGTTCGTGCCTTCTTCGATCAGAGCGTCCAGTTCAGAGCGTGCGGTTTCCCTGCCGCGGGCTTCGTCAAGAAAACGCACTACTGTGACACGCGCGCCATCGTCGGCCACCTTGGGTTCGTATTGTTCCCGCAAAAACTTCTCGGCTGCATCAAGATCGCCGCGTGCAAGATAGTAGCGGATCAACGATTGCTTCACCGTGCTGTTTTCGGGGAAGTTTTTGAGCATTTCGCGAAGCTCTGTCTCGACTGCCGGGAAATCCTGACGGCGGGCAAGGATTTCCAACTTGGTCTGATAAAGAGCCAGGTTGCCGGGAGCGCTTATTTTGGCGCGTGCAATTTCGTCAAGCGCCTCAAGCTCGAGCCCTTCGCGCACCATATTATCAATGATGATGCCGTGGAGCATGATCGACGTGGGCTCTTGCACCTGAAGTTGTTTCGCTGATTCGGCGACATCCCGTCGCATACTGCCGTCTTCGGCGATCAATGCATTGCGATACCCGACCGCAAGTTCGACAATTTCCAGCCGAGGGTCGCCTTCATTGAATTTCCTTGCGCTCAGGAGGTTCTTTTGCGCCTCTTCGTACTCGCCAAACTCCAACGCCAGCTCTGCAAGAGCAAGGTGCGCTTCGGGGTGTTCGGCGTAGAGTTCGGTGATTGTCTGGTAGAGAGAGAAAGCTCGCGACCCATTGCCCGACTGACGCACCAGAAGTGCTTGCGTCGCCAGAGCCTTTTCGTAGGTCCCTACGAGTTTTAGAGCATTGCGCAATTCGATCATTGCTCGGGCCGGATCATCGGCTGCGATCAGCTCTTGTGCCGACGCGAAATGTGCCTCGGCACGTTCTTCCGAGGTCTGACAACCGGCAAGTGCTAAAACGCACAATACAGCCAAAACTGACTTGAGAGAGGTCCAAGGGCGCATCGCTAACTCCGAATTACTAATTGTATCTTGCGCCAACAGACGCAATACACGCCAGCTGCACATAATATGCGCACCTGACGTTTTCTAGACTGTAGTGATCACAAATATGTTTCTGATTAGTAACCCGTACCACGGGCAACAATCGAAATGGTCCGGTAAAGGATCGCAACATCATTTCCAAAGCTCACGTTTGCAGCATATTTCGTGTCAAACCGGGCACGGCCACTGAACTGGCACGAATTTCGGGCAGAGATTTGCCAAGCGCCTGTGATCCCGGGGCGCACTGTGTAGTAGGCGGTTCCCGGATACATTTCCTGCTGCTCGGTCATCATCGGGCGTGGTCCCACAAGGGCCATATCTCCGAGAATGACGTTCCAGAGCTGCGGAAGCTCGTCGAGCGAGGTCTTGCGAAGGAGGCGTCCGACCTTGGTCACCCGTGGATCATTTTTGAGTTTCTGCGTCGCCACCCACTCTGCGCGTGCGGCTGCATCCTGTTCAAGGTGGTTTTCAAGCTCTGCGTCTGCGTTCACAACCATTGTGCGAAGTTTCAATATGCTAAACTTCCGCCCTCCGAGTCCAACACGCTCCTGACGGTAGAACGGGCGACTGCCGTCCATTGCGACCATAACGGCCAGAATTGCGATCACTGGCACGACAAGCGGTGCGCTAAGGACGATCAGCAAAAGATCAAAAACTCTCTTGAGGCCATTCCGGTAAAGGCCGGCCTTCCGTGTGGTGGGCTTTGCCGCTTCGGGTAAAACCACCACTTCTGCAGTTTCGCCAACATCTGTAAAATGAGCTGTCATAATCACTTCCTCGAAAAAATTACGAGGCCCTCATGAAACCACGACTAAAAACTTGCCTTGGTTATTAAAAATACTAGCCCACTCAGAGAGGAGCTCTGACCAACTAACACTTCCTATCTTTAATGCAAAGTTTGTGCAAAATGAAGCACTAATCATTACCTATTTAAGTTGTTGTTTTTGAAATATTTTCTTGATTGCCGAGTGTTTTTTGAGCGCTTTGATCTTCGCTATGGCGTGTACTTGTGCGGAATCTGTGCGGCCTTATGGGCTCATTTTGGACTTGCGCGGCGCGGTTTCACGGTTAATTTCGTCCACGCCGAGTGGTTTTCGGGCGTTTTTCGCGGGTGAGTCGGGCTTTGGGGCGTTGATCCGCTCAGGCGGCGACGCGACCCTTCTTGTGCTTGGGCGTTCAATTGGGCATACACGCGATATAAATTTTTAAGGGCGCACCGTGCCTATGAGTTGCGTGGGTCGCTCAGAGTGTTTTTTAACTTTTGTGTGGCAACCTTGAAAGCCTATTGCAAGTTCGGATCCTATAGTAGCGATGGTTAGTGCTTCAGATATTTATACTGATTTCTTCGGGATGAAGGAGCGGCCGTTCACGCTGCTTCCTGATCCTGATTTTCTTGTTTGGACCCCGGGGCACCGGGCGGCGTTTACGATTCTGGAGTACGGTATCGTGATGCGTGCGCCGATTACGGTTTTGACCGGAGAGATCGGGGCGGGCAAAACCACGCTTTTGCAGCATTTGATGCAGTCGATCTCTGATGATACGACGATCGGGTTGGTTTCCAACGCTCAGGGCGGGCGCGGCGATCTGTTGCGATGGGTTTTGAACTCGTTTTCCGTAACGGTGCCAAGCGGTCTTGATTATGTTGCAATGTTTCAGTGCTTGCAGGATTTTCTGCTTAATGAGTACAGCGAAGGCAGGCGCGTCATAATTATCATTGACGAGGCGCAGAATTTGTCTGTTGAGGCGCTTGAAGAATTGCGCATGTTAACCAACATCAATGCAAATAAAGACGACCTTTTGCAGCTGGTTCTTGTCGGGCAGCCTGAATTGCGATCGCTGATCACCAGCCCCCAACTCAAGCAGTTCGCCCAAAGGGTGGTTGCAAGCTATCACCTGTCGCCGATGACGATGGACAGTGTTGCGGCCTATATTGCGCACCGCTTGCGACATGCCGGAGGCACAGGTGAAGAGTTTTCTGAAGAGGCCGTGAAGGCGATCTTCAAGTATTCCGGCGGGCTTCCGCGGCTTGTTAACAAGCTTTGCGACTTTGCGATGGTCTATGCCGCGATGGGAGATGAACACATTGTGACCGGGGCGATTATTAACCAGGTCGTGGCCGATGGTGTATTTGTTGCAACGAATTTATTGACTGAGCAGGCTGCCGAATGAACCCCGAAATTCGCTATTACCTTTCTGTTTTCATCAAACGTCTGCCCCTGTTTTTGGCCGTTTCGATATCGATCTCTCTGGCGGGACTTGCTGCGGCTGTCTTGTTGCCGACGGTGTTCAAATCCAAGGCGTCACTTCTGGTTGAATCAGCACAGATCCCGGATAGCCTTGCTGCATCAACTGTCGAGGTTGAGGCGAACGAGCAGTTGGAGATTTTCCAGCAGCGGCTTTTGACCCGTGCAAATCTAGTTGAAATTGCACGTGAATTCGGGGTGTTCGACGAGAACGTCAACATGTCGCCTGATGAAATTGTCGCCAAAATGCGCGCCACAACGTCGATGCGTTCAACGACGGGCCGTGACCGGGCAACGATCCTGGAAATTGAGTTTCTAGCCCGGAACGGGACAATTTCCGCGGCGGTTGTGAATGAATATGTCACCAGAATTCTGTCGGATAGTGCGCGGTTGCGGACACGTCAGGCCGGGGACACGATGGAATTCTTTCAGCAGGAGGTTGACCGGCTTTCTGTCGAGCTGCAAGTGCAGAGCAAGAGGATCATAGACTTTCAAAACGCCAACGCAGATGCGTTGCCTGCTAATTTGAATTACCGTCTGTCCCGTGAAAGCGATCTTCAGTCACGTCTGACCCAGTTGACCCGAGAAATGATTTCGATCGAGGACCAGAAAAACAGGCTGATACAGGTCTTTGAAAGCACCGGGCAAGCGCCTGTTGGCCGGCTTCAGGCGCTGTCGCCTGAAGAAGCGCAACTTATCAGTCTGCAAACAGAGCTTTCCGAAGCGCTGGGAATTTACTCCGCATCAAATCCGCGCGTTAAGTTGCTTCAGGCCCAAGTATCGAACCTTGAAGGCAAAGTTGCGCAAAACAAGATCGAGAAGGGTACAGAGGACGATAAGGACGATGTTGCTGTGTCATCGACAAACCAAACCGTTCTTGACGTGCAACTGGCAGAGCTGGACAGCGTGAAGGAATACAATGAAGAGCAGATCGGCGTTATCGAGGGCGAGATCGCTGTTTTGAGAGAATCGATCGCGCGGACCCCGAATGTGGGTGTCGAGCTTCAATCGTTGGAGCGCGACTACGAGAATGTTCAGCGGCAATACGACCTGATGACAGTAAGCCTTTCGACGGCTGCTACGGGCGAGCGTATTGAGAGCCTGTCAAAAGGGCAGAGAATCACCGTGATCGAACAAGCCACGCCGCCGAACGAACCCTTTAGCCCGAACAGGCCGGTCATTGCCGGAGCGGGTATTGTGGGTGGTGTCGGGGCAGCGTTGGGCCTTATCGTTCTGCTGGAGATACTGAACCGCTCGATACGGCGGCCCATGGACCTTACGAATGCCTTTGGCATCGCACCGATTGCAACTGTTCCCTACATTGCATCTTCTGCGGATAAAGTGCGTCGCCGGATTTGGGCCATGCTGATTCTTTTGGTGTTGGTCGTTGGAATCCCGTCAATCATTTATTATGTGCATCTCAATATCTATCCGATGGATAAGCTGGTTGATCTGTTCATTCTGCGCCTTCGGGAAATGGAAATTCTTCCGACACCCTCAACAGATCGAAATGCGGGGTAATTGAGATGGAAAAGCTTCAGGCGGCCCTTGAACGCGCACGAGAAAAGCGCGAGTCCGATGGAAATGTTGAAAATCGGCCATCGACCCGACGGGCCCCTTCGGCCGAGCCTGTAGAAAGTCAGGTTGCACAGCGTTGGAATGCGCTGCGGCCGCTGCAAGTCGACAAGGTCAAGCTACAGCGTCGTAAGCTTGTATCCCTCGACGCCGGCCGGTTTGCGACACCCTATGACATGCTGCGCACCAAAATGTTGCAGATCGCCAATTCCAACGGCTGGAAACGTATCGCGGTCACCTCTCCCTCGCCTGGCTGTGGGAAAACGACCACGTGCTGTAATCTGGCGGCGTCCTTGGGCCGTCAGGAGGACCTGCGCGTTGTGCTGATGGATATGGACATGCGGCGTCCCGCAATGGCGAACACGCTGATGCAAAAGGGCACCCGCAGTACGTCGGATATTTTTGAACGCCGCGTCGACTTTAGTGAGCAGGTTGGCCGGATTGGTAATAACCTTGCGGTTTCGATGAATTATATTCCCATGCGGGATCCTTCGGACATCTTTTTGCGTCAGCGGACCGGTGAAATCGTTGACGAGATAGAGTTCGACTACAAGCCGGACATCATGCTGTTCGACATGCCGCCGATGCTTGTGAACGATGATACGTCAGCATTCATGAAAAATGTTGATGCGGCATTGATCATTGTCGAGGCCGGGTTGTCCACAATCGAGCAGGTCGACATGTGCGAAAAAGAACTGTCTGTCCAGACGAACGTTCTTGGTATGGTGTTGAACAAGTGCCGGTTCCAATCTGACGGATATGGATACTACAGCAGCTACGGTGGCCGCTACTAAGGCTAACTACACGTTGTTTCGCTTGGAACCTGCGCGGTTTAGGGTCAATGTCATGTCATGACCTATAAAGTACAAAGCTGGCAGGATGTTGCCATTGAATTGATCGGCACGGCGCGGGGAGCGCGCTTTGCCGATCTTGTCATCCGCGGGGGCATCTGGGTGAACGTTCACACCCGAGAGCTGCTGCCCGATCACGATATTGCGGTAACGGCCGGCCGGTTCGCCTATTGCGGACCTGACGCAAGCCATACCATCGGACCTGACACACAAGTGATCGAGGCGCGCGGCCGATACATGATCCCGGGGCTTTGTGACGGGCATATGCACATTGAAAGTGGCATGCTGACACCTGCCGAATTCGCGCGTGCGGTTATTCCGCATGGCACGACCAGCATGTTCACCGACCCTCACGAGATCGCGAATGTTCTGGGTCTTGAAGGTGTGCGCCTGATGCATGACGAGGCGCTGTTGCAGCCAGTCAACATCTTCACCCAAATGCCCAGTTGTGCGCCGTCTGCTCCGGGGCTTGAGACGACAGGTTTCGAGATTTCACCGGAAGACGTGACCGAGGCGATGGGCTGGCCGGGTATCATCGGACTGGGAGAGATGATGAACTTTCCCGGGGTGATAAATGCAGACCCCAAAATGCTTGCAGAAATTGCCGCGACCCAGAACGCGGGAAAGACGGTCGGCGGTCATTATGCATCTCCTGATCTGGGTCTTCCGTTTCACGCTTATGCGGCGGGTGGACCGGCGGATGACCACGAAGGCACTTGTGAACAGGACGCTATCGCGCGGATGCGGCAGGGCATGCGCGCCATGCTGCGACTGGGCAGCGCGTGGTACGACGTGGAGAGCCAGATCACCGCGATTACTGAAAAGGGTCTTGATCCGCGCGGTATGATCTTGTGTACTGATGACAGCCACTCGGGAACATTGGTGAATGATGGCCATATGAACCGTGTTGTGCGCCACGCAATTGCATGTGGATGTGATCCGGTTGTTGCGTTGCAAATGGCGACGATCAACACCGCCACGCATTTCGGGCTGGAGAGGGAGCTGGGCAGTATTGCGCCGGGGCGTCGCGCTGACCTTATCCTGACCTCCGACCTTGTGACGTTGCCGATCGAGCATGTGATTGCGCGTGGAAAAACCGTTGCCGTGAACGGTGAGATCACGGTGGCATGCCCACATCTGGAGTGGCCTGAGCATGTGCGGCATACGGTCAAGTTGGGTAAGGTGCTTTCGGCACCCGATTTCGAGATTGCCGCTCCGAAGGGGGGCGACACTGTGACAGCCCGCGTAATCG
>JBLHUT010000039.1:0-17644 GCA_047629975.1 Paracoccaceae bacterium
AAACAATCAAAAGACAGGATGGCATTCGCTCCGCTGCCGGACGAAAAGCTGGCGTTCGTGTTTCAGGACCACGAGCTTATCGACGCAACACCGGATGCCCGCCAGATGCTGAGAGGCGGGATAAGCGTTCTTGAACCGTGGGAGCGTCTGATGGCAATCCTGCACAATGACTTCCCCGATTTTGCCAGTACAATTGACGCCCTCCCTACGTCGGGAAAACTGACGTTCCACAATTCCCAATCGAACATCGTGCTTCAGGCCGAATGGAAACGGGGGGTGACACGGATCGCCCTGATCGAACCAGAAGCCCCGATAACCCATGAAGCCACAAAAGGGTTTTCTGCTCTGAGTGACGAATTGAGCATTCTGCACCGGGTGGTTGATGACGCTCCGCTGGTTGTCTGGCGCGAAGACCAAAGCGGCGCAGTCCGGTGGGCAAACGGGGCCTACCTCAAACTGACCGCTGAAATGTCCCCGGTGCCAAATACCGAACAAAAGTGGCCTTTGAGTTCGGTTTTCTCACATCACCTGAGCATCAAAGACACAGACCGCCTTGAAGCCGAACGCCTTTCACTTGATCTTCCCGACGGAAGCGGCGTCCGCTGGTTCGACTGCATCGCACAGCCATTCAAAGACGACACACTGTTTTTCGCGCTTCCCGCAGATCAGTTGGTAAAGGCCGAAACCTCTTTGCGTGAATTTGTGCAAACGCTAACAAAAACTTTCGCAGAATTGCCGACAGGACTGGCGATTTTTGACAAGAACCGGCAGCTCGCGCTTTTTAACCCTGCCCTCACCGACCTCACGACACTTGAGCCTTTGTTTCTTGCGACACGTCCCACTCTTTATGCCTTTCTCGATCACTTGCGCGAAAAACAACGCATGCCCGAGCCAAAAAACTACAAAGCATGGCGCAGTGGCATATCCGAACTTGAAGACGCCGCAATCAGCGGTACCTACCTCGAACACTGGTCCCTGCCGACCGGACAAACCTATCGTGTCACCGGTCGTCCCCATCCTGACGGAGCCTTGGCTTTCCTGTTCGAAGACATCTCCGCCGAGATTTCCTTGACCCGCCGCTTCAGGTCCGAACTTGATCTTGGCCAAGCAGTGATCGACAGCCTGCCCGAGGCAATTGCCGTCTTTTCCCATTCCGGCGTGTTGATCTTGTCGAATGAGACCTACGAAAAGATGTGGGAGCAGGAGTCCAGTACAATACTTGGCGATATCAGCATCATCGACTCAACCCGTCTTTGGCAACAAAAATGCCTCCCCACACCGACTTGGGATCTGGCCCAAGACTTTATTACCGGCCGGATGCCACGCACAGCGTGGACCGGAGAGGTCCATATGAAAGATGGCCGGCAAATGAACTGCCGCTTTGCGCCAGTGTCGGGAAATGCAACCCTGATTGCCTTTAGCATGCAAACACAAGAGCTGGAAATCAACGCCCCAAGGTTGCGCAACGTCGGCTCGGTTTCCTGAAGTCACAAACTTCGGACGAATTTAGCGCCCGTGCCGATATGGTCCCTTGAAGGCACTCACATCGACGATACTGTAGGGTCATGTCAGATGACCCGATTTCCTCTCTTTCGCTATTCCTGTCCGATCCCTGCGCAACCAAGGCGCTGGCGATCAAAATTGGCGCACATCTACAGCCCGGCGATACGGTGCTTTTGACGGGGCCTATCGGCGCCGGAAAAAGCCACCTTGCCCGCGCCCTCATCCATGATCGCCTCGCCAGAGAAAACCGGATCGAGGATATCCCTTCGCCAACCTTCACTCTTGTTCAAACCTATGAAACCTCGCTCGGCGAAATCTGGCACGCTGATCTCTACCGCCTTTCAGGACCGGACGAGGTTTTCGAGCTGGGCCTTTCAGAGGCGTTCGACACCGCAATCTGCCTTATTGAATGGCCCGACCGTCTGGGGTCAGACGCCCCTGCCTTCGCCCTTTCGATCACCCTTTCCCCTGATGAAGAGGGACGAATCGTGCGGATCGAAGGACCAAGCACACGATGGGCCTCCTTACTCGAAAGCCTCGAATGACCCGATCAATTCCAGAGTTTCTTAACAAATGTGGCTGGGAGAATGCGCAACGCGCAGCTCTTGCAGGGGATGCCTCAAATCGCCGTTACGAGCGGCTGACCCGCAAAGATGACCACGCTGTCCTGATGGATGCACCACCTGACAAAAATGAGGATACACGCCCGTTCATCCATATCGCCCAACACCTTACCGCGCTGGGTCTAAGTGCACCGCAGATTATGGCATCAGATCCCCAACACGGGTTCTTGTTACTCGAAGACCTTGGCGACGATCTTTTTGCCCGCTTCCTGTTGCAGCACCCCGAACAAGAGGCCGGTCTTTATCAGGCCGCAACAGACGTCCTGCTCGCCCTTCATCAAGCGCCTTTGCCAAAGGGGCTTTCATGCTACACGCCCGAGCTGATGGCGGGGCTTGGCACTCTGGCCGTAGATTGGTACGCGCACCAAGGCCCGCCCGACCCGCAGAACCCCGACCACTGCGCCCTGCGCGGCGCACTCGAGGAGGCACTCTTGCGTCATGCTGCCGATTGTTCTGTTGTTATCCAACGCGACTATCATTCCGAAAATCTGCTGTGGCTGCCCGACCGCACGGGCCCCGCACAGGTCGGTTTGCTGGACTTTCAGGATGCAATGCTGGGTCATCCCGCCTATGATCTTGTGTCATTGCTGACCGATGCCCGCCGCGATGTAACACCACAGACCCAGACCACCGCACTCGATTATTACATAGCCCGGTCCAACCAGCCCGATGCCCCGTTCCGGGCAGCGTTTGCGGCCCTTTCCGTGCAGCGAAATCTACGCATACTCGGGGTTTTTGCGCGTTTGTCGCTGCATTCGGGAAAACCCCATTACGTCGATCTGATCCCTCGCGTCTGGACCCACTTACAAGCAAGCCTTGCCCATCCCGATTTGACCGCCCTGCGGTTGATCATCAAACACAGCCTGCCGGCACCAACGCCACAACTTTTGCAAGGATTGAAAGATAAATGCGGCACAATCCCGACGCGCTGATGCTGTTTGCCGCGGGGTTCGGCACCCGCATGGGCCCTTTGACCAAATCACTTCCAAAACCGTTAATCGAGGTCGCAGGGCGCCCGTTGCTTGACCACGCACTTGCCCTTGCCGCACCGCTTGGACTTAAGCACGTGGTGATAAACACCCACTACCGCGCCGAACAGATCGCCAGACATCTTTCCACCCAACCCAAAATCAAACTCAGCTTCGAGAGCCCCGGGATCCTTGAAACCGGCGGTGGATTGCGCCACGCATTGCCGCTTCTTGGAACAGGTCCGGTCTTTACCCTGAACACCGACGCCGTCTGGTCAGGCCCTAACCCTCTGGAATTACTTAACTCTGCGTGGGATCCTCAAGAAATGGACGCGTTGCTGCTGCTTATTCCCAGACCGAACGCACTTGGCCATTCTGGCGCTGGCGACTTTGAAACGGACGTAGATGGCAGGCTTGTGCGCGGACCCGGCGCGATTTTTTCCGGCGCGCAGATCCTCAAAACCGGTGACCTTGCAATGATACCCGATGCTACTTTCTCGCTGAATGTCGTCTGGGACCGGATGCTCGATCGCAAACGGCTGTTCGGCCTGATCTATCCCGGAAACTGGTGCGATGTCGGTCGCCCCGAAAGCGTGCCCCTGGCCACAAGGATGCTAAGCAATGTTTGATACACCCGGCCCCCGCCTTTTCGGGGCCGCCCCCGGTGTCGATTTCCCGACAGCGCTGATCGCCGGCTTGGAAGCCCGCATGGCCGGACGGCCGCCGGAGGCTTGGGCACGCATCACACTTTACGTCAACACACGGCGCATGCAGCGCCGCCTGCATGATATTTTAACCGCGGGTCCACCGCGCCTGTTGCCAAAAATCCGGCTTGTCACCGACCTTGCCGATCTGCCGCAGGTCGTGCCCGTGCCTCAGGCGTTGCCTGCCTTGCAGGTAAAGTTGCAATTGGCACAACTCGTCACCAGACTTCTGGACAACGATCCGACACTGGCACCCCGGTCTGCTGTCTTCGACCTTGCCGAAAGCCTTGCCGCGCTGATCGAGGAAATGCACGGCGAGGGTGTCTCTCCCGACACGTTGCGCACTTTGGATATGGGCGAACACTCCGCCCATTGGGCCCGCTCACTGGAGGTGCTGAATATCGTCACAGACTTTTTTGACGCCGATCCCACCCATCTTCCCGGAAACGAGGCCCGCCTGCGCCGCGTCGTGACGAGCCTTGCCGACACGTGGGTAAAGACACCACCCCGCGATCCGATCATCGTGGCCGGCTCGACCGGATCGCGCGGCGCCACGCGCCTGTTCATGGAGGCCGTCGCCCGCCTGCCACAGGGGGCCGTCATCCTGCCCGGATATGATTTTGATCAACCCGACAACGTTTGGCACGGTTTGTCGGATGCCCTCACAGCCGAAGACCACCCGCAGTACCGGTTTCGGGTGCTGATGGATGCGCTTGACCTGACCCCATCCGATGTGCAGCCCTGGACCACCCTCGCCCCTCCTGCACCAGAGCGTAACAAGCTGATTTCACTTGCTCTTAGACCGGCACCCGTCACAGACCAATGGCGTCTTGACGGCAAGGCAATGCAAAGTGAAGTTCCCGCTGCCGCCGCCGGCATGACCTTGATCGAGGCCCCCTCTCCACGGTTCGAGGCCGCCGCAATCGCATTGTGCCTGCGCGAAGCCGCCGAGAACGGCCTGACAGCCGCGCTCATTTCGCCCGACCGGATGCTGACCCGACAGGTCGCCTCTGCTCTTGACCGGTGGTCCATCCTGCCGGACGACAGTGCCGGACGCCCCCTGAACCAGACAGCACCGGGGCGATTTTTACGTCATGTGGCAGGGCTTTTTGGCGCGCGGTTGCGGCTTGACGCCTGCCTGACGCTGCTCAAACACCCGCTGACGGCGTCTTCGCCAGAGATGCGCGGCAATCACCTGCGCTTCACCCGTGAACTGGAGCTTTTCCTGCGCCGGAATTCCTGCGCCTTTCCGACCCCCGCGGCGTTGGCCCTGTGGGTTGGAAAAAGTGACAAGAATGACGGGCGCGGCGCGTGGGCTGACTGGGTCGGGACACATATTTTGACGCCGCCACCCGCGTCCGAACACCCCCTCGAAGACCACATCACGGCCCACCTTGCCCTTGCCGAAACACTGGCAGCCGGACCAGATGCAACGGGTTCGGGTGCCTTGTGGCTCAAGAAACCGGGCGAAACCGCCCGTCAGGCGATGCAAAAGTTTGAACAGGCCGCGCGCGATGGTGGCGTGTTTTCGACCTTTGACTATACCACGCTTTTCACCAAAATCATCAGCGGCGAAGAGGTCCGCGAAGAAACCCTGTCGCATCCCCGGATCATGATCTGGGGCACACTCGAGGCGCGGGTCCAAGGCGCCGATCTGGTCATTCTGGGCGGCCTGAACGATGGGACGTGGCCAGAATTGCCAACCCCTGATCCGTGGTTGAACCGCCAGATGCGCAAGGAAGCCGGGCTGTTGTTGCCGGAACGCCGCGTTGGCCTGTCGGCTCATGATTTCCAACAGGCCGTTGCCGCCCCCCGCGTCGTGCTGACCCGTTCTGTGCGCAGCGCAGAGGCTGAAACTGTGCCGTCACGCTGGCTCAACCGGTTGGGCAATCTGATGCGCGGGCTGGGTGGCACCGGCAAGGACGCCTTTGACCAGATGAAAGAGCGCGGTGATTGCTGGCTCGACCTTGCAAGCGCGCTTGAAACACCCGACACGCGTGTGGATCCGGCCCCGCGTCCGTCCCCCTGCCCCCCTGTTGCAGTCCGGCCAAAAGAGCTTTCGGTGACGGCGGTTGCACGACTGATCCGCGACCCTTACGACATCTACGCCCAGCGCATTCTCAGATTGAACAAACTCAACCCCCTGAACCCCACGGCTGACGCACGCCTGCGGGGCAACGTCCTGCATGACGCGTTCAAACAGGTGATCAAGGTTGGTCAACACCTGCCGACCGACCCTGAAATCGCTCATGCCGCTCTTTTGGCCGCCCTCGAAGAGGCGCTTGAACAAGACGTGCCGTGGCCTGCAATGGCCGCTTTCTGGCTGGCGCGCTTTCATCGGTCGTTGCCCGCAGTTTTGAACCGCGAACAGATGCGTGCAGCCGCGGGCATACCTGTGCTGATCGAAACAAAGCACGCCATCAAATTGACCGGTCTGGATTTTACGCTTACGGCCAAACCGGACCGGATCGACGAGCTGTCTCCGGGAATTTTCGCGATTTTTGACTATAAATCGGGCCAGCCGCCCAGCGAAAAACAGGTTCTGTCATTTGACAAACAGCTTCCCCTGACGGCGGCAATGCTTGAACGGGGCGCCTTTGCGCCGCTTGGAACAGGGCGTGTGGAGCAAATGACCTATATCGGGCTGGGTGCGGGCGGCAAGGACGTCGATATTCCGCTCATTCCGAAAAACTCCGAAACCTTGTTGCCTGACAGCACGTGGGAGGGGCTGGTCAAACTGATCAGCGCCTATAATCAACCCACCCAAGGGTACACCGCGCGGCGCGCCAACCAAAGCGTCCGCTTCGTTGGCGATTATGAACATCTGTCGCGCTATGGCGAATGGTCCGAGGTCGACACCCCGCAAAAGAACCAGAAGGTTGGCCAATGACCCGTATCGACGATGCCACCCGCGCACAAATAGATGCCGCCGACCCTCTTAGCTCGACATGGCTGTCGGCAAATGCCGGATCCGGAAAAACACGGGTGCTCACCAACCGCGTGGCACGGTTGTTGCTGCGCAAGGTACCACCCCAAAGCATTCTGTGCCTGACCTACACAAAGGCCGCAGCTTCTGAGATGCAAAACCGGCTTTTTGCCCGGCTTGGCGAATGGGCCATGATGGAGGACAGCGCGCTTGTGTCCGCCCTGACCGAGCTTGGCACCGATCAGGCGCTGACGCCCGAACTTCTGAACGATGCGCGCCGGCTGTTTGCCCGCGCCATCGAAACGCCCGGCGGTTTGAAAATACAGACGATTCACTCGTTTTGTGCCGCTCTCTTGCGTCGCTTTCCGCTTGAGGCCCGCGTACCTCCGTCGTTTACCGAAATGGACGACCGCGCCGCAGAAACCCTACGAACCGAGGTTCTGGACCATCTTGCACAGACCGTGCCGGACATTTTCGCCACCTGCGCCGCCTATGTCGGCGACGTCGACATGAGCCAGATCACCGCTGAAATCACCAAACACAGCGAGGCATTTGCAACCCCGTTGGATTGGGATGCCACGGCGCGGCTGTTCAGCCTGCCGCCCGGATACACCCAGGCAACCCTGAACGGATCTGTATTTCTGGGCAGCGAACGCGCCCTGTTCCAAAGCATCATTCCGGTCATGCGCGCCAGCAGCCAGTCCAGCAACACCAAAATCGCCGACAAACTCGCCGCGATCACCCGCTTTGATCACACCGACCTTGCCACACTCGAAGATATCCTGCTCACAGGGTCGGGCGCAAAAGAGCCGTTTACCGCCAAGATCGGCAGCTTGCCAACGATAGCCTGTCGCGCCGCGATGCCCGATCACATTGACGCGCTGAATGCGCTGATGGCCCGCGTCGAGGCCGCCCGCGAAGACCGCCTATCGCTGCTGTCAACACAGCGAACACACGCGCTTTATACCTTTGCCGGACATTTTTTGCCGGAATACCAACGCCGTAAGGCGCTTCACGGGTTGCTGGATTTCGACGACCTGATTGTTCAGGCCCGCGATCTTCTGACCCAGCCCGGCGTGGCACAATGGGTGCTTTACAAGATTGATGGCGGTATCGACCACGTGCTTGTGGACGAAGCACAGGACACCAGCCCCGTGCAATGGGAGGTCATCCGCCTTTTGACGCAAGAGTTCGCCGCCGGTGAAACCGCGCGCAGCGACACGCCCAGAACTGTCTTTGTCGTGGGCGACAAAAAGCAATCGATCTATTCGTTCCAAGGCGCTGATCCCGACCGCTTCGACGAAATGCGCCAAGCTTTTGCCGCGCGATTGCAGGCTGCAAAGGATTACCTTGAGGAGCGGGAATTGCGCCATTCCTTCCGCTCGGCCGATGCGATCCTGCGGCTGGTGGACGAGGTATTCAAAGGGGCGCCCGCCGGATTGGGACCCGTCAATCATATTCCCTTTCACACACAATTGCCCGGTCGGGTCGATCTGTGGCCTTTGGTCGAGCCCGAAACAGACAGCACGCAGGATGATTGGGAACAGCCCCAGGATATGATCGGCGAAACCCACCATCACCGCCGCCTTGCCAAATCCATCGCCACAGAGATCATCCGCCTGAAACAGCACGAGGTCCTCTGGCAGATCAAAAACGGCGAAAAAGTTGCCCGCCCGATTACCGAAGGCGACGTCCTGATCCTTGTTCAGGGGCGCACCAGCGGCCTGTTTCACGAGATTATCCGCGCGTGCAAAGAAGCGGAACTTGAAATCGCGGGTGCCGACCGGCTCAAGATCGGGGGCGAATTGGCGGTCAAGGATATCCTTGCTGTTCTGGCGTTTCTGGCCACACCCGAAGACAACCTGTCACTGGCCTGCGCGCTGCGCTCGCCGCTGTTTGGCTGGGATGAAGCGCAACTTTATGATCTGGCAGCCGGGCGCACCCAACCCTATCTTTGGCAGATCCTGCGCAACCGCAAAGAGACCGCGACCGACACCGTCAGCATCTTGCAAGCCTTGCTTGATGCCGCCGATTTCCTGCGCCCCTATGACCTGATCGACAGACTGCTATTGCGGTATAACGGGCGTCACAATCTAATCGCGCGGCTTGGTCCCGAAGCGCAGGACGGTATCGACGCCGTTTTGTCGCAAGCCCTTCAATACGAACAATCCGAGCCCCCCAGTCTGACCGGATTTCTGTCGTGGATGGAAACCGGCGAGGTCGAGATCAAACGACAGGCCGACAGCGCCGGAAACCGCCTGCGGGTGATGACGGTGCACGGCGCAAAGGGGCTTGAGGCACCGATCGTGATTTTGCCCGATACCGCCGATAAGCCCAACACCGTCCGCGCAGAGCTTTTGCCCGACAAAAACGGCCACGTCCTGTGGAAAACCAACGCCGAAGCGGCGCCGCTCACGATCAAGGCCCTGCGGGAGGCGGCACAGGAAAAGCAGCTGGAGGAACGCCAACGTCTGCTTTACGTCGCCATGACCCGCGCCGAGCAATGGTTGATCGTGGCGGCCGCCGGCACCGTGAAAGAGGCCAAAGACAGCTGGTATCACCAAATCGAAACCGCCATGGACACAGCCGGCCCTATCCAGCTTGAACGCCCCGATGGCACCGGAAAGCGGCTGCAAACCATTGATTGGCCAACCAGCCCGCAAACCGTCACAACACATGACACCCAAGCCCCCGCGCCGTCCTTTGCAAAATCCGGTACCCTCCCGACATGGACCTCCACGGCCCTTGCGGCCCCGCCGCGACCGGTTCAAACTTTCGCCCCCTCCGACCTTGGCGGGGCAAAGGTGCTTGCAGGGACCTCTGATGACGCCCTTGATGTTGAGGCGGCAATGGAACGCGGTAACCTTTTGCACCGGTTGCTTGAACACCTGCCGCCCCACCCCCGGTCCGACTGGCCCGCTCTTGCCGCGCAGATTGCACCGCTTGACCCCGGTCTTTTGCCCGAGGCCGAAGCCGTTCTGGCAGACCCTGTTCTCGCGCCGCTGTTTGCAGACGGCACATTGGCCGAGGTCGATATCACTGCATACCTTCCGCTGACCGAGCGTCCGCTTTACGGCATGATTGACCGATTGATCATCGCGCACGATCACGTTCTGGCCGTCGACTACAAATCAAATGCGCTGGTGCCCGCCACACCCAACGAAACCCCCGAGGGGCTTTTGCGCCAAATGGGCGCCTATGCTGCCGCGCTTGCGTGTATCTATCCCGACAAACGGATCGACACCGCTATCTTGTGGACACGCACCGCCACGCTGATGCCGCTGCCCCACGCTTTGGTGACTTCGGCGTTCCAAAACGCCCCGCCACCTTGACGATGACCCGCACCCTGCATAGGTTATGCACCCGACACCCGCCAACACCCGAGCGCCCCAAAACATGACTCCAAGGAGAGCGAACATGGCCACCGTAGCCGTAACCGACGATACATTTGAAGCCGAAGTCATTGCCTCCAAACTGCCCGTTGTGGTGGATTTCTGGGCCGAGTGGTGCGGCCCCTGCAAGCAAATCGGCCCCGCACTTGAGGAATTGTCCGAAGAGATGGCCGCAACTGTCAAAATCGTAAAGATCAACGTCGACGAAAACCCCAACTCTCCGGCCAGTGTCGGCGTGCGCGGTATTCCGGCGCTGTTTCTCTACAAAGACGGCAAGATTATCTCGAACAAAACCGGCGCTGCCCCCAAGGCGGCTCTGGAAAGCTGGATCAAAGGCGCCATCTGATTGCGCTGAGCAGCGCGCACAAACCTGACGACGGGCGCCTCGCAAGGGCGCCCTTTTTCATGCCCGACCCTTGAGCCTGCGCTTCGGGACGTCCATATGTCCCTTAACGCGAAAGGTATTTGCATGACGGACAACAGTTTTCCCGGCTGGCACGGAACCACGATCATCGGCGTCAAGAAGGACGGCAAGGTCGTCGTGGCCGGTGATGGACAGGTCTCGCTTGGCCAGACCGTAATCAAGGGCACGGCCCGCAAAGTGCGCCGCCTGTCGCCGGGCGGGCACGACGTGGTTGCCGGTTTTGCCGGATCCACCGCCGATGCCTTTACCCTGCTTGAGCGGCTTGAAGCCAAGCTCGAGGCGACCCCGGGTCAACTGGCGCGCGCCAGCGTCGAGTTGGCAAAGGACTGGCGCACTGACAAATACCTCCAGAAACTCGAGGCAATGCTGATTGTGACCGACGGCAAAGAGCTGTTGATCATCACCGGCGCCGGTGACGTTCTGGAACCCGAACACGGGATTGCCGCAATCGGATCAGGTGGCAATTTTGCTCTCGCCGCCGCTCGTGGTTTGCTTGAAACCGATTTCGACGCCGAAACCGTCGCCCGCAAGGCCATGGCCATCGCTGCTGACATCTGCGTGTATACCAACGGCAATCTGACCATCGAAACCATCGGCTAAAGGCCACCAAGCCGCGCACGCCTGCCGCGCGATGGCTTCAACCAAGGACCCCGCATGACCGACCTGACCCCCCGCGAAATCGTCTCGGAGCTTGACCGCTTCATCATCGGCCAAAGTGACGCCAAACGGGCCGTTGCCGTGGCATTGCGCAACCGGTGGCGGCGCAACCGGCTGGGCGATGATATTCGCGACGAGGTCTATCCAAAAAACATCCTGATGATCGGCCCGACAGGTGTAGGCAAAACCGAGATCTCCCGCAGGCTGGCAAAACTTGCCAACGCGCCTTTTATCAAGGTCGAAGCCACCAAATTCACCGAAGTCGGCTATGTCGGGCGCGACGTGGAACAGATCATCCGTGACCTTACCGACATTGCCCTGACCCAGACCCGCGACCTGATGCGCGAGGACGTCAAGGCGCGCGCCCATGCCGCCGCCGAGGAGCGCGTCCTCGAGGCCATCGCCGGCACCGACGCCCGCGACAAGACCCGCGACATGTTCCGCCGCAAACTCAAAAGCGGCGAGTTGGATGACACAATCATCGAGCTTGAAATCGCAGACACCTCGAACCCGATGCAGGGCATGGAAATCCCCGGCCAACCCGGCGCAGGACAGATGGGCGGCATGAATCTCGGGGATATTTTCGGCAAAGCCTTCGGCACACGCACCACCCGCAAGCGACTGACGGTGGCTAAATCTTATGAAATCCTGATCGGCGAAGAAGCCGACAAGTTGCTCGACGACGAGGCCGTGACCCGTGCAGCCCTTGAAAACGTTGCCGAAAACGGCATCGTATTTCTGGATGAAATCGACAAGGTCTGCGCCCGCTCTGATGCACGCGGCGCCGATGTTTCCCGCGAGGGGGTACAGCGCGACCTGCTGCCATTGATCGAAGGCACGGTCGTAAGCACCAAACACGGGCCAGTCAAAACGGACCATATCCTGTTTATCGCCTCGGGCGCATTTCACACCGCCAAGCCCTCGGATCTTTTGCCTGAACTTCAGGGTCGCCTGCCGATCCGGGTTGAACTGCGCGCCCTTACCGAAGAAGATTTCGTGCGCATCCTGACCGAAACCGACAACGCACTGACCTTGCAATACACCGCGCTGATGGGCACCGAACAGGTCACCGTCAGCTTCACCGAAGACGGCATCGCCGCCCTTGCCCGCATCGCCGCAGAGGTTAACCAATCGGTTGAAAACATCGGTGCGCGGCGGCTTTACACCGTCATGGAGCGCGTTTTCGAAGAGCTCAGCTTTACCGCCCCTGACCGGGCCGGCGACAGTGTCGAGGTAAACGCCGCCTTTGTGGAAAAAAACCTTGGCGCATTGGCAAGGTCCGCCGATCTGAGCCGCTATGTTCTTTAGGGATCCAGTTGTTTAACGCCTCAGATCCGTTTGCCTGCATTCAGTGTCTGGTCAGCCCTCGTATCAATGGATAGCATCCCGCTCATGCGATTGCTTTTTCTCCTTTTGATTTCGTTGTCTGCCTGCACACCGCGGGCGAACCTTGATCTTGTACCCGATCCACTGCTTGTGGGTCGCCAGCAAGAGGTATTTGTCGGCTCGACCCGAACGTACCTGCCCGAAGACCAAGATTTCGGCCCCTACCAGCGCGGTGAACTCAGCTATGCCCGCTACACGATTTCGTTGCCGCCTGTGCACCAACAAGGGCGCATCGAATTGCCCGGTCGCGCTACGCCCGATCCGGGCCTGCATATGGTGGCAACCGCGCGCAGCATCCTTGACGCGGCGCAATTCAAGGCACAATTGGCCAGAACCCTGCGCCAAGGCAACAACGAGGCCGTGGTCTATGTCCACGGCTTCAACAACACGCTGGGCGACGGTGTTTTACGTCTGTCACAAATGACCAACGACCTCGGGCTTAGCGGAACACCCGTCAGTTATTCATGGCCCTCTGCCGGCAACCCGCTGAACTATGCCTATGATCGCGACAGCGCGCTTTTTGCCCGCGACGGGCTAGAGGCGTTGTTGAACGATATCGCCTCGTCCGGTTCCAAAAATATCCTGCTGGTGGCCCATTCCATGGGTTCATTGCTAACGATGGAGACTTTGCGCCAACTGAGCATCGCCAAAAACACAAAGGTGTTGTCGCGCATTCGCGGCATCGTGCTGATCTCGCCGGATATCGACGTGGAGCTGTTTCATCAACAAGCGACACGGATCGGCACCCTGCCCCAGCCCTTTATCGTCTTTACCTCGGAGCGCGACAGGGCCTTGCAGCTTTCGGCGCGCCTGACCGGTCAGGCCGATCGGCTTGGTACGCTTAGAAACCTTGATGCAGTGGCCGATCTGAAGGTCACATTCTTTGATGTCACCCAATTCGATTCAGATGCCGACAGCTCGGGACATTTCGTTGCCGGCTCGTCGCCTACCTTGTTGCGAATTCTGGGGCAGCTTGGCAATCTTGATGCCGCCTTCCAACGCGAGGCCACGGCCCGAACCGGCCTGCTGCCGGGGACTGTGCTGACCGTACAAAACGCCACGCAAATCATCCTGTCGCCTGTCACCGTCCTGAGCACCCTGACCCTACCCACCACCGACACAGCCGCCGCAAACACCAGCCCAAGCCAGTAGACACAGCCACCGACACATCCCGGCCACGCCCCGTTCGCGCTCCGTTCGCACCATGAAAGCCATTTTCCGATGCTGAATTTCCTACGCTCGAACGCACCGTGGCTGTCAGCCGGGGCATTGCTGACTTTCATTTCCAGTTTTGGACAGACCTTTTTTATCTCGATCTTTGCGGGCCACATAAAATCGGATTTTGCACTTTCAGATGGCGAATGGGGCCTGATTTACACCACAGGGACCGCGGCCTCGGCGCTTGTGATGGTCTGGGCCGGAGGCCTGACCGACCGGTTCAGGGTTCGGGCACTGGCGGTTGTTATCCTGCCACTTCTGGCACTGGCCTGTCTGGGCATGGCGACAGCACCGGCCGCATGGGCCTTGCCCTTTGTGATTTTCGCTTTGCGATTCACCGGACAGGGCATGCTCAGCCACATTGCAACCGTTGCCATGGCACGCTGGTTTGTGGCGACCCGCGGCAAAGCGCTGTCGATCGCGACACTTGGATTTGCGATCGGGGAATCGTTGCTGCCGCTGCTGTTTGTGGCGTTGATGACACTGTTTCACTGGCAGCTTTTATGGGTTGGTGCGGCGGGTGTGGCCCTGTTGGCCTTGCCCGTGGTCTGGCGGTTACTGCGCGCCGAGCGGACCCCGCAATCTGTCGCCCACTCCTCGATGACGCTTGGCATGAGCAACATGCACTGGACCCGGCGTCAGGTTCTCCGGCACTGGTTGTTCTGGCTGATGGTTCCGGCCTTGCTTGGGCCATCGGCCTTTGTCACCGCGTTTTTCTTTCAACAGGTGCATCTGGCAGAGGTAAAGGAACTGTCGCACGTGGCTTTCGTGGCACTCTTTCCACTGTACACACTCAGCGGGATCATCGCGATGATTGCATCGGGGCTTGCCATTGACCGCTTTGGCACGGCCACATTGATGCCACTCAGCCTGCTTCCACTGGCCGCTGGCTTTGCCGTCCTGTCACAAACCAGCGGCGTGCCGGGGCTTGCTGTCGGCTTGATGCTGATGGGGGTGACCATCGGGGCCAATGCCACCCTGCCCGCGGCATTCTGGGCAGAGTTCTATGGCTCGGCACATCTTGGCGCGATCAAAGCGATGGCAACGGCGATTATGGTGCTTGGCTCGGCGATCGGTCCGGGCGTAACAGGGCTGTTGATCGACGCGGGTGTAGACTTTGACAAACAGATGCTGGGGATAACCGTGTATTTCGTGATTGCATCGGCCATGGTCGGCGTCGGTATCAGCCGCTCGCGTAAACTGCTATCGCACGCGGCGTAGATAGACGTAATACGCACCACCCCCGCCGTGTTTCAGATGGGCCTGCGTGATTTGCATCACCATCGGCGCAAGCGGCATCATCCGCAGCCAGTCGGGCACCTGATGGCGCAGAATGCCCCGCTTTGTCGGAATTGGCCCGCCTTCGTCGCGGTCCTTTCCCTTGCCGGTGATCACAAGGACCAACCGCTTGCCATCCCCGTGGGCACTCAGAATAAAGTTGTTCAGCGCCACATGCGCGCGCGCCAAAGTCATCCCGTGCAGGTCGATCCGCCCCTCGGGGGCTAGCTTGCCCCGCTTGAGCCGCGTGAATGCCTTGCGGTCCATGTTAAGGTGCGTGTCCCCGACGGGCGGCGGAGCATAGCTGACCCTTGCGGAGGGTTTTGACGCAATACCCGCGCCAACCTCGAAGGATCGCAACAAATCAGGCTCGGGGGCCGACACCATCTGTGGCATCTCGCCGGCACGGGCCACGACAATCGCCCGTACCTTGTCGTGGCGCATGGGCACCGCAGTTGCGGCGACCTGCTTCCACAACTCTTTCTCGTCATTGCGCAATCCGCGCGGTTTCCGGCGATTCATCGCCCTAGGCCAGCACGGTAGACAGCATGGACTCCGGGCCAGCGGCCGGGGCCACTCCCCGAAGTGCCCGGATCATTCGCCTGTCGCGACAAGTTGCCAGTTCGGATTACCCGTGCCCATCTTGCGCGCAAAGCTCCAGGTATCACGCTGCTTCTTGATCTCGTTCGGGTTACCCTCGACGATCTGACGCTCCGCATCGCGCACCACAGATGTCAATTCTGCGGTAAAGCGCACGGTAATCTCGCCTTCGCGGGTATTGCGGTCAAACGTTGCCCCCATCAACGACACTTCGCCGACGCCGATAAAGTTAGCCTCGATCGTCAGGCCCTGATCCTCGCGCGCAGAGACAACATCGATGAATGTCTGATAAACGTCCTCTCCGAGGAAAGGTTTTATCTCGTCAAGCTCACCATGCTCGAACGCCATGAGAATCATCTCATACGCTCCCTTGGCGCCCGAAAGGAACTCGGTCACGTTAAAGTCCGGCTCCGCCCCCTTCATACGCGCAAGCGCATCAGCGGTATCAGAGCCTTCTTTGGCATGATCGGTAATATCATGGTCCACGCCACCTTCGATGACTTCAAAGCCTCGACGTGCACGGGTTGCGGGATCTTCTGTTTCCGGCTTGGGCACCGAAGGCTTTTCAAAGCCTTCACGGGTGCCGAGAACAGACTTCAGACGCAGGATCAGGAAAAGTGCGATCCCGGCCAGGACCAAAAGTTGGATTATGGCAGCGTTCATTTAGTCCTCATTTCACGGCAGGGTTGGTTTCTGTGATAGACTTCACATATGTAGTGGACGTACTTCGGCAAGTCTACCGTTGGCACATCAAAGAAAAATGAGAGTATAATGCCACTTTTTCTACTTTTTGTCGCTGTTCCGATCATCGAGATCGCGCTGTTCATCCAGCTTGGCTCATTTTTAGGCATCTGGACCACTTTGTTGATCGTCGTTTTGACTGCCATCATCGGCACTTGGCTGGTCCGTCAGCAAGGTCTTGCTGTTTTGACGCAGGTCCAGCGCTCACTGCAAGAAATGCGTGACCCGACCGAACCTTTGGCACACGGCGCGATGGTCCTGTTTTCAGGCGCACTTTTGTTGACGCCAGGGTTTTTCACCGATGCAGTCGGCTTTGCGCTGTTGATTCCACAAGTACGCATGGCGGCTTTCCGCTATATCCGCGCCCGTCTAAAAACTGCTAAATTCACGATGCACGCCGCAAGTGGACAGCCGCGCAGGCCAAGCCAAGGCTATTCCGGCGGCGCGCCCAAAGGCCCGAATGCCACAATCATCGAGGGCGAAATCATCGATCTGGACGCCCCCTCCAACACTCAAGGCCCGCCTTCGGGATGGACACGCCATTGAGTCCTCTTGCCTGACCTGATAACGGCAGGCGCATCTTTAATTTCTACAGCGGAGAACACGAAAATGGCTGATGAAACAGCAAACGGCGCTGCACCAGAGCCCGCACAGGTCAAAATGCAGGTCCTTGGACAATTTATCCGTGACATGTCATTTGAAAACATTGTCGCACAAAAAGGCATTCAGGGCGAAGTTACCCCGGATGTTTCGGTTCAGGTGAACCTTGATGCGAAAAAGCGTCCGACCGAAAACCAGTACGAAGTTGTGCTGAAGTTCTCGGTCACGTCCAAAAACAAGGCAAGCGGTGCCACATTGTTCATGCTCGAACTTGAGTATGGCGGCGTTTTCCTGATCGAGAACGTGCCGGACGAGCAATTGCACCCGTTCTTGTTGATCGAATGCCCGCGGATGTTGTTCCCGTATGTTCGCCGCATCGTCGGTGACGTCACACGTGACGGCGGCTTCCCGCCTTTGAACCTCGAAAATGTCGACTTCCTTGGCATGTACCGCTCCGAGTTGGCAAAACGTGCCGCAGCCGAGCAAGCCAAGACCGAGACGCCCGTCGCCTCAGCCTAAGTCGAATTTACGCCAGACCGCGCCGTCCCCGAGCTTTTCAACAAAAGTTTTATGGGCGGCGCGCTCGCTGCTGCTGATACGGTCGGGCAGGGGGACAACACGCGG
>JBLHUT010000040.1:0-16959 GCA_047629975.1 Paracoccaceae bacterium
GGCGTCTCCTTCGATGATTGCGACCTTCGAGGCGGCAGGTGTCAATGTCTGCCACGCATGGGGCATGACCGAGATGAGCCCGGTGGGCACGCAGGGCAATCTGCCTGCGGGGATGGTCGGTTTGTCGCCCGAGGAGCGTTTGCGGTTGAAGTCGAAACAGGGGCGGGCCTTGTTCGGGGTCGATCTGAAGATCGTCGACGGGGCGGGCAGGCGCCTGCCGCATGACGGTGCGGCGACGGGGGCGTTGTTTGTGCGGGGCAACAGTGTGGCGTCGGGGTACTTCGAAAACCCCGAAGCGAGTGCCGCGGCGTGCGATGCCGAGGGTTGGTTTTCGACCGGCGACATCGCCAGCATTGACCCTGACGGCTTCATGAGCATTTCCGACCGTGCCAAGGACCTTATCAAATCGGGCGGCGAGTGGATCAGCTCGATTGATCTGGAAAATATCGTAATGGCCCACAAGGATGTGGCCGGTTGTGCGGTGATCGCGGTGCCGCATCCGAAATGGGAGGAGCGCCCGTTGCTGGTGGTGGCGCTTGAGCCGGGGTGCCTCCCTGACGCGGCGGGCCTGATGGCGATGTTCGGACAAGAGTTTGCCAACTGGCAACTCCCCGATGATGTGGTCTTTGTCGAGGCACTGCCCCTGACCGCGACGGGCAAGGTCTCAAAGCTGGAATTGCGGGCGCGCCTTGCCGGTCATGTGCTGCCGGAGTTCAGATGACCCGGCGCACAGCGGAATGTGCGCGCCGGTTGCCCATTTGGTCCGTCACCGTTACATCTTTTGACATTTGAAAAGCGAGGCACAAACATGAGACAGGCCGTTATCGTCGCCACCGCACGCACGCCGATCGGGCGCGCGTATCGGGGTGCGTTCAATGATACATCCGCCCAGTCGCTGGCCGGACACGCCATTGCGGCGGCCGTCGCACGCGCAGGTATCGAGGGCGACGCGGTCGAGGATGTGATCCTCGGGGCGGCCATGCAACAAGGCACCAGCGGGATGAACATTGCCCGTCAGGCGGCCCTCACGGCGGGACTGCCGGTGTCGGTTGCGGGCATGTCGGTGGACCGGCAATGTGCCAGTGGCATGATGGCGATTGCCGTGGCTGCGCGCCAGATCACGCACGAAGGGATGCAGGTGGCCATCGGGGGCGGTGTTGAATCCATCAGCCTTGTGCAAAACGCACATCACAACTTGTACCGTGCCACCGACGCCGCCCTCACGGCGGCACATCCGGCCATTTACATGACGATGCTGGAAACCGCCGAAATCGTTGCGGCGCGGTATGGCATCTCGCGCGCGGCACAAGACGCCTATGCCCTGAGATCACAACAGCGTACCGCTGCGGCACAGGCCGCAGGGGCCTTTGACGACGAAATCGCCCCGATGCAGAGCGTCATGAAGAGTGCCGGTCGCAACGGCGCGCCGGACGAAATGCGCACGCTTACCCTTGGCAAAGACGAAGGCAACCGCCCCGGCACCACCCTCGAAGGGCTTGAGGCGCTGGCACCTGTGCAACGCGACGGGCTTCAGATTGCCCAAGGGGTGTGCGTCACTGCGGGCAATGCCAGCCAGCTTTCGGATGGCGCCTCTGCCAGTGTTCTGATGGAGCAGGCCGAGGCAGAGCGCCGCGGGCTGACCCCGCTTGGCCGGTATGTCGGCATGGCTGTGGCGGGATGTGCGCCGGATGAAATGGGCATCGGTCCGGTTTTTGCGGTGCCCAGACTTTTGGCGCAGCACGGACTTTCGATGGACGATATCGGGCTGTGGGAACTGAACGAGGCCTTTGCCGTGCAGGTTCTTTATTGTCGCGACCGGCTTGGCATTCCGGATGCGCTTTTGAATGTGAACGGTGGCGCGATTTCGGTCGGGCATCCGTACGGAATGTCGGGCGCACGGATGGTGGGGCATGCCTTGATCGAAGGGCGCAGACGCGGGGCAAAATATGTGGTGTGTACCATGTGTGTGGGCGGCGGCATGGGGGCGGCGGGCCTGTTCGAGGTTTTGTCGTGACGTTGAGGGGGCTTTTGAACAGTCTGCCTGCGCGCGGGCCATTTTCCGGTATTGCGGATGTTTGCCGGTCTGGTCGCGCGTCATGAGGCGGGCAACACCGGCCCTTGCGCCGCGCGGGCGGCAAAAGCCGCGGAATTGTCAGGAAAAGCCGGTGATGTGCGCCGGTCACCGGCTCTCTCGACAAAAGGGGCCGGTGTGATGCGTGAGGCAAGCCATTTGGATGAACTGGCGGTTGCGCGCTGGCTTGAGGCCAATGTCGCAGGGTTTCGTGGTCCTTTGCGTGCCGAGAAGTTCGCGCAGGGCCAATCGAACCCGACGTTCTTGTTGCACAGCGATACCGGCGCGCGCTTTGTGCTGCGGCGCAAACCGCCGGGCGTCTTGCTGAAATCTGCCCATGCGGTCGACCGTGAATTCCGGGTGCAGCGGGCGTTGGCTGACAGTGGTGTGCCGGTGGCGAAAATGCTTGCGCTGTGCGAAGACGACAGTGTCACCGGTTCGGTATTTTATGTGATGGAGTATGTCGCGGGGCGGGTTTTCGTCGCGCCGGATCTTGAGGCCGTGCCGCACAAAGACCGCCCTGCGATCTTTTCGGAGGTCAATCGCGTTCTGGCCGCGATCCATTCGGTTGACCTTAACCGGACAAATCTGTCGGAATACGGGCCACAGGGCAATTATTACGCACGTCAGATGAGCCGTTGGACACAGCAGTACCGCGCCTCGCAGACTGAAACACTGCCCGAGATGGACAGGTTGATCGACTGGCTTGAACAGGCGATGCCTGACGACGATGGACGGCGCACGCTTGTACACGGCGATTACCGTCTGGACAATTTGCTGTTCGCCCCCGATGCCGCACGGGTTGTTGCGGTGCTTGACTGGGAATTATCGACCATCGGCCACCCGTTTGCCGATCTGGCGGCTTTGATCATGCAATGGCGGATGCCTACCGGACAGGCGGGGCGCGGGATGGCGAGGCTTGATCGTGCGGCGCTGAATTTGCCATCGGACGCGGATTTTATCGCGGGTTACTGCGCGCATATGGGATTGGAGCGCATTGCGCATTTCAACTTCTACCTTGCGTTTTGTTTCTTTCGGATGGCGGCCATTCTTCAGGGTGTCAAAAAGCGTGCGCTGTCGGGCAATGCCTCGAATCCGGCGCATGGCCTTGCGATGGGGGCGTTGGTGCCCGATTTCGCAGCACAAGGGTTACAGGCGGCTGCCGATGGATAGGTCGCGGTTTGCCGGACAGGTGGTTCTGATAACGGGGGCGGCAAGCGGGATTGGTGCGGCGGCGGCGGCGCGTTTTGCGTCGGAAGGGGCGGCACTGGCGCTGTGTGATGTGTCGGCGCAAAGGCTTGACGACGTGGCCCGCCGCCTGCGCGAGAGCGGGGCGCAGGTCTTTCACGAGACGGTGGATGTGACCGATCCACTTGGAATGCAACAGTTCATAGCCCGAACGCTTGCCACATTGGGGGGACTTGATGTTGCGATAAACAATGCCGGCATCGCGCAAGTGCTAAGACCGTTGCAACAGATACCGGTAGAAGAGTTCGACGCTGTGATGGCGGTGAATGTGCGCGGTGTTTTCCTTGGTATGCAGGCGCAATTGCCGCCGATGCTGGCACGAAAAAAAGGCGTGATCCTGAACATTGCTTCGGCGGCAGGCTTGGTCGGGGCCGGGCATATGGCGGCTTATGCGGCCTCGAAGCACGCGGTTGTCGGTCTGACACGTGCGGCCGCCGACGAGACCGCCCGCCGCGGCATCAGGGTCAACGCGCTTTGCCCGTCTTTTACGGCAACGCCGTTGTTCGATGCGATGGCCGACCAGATCGCGGAGCGTGACAAAAGTACCAGAGCCGTTGCGGCGGCCCATATCGGTGTGCGGGTCCCCATGGCAAGGGTCGCGCGAACTGACGAGATCGTGCAGGCCATGGTGTGGATGTGCGGCGCTGAAAACAGCTTTATGACCGGGCAGGCCATTGCCATTGATGGTGGCTTGACCGCGATTTAACGCGCGTCGCATACGGCGCATAACAAGGAAAATACCGTGACTTTGGACCCCGAACTGATCGAAGCGCCTTATGCGCTACAATCCCACCTTGGCTTCCGGATGGTGGCGTGGAGCGAGGGTCATGCCCGTTTCGAGCTGCCGTTGCAGCCGTTTTTGATGAATCGCTACGGCATCCCGCACGGGGGCATCTATGCCACGTTGATAGATACGGTCATGGGGTATTCGGGCTGTTTTACCGGTGATCCGGACCGCAAACAATATGCCATGACGCTCTCGTTGACGACAAATTTCCTGTCACGTCCCAAGGGTGATTGTCTGATTTGCGAGGCTCGTTTGATTGGCGGCGGGCGGCGCACGTTTTTTTCAGAGGCCGAAATCACGGATCCGACAGGCGAAAAAATCGCCACAGGAAGCGGCACGTTCCGCTATAGGACCTAGCCCGAGGGGGCTTGCAGGCCCGCTATGACGCGGGCGAGATGGTGATCGGTGTCGCCAAGTTGGTGATCGATCATGACCAGCCGCTTGGCAAAGTGGGAGGTTTCATGCTCCCACGTCATGGCGATGCCGCCCTGCATCTGGATGGCCTCTTCGGCGACCTGTCGTGCGGTTTGTCCGATCAGGGTTTTGGCCATCGAGACGGCGCGCGACTGATCGTCGGTGCCCATGCGGCTGGCGGCGAAAATCGTGATGGAACGGGCCTGTTCGATCTGTGCCATTAGATCGACCATCCGGTGCTGCAAGGCCTGAAAATCGCCAATGCGCCGGCCGAATTGTTTACGGGTTTTCAGATACTCCAGCACAGTCGCCGCCGTGACATCCATCGCACCCAGAGCTTCGGCACACAGGGCCAAAGCCCCCGCATCCAACGCATCGGCAAGAGCCGCGCGGGCATCGCGCAAGATCAGCGTGGCGGGGCTTGCCTCTAGAAAGACCTCGCCCGCAGCCCCCCCGTCGATCATGCCAAAGGGCGTGATCTGTGCGCAATCTGCTGTCATCTCGAACAGACCGGGCAACCCGTCCGGAAGGCGCGCCACGATCAAAAGACGCCCGGCCACGCCCGCACCGTAAACGACCGACTTGCGCCCCGTAAGGTGCCACCCCTGCGGGTCTGAAATCGCCAGCGTTTGCAGATCCTCCAGCGCCCCGCCCATATCTGGTTCATCATATCCAACCGCATACGTCACCTGACCCGACAACAGATCCTCAAGCGGCTGGCCGGCGGATGCAAGCAGCCGTGCTGCCAGAAGCGCGGCAAGAAACGGTTCGGGACAAAGCGTGCGGCCCAACGGTTCGAACAAGGTGGTGATGTCAAACCCTGTGCCGCCCATTCCGCCCGACGCCACGTCGGCCAGCGCATAAAGCACACCCAACTCTGCCATCGCGCTCCATTTACCGGGGTCATGAAAGGGCGCCTGATAGGCCACGGCATTGCGCGCGGACAACGGGTATTGCGCCTCAAGATATCTGTTCAAGGTATCATTCAGCATCCGGCGGTCGTCGGTCAGATCAAAATCCATGTGTCACAGTCCCAGCAATGCTTTGGTAAGAATGTTTTTTTGTATCTCGTTGGACCCGCCATAAATCGAGATTTTACGATTGTTGAAATAGCGTGCCGCGTTGCGGGCATGATCGGCGGGCACCAGTGCGGCATTGCCGGTGTTGTCGTCGGTCGGAAGCAAAGCCGCAGCAGGGCCAAGCGCGCGCCGCGCCAGATCATTGATCGCCTGCCGGATTTCGGTGCCCTTGATTTTCAGGATCGAGCTTTCGGGCCCCGGGGCGCCGTTCTTTTGTGCCCGAAAAAGCATGCGCAGATTGGTGACCTTCATGGCCTCCAGATCAATCTCTATCCGTGCCAGCCGCGCGGCAAACAGCGGATCATCGATAAGACGTGTTCCGTTCGGTTTCGGTCTGCGCGCCAGATCGCACAGATGCTCAAAAGCCTGGATCGAAAACCCGACGCCGGCGATGTTTGTGCGTTCATGGGTGAGCAAGAACTTTGCGATCGTCCAGCCGTCATTCTCTTGCCCCACAAGGCTTTCGGCGGGAACCTTCACATCGGTGAAAAAGACTTCGTTTACTTCATGCCCACCCTCAATCAAACGGATCGGGCGCATCTCGATACCGGGGGTGTCCAGATCAACAAGCAGGAAGCTGATCCCCTGTTGCGGTTTGCCATCGGTATTTGTGCGCACAAGGCAGAAGATCCGGTTGGCGTGCTGGCCAAGGGTGGTCCATGCCTTTTGTCCGTTGACGATATAGCTGTCGCCCTGCCGGACCGCGCGGGTGTTGAGCGAGGCAAGATCAGATCCGGCACCGGGCTCTGAATAGCCCTGGCACCACCAATCGGTGCCATCCAGAATGCGGGGCAGATATGTGGCGCGTTGCGCCTGTGTGCCAAACCGCATCAGGACGGGGGCCAGCATCAACAACCCGAAGGGCACGATGCGCGGCGCACAGGCCCGACAGCATTCTTCCTCGAAAATATGCTTTTGAACCGGACTCCAGCCGGTGCCGCCGTATGATTGTGGCCAAGATACGGCAAGCCACCCGCGCGCATTCAAAAGCGCGTGCCACCCTTCCATGTCCTGCTTTGACAATTCGCGCCCGCAGCGTACCTTTTGCGACACCTCTTGGGGCAATGTTGTGGCAAGCCAGTCGCGCACCTCGGTTTGAAAAACCAGCTCTGCGGGGGAATAGGTCAGGTCCATCTTAATGCTCCGTCGCATAAGCGCTGTTGAGGTCGGCAAAGGATCGTCCGGTTTGGGCCATTTCACGCAGCAGATCAGGCACTTGCCAATAGTGCGGGTCTTTTGTTGCATATTGCTCGATACGCGCGATCAAAGCGTCGGGGCCAATTGTGTCGGCATAAAGCAGAGGCCCGCCCCGAAACCGCGGAAAGCCATAACCGAACAGAAAGACAGCATCGATATCAATGGGGCGTAAGGCAATACCGTCTTCAAGAACGCGCACGGCTTCGCTCACCATTGCGGTCATGTAGCGGTCAATGATTTCTGTGTCGGAAAAATGGCGCGGGACAATGCCGGCAGCCTGTCGCGCGGTGTTCAGGATATCGGGCAGGGCGTCATTGGGGGCAGGGGCGTCGGAAACCTGTGAGGGCTGCACCCGGGGAGTGCCGGTATAATCGTAAAATCCGCGCCCGGTCTTGCGTCCGAACCATCCGGCCTCGCAAAGTGTATCGGCAATTGTGACATACCGCTCGGCTGCGGGGCGGGTGACCGCGTGACGCTTTCGCGTGGCCCAGCCAATATCAAGCCCCGCCAGATCTGAGACGGCGAAAGGCCCCATCGCAAAACCGAAAGTGACAAGCGCGCGGTCGATCTGATCCGGTGTCGCCCCGTCGAGCATCATGTAATCGGCGACCTTTCTGTAATGCGCCAGAACACGGTTTCCGATGAAGCCGTCACAGACCCCTGCGCGCACGGCGACCTTGCCCAGTTTTCGGGCCAAAGCAAACCCGGCCGTCGTGACATCCGGAGCGGTTTTTTCACCAACGACCACTTCAAGCAGCCGCATTATATGAGCCGGCGAGAAAAAATGAAGCCCGATGACATCTTCGGGCCGGCGTGTGGCGGCTGCGATCAGGTTGACGTCAAGGTAGGAGGTGTTGGTAGCAAGGATTGCTCCGGGCTTGCAGATGTTGTCCAGCTGCGCAAAAATCCCTGTCTTTAGAGCCATATCTTCAAAAACAGCCTCGATGATCAAGTCGGTCTGCGCAAACTCTGCCAGATCAAGCGTCAGGCTCAGGGCGGTGTCGAGGGCCATGTCACAGGCGTCTTGCGCAAGCTTGCCGCGTTTGACCGCGCCGGCCAGAATGCCGGAAATAATTTCGTGAGCCTTTTTCAGGTTCTCGGCATTTCTATCCGCCAGTTTCACCGGAAACCCTGCCAACAGGGCCGATGCTGCGATGCCTGCTCCCATTGTTCCGCCACCGATCACACCGATTGTGCCGATGTGGCGCGGGGCCGCCTTGGCTTCGGGGGTCTTGGCAACGGCGCGTTCGGCAAAAAACGCGTGGATCAGGCCGGCGCGTTGCGGGCTGTTGATGCACAGGGTGAACAATGCGCGTTCCTTGGCCAGACCCTCGGTGATCGGGCCGGTGGCAAAAGACACGGCTTCGACACACTTGTGGGGCGAAAACAGGTTCGGATGGCGACCTGCCATTCGTGCTGTGGCCGCATCAAGCGCCGCAGGGTCGGGCGAGGCGGTCAACAGGTGCGTGCGGCGCGTCGGCAAGGCCCCCGATAGCACATCTTGGGCGGCTCTCAGGGCAGCGTCGCGCGGGTCGCCAGACGTCATCTGGTCAATCAGCCCCAGCGAAAGCGCCTCGTCGGCGTCGATGCGCCGACCGGTTGTGATCAGGTCAAGCGCGGCCCGGAGGCCGATCACCCGCGGGGCTCTTTGCGTGCCACCCGCACCCGGCAACAGGCCCAGCGTCACCTCGGGAAATCCGGTCAGCAAGTCGGGCAGGGCAACGCGGGCATGCACACTCAGAGCCACCTCGAGCCCCCCCCCCAACGTTGCGCCGTGAACCACGGCGATCACCGGTTTGGCGCAATGCTCCAGTGCCAGACACACATCGGGCAGGGACGGGCTTTGGGTCGGTGTGCCAAACTCCCGAATGTCAGCGCCCGCAATAAAGGCCCGCCCCGCACCATAAAGCGCGATCACATCGACGCTGCGATCATTTGCAAGCGCCTCAAGCGCGTCGAGCAGCCCTTTGCGCAGGGCTTGGGACGTGGCGTTCACCGGCGGGTTGTCCAGACGGATCAACCCTGCTGCACCCGAAATTTCGTAGGTCACTGTCATAAGGTGGCGTCCTTTTTGAAGGCAATGTTTCGGATACCGGCGGCATCGCGCGTTGAGGGATGGCGCCGTGCTGCGGTGCGCGCGTTTGTCAGAAAAGTGGCGTCGGTGCCTTTTTGTGGGCGGGGCGCCGGTTCGGGGTGGTTGGCTTGGGGCCGCCGGATCATTGCAATCGCCTTCCTGTTGCTTGCGCGAACCCGAAGCCCGCGCCAAAAAACCGCGTCAAAAAACCACGCCAAAAGCTTGGATCGACAGCACACACAGGTAACGTCGCTGGCGTGCGGTTCCAGGGGATCAGATCGTGTTGGCGACAACCATTCAAGCGAAATTGACCTGCGGCGGGTGCCTTTGGCGTCAGATCCAAACCGCAACGCTGAAAGCACGCCGCTGCATGCGGCGGCGCGGACCAGATTGTATCGCAAAGTCGACTGCTTTGCCGTTTTGATGCAGTTGGCTTGCAAACCGGACCAAAACCGTACTAACGCTAACATTGTCGGAACGCTTTCACGATATCGTTGTAAGTTCACCGATACGAGAGTTTGTTCTTTTTGCAGGACTTGCAGGAACCACGACCTTGTATGGCGGCCTGAAGTCTAGAGGCCTTTGGCGAGGCCTTGAAATGGGTGGTATCAAGATATGATCGCCAGAGCGATTAGGTTAATTCTGTCCGGTAACCCGGATCTCGTCGAGGCTGTACTGCGCTCGCTCGAAGTTACAATGCTCGCGTTGTTGATTGGATGTCTCATCGGCTATCCCTTGGGAACTTTTCTGGGCACATTCCGGTTTCGCGGCCGCACGACGCTTACCGTCATGCTAGATCTGTTTATAACCATCCCTCCAGTCATGATTGGTGTTGTGGTCTATTTGGCGTTTTCCGGTGGCAGCCCGCTTTTCTATCTCGGGTTGATTTATACGCCGACCGCAATGATCATCGCACAGGTGCTCATTCTGACGCCGATTATCATCTCGATGACGATGAAGGTTGTCGGTCGACTGGCGGACGAATATGCAGATCACTTCCAGAGTATCGGTGTTGGCCCTGTCCGGCGGGTGCGGGCCTTATTGTGGGATGGCCGTTTCGCTTTGGTGATCATTGTGTTGATCACGTTTGTGCGCGGAATTGGCGAACTCGGGGCGGTGCTTGTCATCGGGGGTAACATTGATGGGCTAACCCGTACGATGACCACTGCAATCGTTTATGAAGTTGGCGACGGGAACGTGAATATGGTGATCGGAATTGGTCTTGTGCTTGTAACGATGTCCTTGTTCGCAAGTATCCTCGTGTTGTTTTTCAAGTCGACAGCTCTTTGGAAATCTAATGCGTAGAGGGGATGAACGGGTCATTTCGAAAACCGAAAAGATGCTTGAAGCACGCGATGCAAGTTACTTTCTAGGCGGAGAAAAATTGCTGGACCGGTTGTCCTTTTCGATCGGAACAGGACGGCGCGTGGCCATTGTGGGGGCGCATGGCTCGGGCAAAAGCCTGACTATGCGAATGTTGCACGGGCTGATCAAACCGTCCGAGGGGCAGCTTTTGTGGAAAGGCAACGCGCTTGACACAAATGGAATGCGGGCACAGTCTATGGTCTTCAAGGAGCCAGCTATTTTGCGCCGGACCGTGGCCCAGGACCTGCGCTTTTCGTTACAGGTAAAGGGCCGTTACTCAGGTGTGGAAATCCCCGAGATCCAGCGTCTTGCGTTGGCGAGGGCAGGCCTGAGCCACCTTGCTGATAAACAGGCCCGCTTGTTGACACGCGGCGAACAAAAGCGGCTGGCCATTGCGCGCGGGCTGGCCACTGATCCGGAGATTTTGCTTCTGGACGAGCCAACCGGCAATCTTGAACCGAACTCCCTCGCCATGATCGAGGATATGCTTCTCAATGCGCATTCGATGGGCCTGACAATCGTATTGGTTACGCATTCACTTGGTCAGGCCAAGCGGTTGGCGCAGGATGTTATCGTGATGCACGATGGAAGGATCGCCGAAACAGGTCCGGCAGAGGCTGTGCTGTCGCACCCGCGAAGTGCTGCGGGGCGCGCATGGATAGAGGGCCGTCCGCACCTCGAAGCGAGAGCCCGCTAGCGTACTGAGGGCTGTTAGAGTTTGACGCGGGTAGAGGCGGGGTCGTACATCGGCTTCAACGAGGCCGTAGCCGCGACCAAAGTGCCCGCTATCTCAATCTGGTAGCGCGACAAAAGTACGTCTTCGCGGCTTTGTCCGGCGCAAGGAACATAGCCCAGACCAACCGCCCCTCCAAGCGTATGACCATACGCGCCCGAACTCAAAAAGCCCGTGACCTTGCCGTCCCGCAAGATCGGCTCGTTGTGATAAAGCAGGGGTTCCGGGTCCGAAAGGAGAAACTGGACAAGGCGCGCCTGTGGTCCACTTTCCTTGCGCCTGAGAACGGCATCGCGGCCTATGAACTCCGGTTTGTCTGTCTTTACGGCAAACCCGAGGCCGGCATCGATGACATGGTCCTCGCAGGTTATGTCGTGGCCGAAATGCCGGAACGCCTTCTCGATCCGCAGGCTGTCCATCATGTGCATCCCGCATAGTTTTAGATCAACGTCGTGACCGGCATCTATCAGGGTCTCAAAGACATGGCCCGCCATCTCGCTTGGAATATAGATTTCCCAACCCAGTTCTCCGACATAGGTCACCCTGTGGGCCCGCGCAAGCCCCATGCCAATTTCTATTTCCCGCGCATTACCAAAGGGGTGCGCGGTATTACTAAAGTCATTTGGTGACACACGAGACAGAAGTTCGCGGGATTTTGGCCCCATAATTGCAAGAACGGCCTCTGCCGAGGTTACGTCTGTCAGCACAACCATTGCGTCGCCCAGATGACGCCGGAGCCATGTGATGTCTGCCCGCAACGAGGCCGCAGGTGTTACGACAAGAAAGGCCGTTTCCGACAATCGAGTGATGGTAACATCTGCCTCTATCCCACCGGAAACATTAAGAAACTGGGTGTAAACAATTCGTCCATTTCCGACGTTCATCTGATTGCCGCAAACGCGGTTCAAGAAGGACATCGCATCTGGCCCTTCGACCCTGATCTTTCCAAACGAAGACATGTCGTACATTCCGACACCATTTCGTACGGCGTGATGCTCTGACGCAGCGTTAGAAAACCAGTTCTGGCGCTTCCAGCTATATTGATAGGTAGGATCCTGCCCGGGATTGGCGAACCAGTTTGCCCGCTCCCAGCCTGCCAACTCGCCCATTACTGCCCCACGGGAAAGCAATTGTTCATGAAACGGTGTGCGCCGCACCCCGCGCGCTGTCTCCTTCTGGCGAAAGGGGAAATGGTCCGCATACAAAAGCCCAAGTGTTTCTTTCGACCTTTCAAAGAGATATGTCCGATTTCCTTGAAATGGCTGCATTCGTGCAATGTCCACATCGCCAAGATCGAATGGTCGATCGCCGCTGTCCATCCAGGCAGCAAGCGCCATCCCCGCGCCGCCTGCCGATTGAATTCCGATCGAGTTAAACCCGGCTGCGACCCAATAGTTCTCAAGCTCGGGCGCAAGGCCAAGATGATAGGCATCATCAGGCGTAAAGCTCTCGGGTCCATTAAAGAAAGTCTTTATCCCTGCTGTCCCCAACAACGGCATGCGCGCAACGGCTGCCTCCAGAATTGGTTCGAAGTGATCAAAATCCTCGGGAAGTTGATCGAATTCAAAGGCTTCAGGGATGCCCTTCATGCCCCATGGTTTCGCCACCGGCTCGAAAGCCCCCAGCAAGATCTTTCCCGCATCCTCTTTGAAATATGTGCATTCGTCCGGAACTCGCAAAACAGGCATTTGGGACAATTTATCAATGGGTTCTGTAACGATATAAAAGTGTTCACATGCGTGAAGCGGGACCGTAACACCGGCCATACGACCAACAGAATGTCCCCACATGCCAGCACAGTTGACAACGTGGTCGCAGGCCAAAAAGCCACTCTCGTCCCCTTGCTGCCATTCAACCCCGCTTACACGCTGGTTCGTTTTACGAATGCCTGAAACCTGCACCCGCTCAAAAATCTTGGCGCCACGCTGGCGTGCCCCTTTTGCCAGTGCCAGAGCGATATTTCCGGGATCTCCCTGTCCATCTTTATCAAGAAAAACAGCCCCTTGTATGTCACTGCAATTAAGGTGCGGGTAGATCTGTTGCACCTGCTCGGTGGAAATACGCTCTACATCAACCCCGAAAGAGCGCGCCATGGATGCTTGCCGATGGATCTCTTCAAGTCGCGCAGCCGTCAAGGCGACCGTGACGGAGCCTACACGTTTGAAACCGGTCGAAACTCCGGTTTCTGCCTCAAGAGTGCCATATAACTCCTGACTATATTTAGCTAATTTCGTCATGTTCGCATTGGCACGCAACTGCGCAATGAGGCCGGCTGCGTGCCACGTTGTTCCGGACGTTAGTTGTTTACGTTCTAAAAGCACCACATCCTTCCAGCCAAGCTGGGTGAGGTGATAGGCGACCGAACAACCGATCACGCCTCCTCCGATTATGACGACACGGGAATGGGACGGGATTTTCTGCGACATGTGGAGAGCCTTTCGAGCGTAAGACAAGTTTAGTTCAAGCGCGTAAACGCTTGTTTTCAGGATCCCACAGGGCTTGATTTCCAGACACCCGAGCCGGAATTCGAGTGCCGTAGATCTCTACTTCGACTCGCGTACCTGCTGTGGCAAGATCAGACCGCAACATGCTCAAAGCAATGGATTTTCCAACCCGGTAGCCCCAGCCGCCACTGGTGGTTTCCCCAACCAGTTGATCGCCATGCCAGATATTGGACATGTAGGGGGCATCGTATCCGTCGGCGTCAAGAGTGAGTGTCGCAAACATCTTTTCGCTGCCTTGCTGCTTTTCCTTTAACAACAACGCTTTGCCCGGAAAATCCTGAGGTTTGTCAAACTTGACAAATCGATCAAGACCACCCTCTAGAATGCTGTAATCCGTAGACAAATCGCCTTTCCATGCGCGGTACCCCTTTTCGAGCCGGAGCGTGTTCAGGGCGAACATTCCAAAAGGTGTCGCGCCTTGGGCCACCACGGCATCATAAATATGGGCATGATCGTTCTGGCTTGAGTGGATCTCCCAACCAAGCTCACCGGCGAAACTCACCCGTGCCAAAGTCACAGCCCGTCCTGCAACAGCGGCTTTTTGATGGCTAAGCCAAGGCAGCGCCAGATCAGCATCGGACAGGTTGGAAAATAGCTTCCGGCTCTCGGGTCCGGTAACAATAAGTGTCGAAAAATCAGAGGTTTGATCGACTAACTTAAGGTTTCCTGGGAGGGTGCTCTGTAACCAGTCCCGATCATGCCACTGGGCGGCAGCGGCGGTAATCAGGGTAAAGGCATCGTTTGAGTGGCGCATCAACGACATCTCGGTAAGGATACGGCCTCGGTGATCTGGGAAATACCCCAACCCGATCCGCCCAACTTTTGGAATGGCACCGGTAATCTGCCCGGCAAGCCATTGGGCTGCCCCGTCTCCGGCTAGCTCGAAGCGTGAAAACCCGGGCAAGTCCAGTACGCCAACAGTGTCACGAACCGCGAGCGCCTCTTCGCGAACCCGCGGCTCCCACGGGCCTTGCCGCGCCCAGGTTTTCGAGGCGTCTTCGGTGGTGTCGTCGCCGGGTTTTGCAAACCAATTGGCACGTTCCCATCCGTTATACGCTCCCATCTGTCCGCCCGATGCGACAATTCTATCATGTGCGGGGGAGAGTTTCCGGTTGCGGCCAGCCGGCCATTCATGGGTCGGGAAATGCATGGCATATTCGTGGCCATAGACCTCCATTCCCTTGGCGTTGGTATAGGCTTGATCGGCATGTTCGGTGAAGCGCCGCGGGTCTGTGGCCCACATATCCCATTCGGTGCCGCCTTCGGTGATCCACTCTGCGAGGACTTTGCCGGCGCCGCCCCCCTGTGCGATCCCAAAGGTAAAGACGCAGGCCTCATAGGCGTTTGGCACGCCGGGCATTGGGCCGATCAACGGGTTGCCGTCCGGTGTATACGGGATGGGGCCGTTTATGACCTTGTTCACCCCTGCGGTTCCCAAAAGCGGCACGCGCGACATTGCATCCTCGATATACCATTCCAGTCTTTCCAGATCGTCGGGGTAGAGTTGAAAGCTGAAGTCCTCTGGCAACGGATCGTTCGGATCGATCCAATGAGCCTTACAATTGCGCTCGTAAGGGCCAAGATTCAAACCATACTTCTCCTGCCGAAGGTAATATGAGCTGTCAACATCGCGTAACAGCGGGAGTTTCGCATTGTTTGACTTTGACCATTCCTCGAGTTCGGGAATTTCATCGGTAAGCAGGTATTGGTGGCTCATCACGACCATCGGAACTGTTCGGCCACCATACGGTTTGAACCATTCTCCGACCCGTTGGGCATAGTATCCTGCGGCATTCACGACAATCTCACACCGGATCGTTCCGCGCTCTGTGTGGACATTCCATTCGCCGTTCTCACGCGTAACCCCGGTGGCGGGCGTGAACCGGTGAATTTGCGCGCCCATATCGCGCGCCCCTTTCGCCAGCGCCTGCGTCAGCTGCGAGGGGTCGATGTCACCGTCATTCGGATCAAATAGGCCACCCTCGAGGTCGTGGGTTTCCATAAAGGGATAGCGCGCCTTGAGGTCTGTCAGCGAAAGCATCTCGAGACCTGAATCGAGCGCGCGGCCCATGCCTCTGGCGCGTTCGAATTCAAGCATGCGGTCTTTTGAGTGGGCAAGCCGCACCGATCCGGTGACGTGATAGTTCATCGGATAATCAACTTCGTCGGCCAAGCCACTGTAAAGACGCGTAGAGTATCGTTGCATATTCATGATCGACCAGCTGGCCGAAAAGGTCGGCACATTGCCCGCTGCGTGCCACGTGGAGCCAGCTGTCAGTTCGTTCTTCTCCAGCAGGACACAGTCGCTCCATCCGGCCTTGGCAAGGTGGTAAAGAGCAGAGGCGCCAACGGCACCGCCACCGATTATGACGACGCGGGCATGGGACGGCAGTTCGGCCATTGGCTATCCTTTCATGAGGCTGGACTAATAAACGGGCGGGGCAATGACCCAGATCGCACAGGCGGGCTGCGAAAACGGGTTCTCCCAACGATAGGTTTCATCGCGGATGCGAAAGCTGTCACCGCGCCTGATCTCGAACTTCTCTTTGCCGATATAAAGGATCAGCCGCCCCGAGAGCAGGTAGCCGATCTCTTCGGTCGGACGCTTGCGCGGTGTGATGATCCCCGAGCGCGGCTGGAAGGTGGAGTGTATGACTTCGAAACTGTCGGTCAGATCCGGCGACAAAAGCTCCTCGCTCAACCCCGAGGCGCGGTGCCCGATCCGGCGTCGTGCTGTAGAACGCACAATGCGGCCTTGCTCTTCGATCGGACCGGGCGCACCGCCAAAAAGCATCGAGACCGGTACATCGTACAAAGTCGCAAGGGACTGGATATCGCCGGCCGTGGGCGACGACAGTCCGCGTTCAACCTGACTCATCCAGCCAACCGACTTGTCCAGATGTGCAGCCACCTGACCAAGGGTCATGGAGCGCGCCTTGCGCAAAGCTCGCAGGTCATCGCCGATGCCGGGTGAAGTGAAATGATCCTGTGCCATGCGCCCTACTGTGAATATCGTTGCATACATTTCACCGATTTTCGGGTGAAATTGTCAAGCAATATTTCATTTCAGTGAAGCGGTTTTTCTCACTCAAGGTTGATATGGACAATGTATCGCCAAGCTGCCGAGTAATTTTTCAACATAATTTCATGAAGGTGAAATTCTTGCGTAATGAAAACTTTCGAGTCGTATAATAATGGCTTGGTTTTTTTGAAATCTGAAAATTGATATCAAAAATTCATCTCGCGACGTGATCTTCGGGTTTTTCTCCACGACCTGAACCTTGGTGAAGCTGATTAAGCCTTGTCAGGCGCTGACAGCCTGATCAAAATCTGGAATATATATTTAGGAACAGATGATTGAACCGAAAAGGGAGCCCGCGAATGACGCGGGCTCCCTTGATCTTGTTAAACAATTCACTGGTCGTGCTATTGAGCAGGCTCGACCATCGCAACACCTGCAACAGCCACCGGCTTTTTCATTGCATCG
>JBLHUT010000041.1:0-16769 GCA_047629975.1 Paracoccaceae bacterium
GCCGACGAGGAGACCGACGGGATCGACAGCCAGACCGTGGAGCCTGCCCGAGCTGTGCTGGTTGATCGCAGCCCACGTCCTTGGTGGTGGCTGCTTGTGCCACTGTGGCTGACTGTCGCGGTGCTGACGGCTTGGCTGTTCTGGTTAATGATCCCCACTTGCGGGCTGAAATTTGGAGACAGGTTCGACTTCTGCCCGAATGAAGTGGTCGAAGGATTTACAGACGAGCGTGAACAAATTGTCCTGCTGAACCGAATTGATCAGTTGGAACGCGAATTTGCCCTCCTGGATGAAGGCTGTGCGCCTCCGCCGGAACCCGAACCAGAAGAGGAAGCCCGCCTCACCGATGACATAGACGAGCGACTTGACCGGAAAAACGCGCAGGACGGCGAGTTGACCGTGACATTGGCCTGGGACAACACCGCCGATCTTGACATGCACCTGACCTGTCCGGGGGGAGGGGTGATCAATTTTAACAACCGCAACAGCTGTGGCGGCATACTCGATCTGGATGCCAACGCAGGAAGCGGGCTCACAAGCGAACCGGTGGAACACATCGTCTTCGAAAACCCGAGCCTCGGCGAATACCGTGTCCGAGTGCACTTGTATCGCGACACGGCTCCGCCTACCACCCATGCGTTCAGCCTTCGGATCCAAATCGGGTCCGAAGTTCAAGACCTCAGCGGATCCGTCGACCAGTCAAACAGAGAATGGGTTCACACCTTAACTTACGGAAATTAGATAATGGCAAATGACGCACAGGCGACCCTCCGAACGCCACACAATTTTGAGGACGTGATTTCTATCGTTCCGTTTTCAGGCATTCAAACGCTAGATTTTGGGTTCTCAATCGAAGGGCAGCGGATCCGCACGCCGTTTGCGGAAATAGTCACGATAGCCGACGCCGATCTGGACGGTGACAACGCCAAACTGATTCCACTCAGCGGGGATGTCGACGCGGACAAGGTGATGATGGATGTGCAATCTGCCTCCTCAGAGGTCCACTACGAGATCAACGAACGCCAGGCCATGTCGCCGTTTCTGGAAAAATGGATTCCGATTCCCGTGTTGCGTCTGCGCAAAGAACGCGGCCCCAAGGGTACAGAAAGCTATGACAACGGCCCGAGCACTTGGGCCCGCCTTCGGGTGACCGAACTGGAACAGATTGACCCCAAAACCGGCCACAGCCACCGTGTTCAACTGGCGCTAGACACAGCTCTTGTGGACAGCAATCCTGACTATGCCTACCTCGCACCAGAACTTGATGACAGCCGCAACCCTCGTGATTTCCGCTTTGTTGCGGATCCAAAAAATATGACCTGGTTTCTGCGCCGCCCTGCCCCTGAACTGGGCCCAGATGGATCCCACACTGATTTTCAGGCCTGGGTGTCGGATTGGGTCAAACATCTGTTTGATCAGTTTCTCGGGCAGGACCGCCGCAACCACCCGGTCGAAGATGGTCTCGCCTTTGAACATTGGGCGCGGTATCTGGCCTTCCTTCAGGTCATCGACAAAATGATTCATGTGCCCCTGTTTCGCCTGATCAATACCGTGTCCGAACGTGACCGTGACGCGCCTGTGGATGTTGATCTCGTTCTGGATATCGGCAACAGCCGCACCTGCGGCATCCTTGTGGAGCAATTCCCCGGCGACGGAAGGGTGGATTTATCCAAATCATATGAGCTTGCCGTACGAGATCTGTCGCGGCCGGAATTCTATTATGCTGGCCTAATCGCCAGCCGTGTGGAATTTGCCGAAATGACCTTTGGCGCAGATCAGTTTGCAGCTGGATCTGGGCGTCGCAATTCGTTCTTGTGGCCCAGCTTTGTCCGTGTAGGACCCGAAGCATTGCGTCTCGTTCAGGCCGAACAGGGCACCGAAACGCTGTCGGGCTTGTCTTCTCCAAAACGCTATCTCTGGGACAACAATCCGACGACCCAGGACTGGCGTTTCCACGCCCATAACGATACCAGCAGCTTGCCCCGTGGTGCACGCGCGGCGATGCAGTTCCTTAATGAGATGGGCGATGTGTTGCCCCAAGTTGAAGAGGAAGAAAAGCGCAAGCTGCGCGAACGCAACCCCTCAAATCACAAACGTGCCATTCGTCCGCGGTTTTCGCGATCCTCCCTATATGGTTTTATGCTCGCGGAGATTATTTCCCACGCCCTTGTTCAGATCAACGACCCAGCGGAACGCGCACGCCATCTGCAATCGGATGTGCCACGCCGTCTAAAACGGATAATCCTGACGCTGCCAACGGCCACCCCTATGCAGGAACAATCCATCATCCGCTCGCGGGCCGAGGGGGCCCTAAAATTGGTCTGGAAACGAATGCAGAACACGGGCCAGACGGCCAAAGGCCAAGAGATGCCCAAACTCATCGTGGAATGGGACGAGGCAAGTTGTACTCAAATGGTGTTCCTCTACAATGAAATCATGCAAAAATTCGGTGGCAGAATCGACCAGTATTTGTCGCTGCTTGGCAAACCCCGCCGCGTGACGCCTGAGGTCTCTCCCACCCCGTCCTTGCGGATTTGTTCGATTGATGTCGGTGGTGGCACAACCGACCTGATGATCACGACATTCCACAGTCAAGATGATAAGGTCTTGTTACCGCACCAGAACTTTCGCGAAGGTTTCCGCATTGCGGGGGATGATATCCTTGCAAAGGTTATTTCCACCGTTCTGTTGCCTCAAATCGGTGCGGACGTAAGGCAAGCGGGTGGCACCAACATCAACGCCCATATGGCCGAATTGTTCGGTGGAGACGTAGGCGGCATGGATCAGCGCACGGTGCAATTGCGCCGTCAATACGTGCTGCGGGTTCTGGTGCCATTGGCCGTGTCCCTACTTGAACAAAGCGAAACTGCCGACGCAGACTCCCTTCTGACGCTTAGTCCCACTCAAATCCTTGGCGCGCTGCCTCGTACGGCCCACTCTTTAGAAGCAAGCGAAGATCCCACACCCGATCTGCTCGATCTGCCTGAAACCCTGCTCAACTTTCTGGACCTTACGATGCAAACCGCAGGGGCGAAAGACTGGGCGTTGAACACGATGAACCTTTCAATTCCTCGCCGTGCCATTGATGCAGCTGTGCGCGAAGTCATGCAAAGCGTCCTTTATAACATGGCTGAGGTTATCGATCATCTCGATTGTGACTTTGTGCTTCTGACAGGGCGTCCCTCTCGGCTTCCTGGGCTGCGCGACGTGCTGGAAAATACGTGCGTCGTCAAACCGGACCGGCTGTTGTCGATGCATGACTATCGAACCGATCAGTGGTACCCCTACCGCGACCGTGTCACCCAGAAAATCGGTGATCCGAAGACGACCGTGGCTGTTGGTGCGATGCTGATGGCTCTGGCCGACAACCGCATCGCCAATTTTGCAGTGCGCACGGATGCATTCCAGATGCGATCCACGATCCGCTACATAGGAGAAATGGAGGTCACCGGGCAAATCCTTGAAAACCGTGTGTTATTCAAGGACGAAGACGAAGTCGGTAAGATCAGCAAAATCAACATGGTTGGGCCGGTCCATTTGGGAAGCCGCCAGTTGCCGTTGGAACGCTGGACGACGACGCCACTCTATCGGCTGGATTTCGTGTCCCCCGAAAAAATGCGTGGGCGCACACCAGTCAAGGTGCCGATCACGCGGCGCGATTTTGACGATGACGCGGAAGGCACGGATGAAGTCCTGCGCTCTGAGGCGCTGAAAGAGGCCTTCTCGCTGATGGACGGTGAAGACTGCGATGGTGGCGGCGTAAAACACAAAGCAGAGCTGGCCCTGCGCCTGCACACGCTGGGGATGCGAGACGACTATTGGCTCGACACCGGCACATTTATATTGACTTGACGTGAGGAATATTTCGAATGGATAAAAGTCAACTCAAGGCTGATTGCAGCAATTTCGTGCAAACTACGAAAGATGCGCTCGATTGGGTCGCGACCCCGCAAAACGCCGCGCGACTCGACAGCGCTGCCCATGGGTTGACGCGCAATCTGCGGCGCGTGGCGAGGCGTGCAGAAAAACTCGCGCGTGCGGTGGATCGCAATGCTTCTGTGTCAGTATTCGGCCCATCTCAGGCGGGCAAAAGCTTCTTGGTGTCCGTGCTTGCGCGGCCCCAGTCCGGCCCGCTGATAGCTAACTATGAAGGCGACGGCAAAGCGCTTGACTTCATCAAAGATATCAACCCGGAGGGTCAAGGCGAAAGCACGGCTCTGGTGACTCGCTTTACTGTCAATCGCTCTGCTCCGCAGAACGGATTCCCCGTCAAACTATCAATGCTGTCGGAAAGTGACGTGTTACGCGTGCTGATTAACAGTTTTTACCGCGATGGCGATCAATCCGAACCTGTATTGCAAGCGGCGGAACTAACCTCCCATTTGGACCACTTCAAACCCAGCGCCGGCATGGGTGCAGGCGGTTTGACTTCCGACGATATTTGGGAGGTTCAGGAATACGTCGAGACCAATTTCGCTCGCGCCGCCTATGCAATGTCGCTGGAACAATACTGGGACCGCGCCGCAGAACTTGCCCCCGATTTACCTCACAAGGATCGCGGAGAGCTGTTTTCCGTCCTCTGGGGCGGCCATGAGGCGATGACAGACCTGTATCTGCTGCTGGCAGAGGCCCTGTCCCAGACTGGCCACGCTGAGGTAATTTTTGCCGACACTGACGTTTTGGTGCCCAAGGATACGTCAATCATCGATGTTAAAATGCTGCACCAACTTTACAGCGCCCCGAACGATCACCCAGTCACGGTCCATGTCCCCGGCAAGGGCGATGTGAAGATCGGCAAGCCCCTCTTGTCCGCCCTTACGGCGGAAATGGAAGTGCCAATGGCGCAACTGCCCCATGACGTGCTGGAGTACACCGACCTTTTGGATTTTCCGGGCGCGCGCAACCGCTTTGAACGCCCGCTCGAGGAGTCTCTGCGTTCGCCTGCCGAAAATCTCAGCGAAATGTTCCTGCGCGGAAAGGTAGCCTATCTGTTTGACCGCTATGTGGCCGAACAGGAAATCACTGCGATGTTGCTGTGTGTACCGCCCAGCAACATGGACACTGTTGATTTGCCGGGCCTTGTGGATGGCTGGATTTCCGACACCATGGGCACCGATCCGGCAACCCGTGCAGTGGCAGATAATATCTTGTTTTTCGTGCTGACCAAGTTTGACAATTACCTAGTCGATACTGCCGCCAGTGGCGATGACGTCAGCCGCTTTGATCGCGGGATCGGTACGACGCTGCATGAAAAATTCGGTCAAAGGCGCGACAAATGGGTGGAAAACTGGGGGCCGGGCGCGCCATTCAAGAATTGCTTCTGGTTGCGTAACCCCAATTACCCCGCAGAGACATTCTTTAAATACGGCAGTGGCCGAGAAGAACCACGCGAAGAGAAGGCGGATCGTCTTGCCGCATTAAATTTGGCCTATAAATCCGCCGAACTGGTGCAGCGCCATTTTAAAGATCCCGACGCGGCATGGGGATCGGCGATGACAGCCGAAGACGGAGGCGTCGCCTACCTGATCGAAGAAATGACCAAGGTGTGCAAACCCAACACCAAGCCTGACCAGATTCAGATCCAGTTGAACCGCCAACGCGAAAAACGCGACAGCAGCCTGCTGCCTTACTACATTTCCGACGACATCGAAGCCCGCTGCATCAAGGTGCGCGAAGATATGAACGAACTCATTCCAGATCTCGAAGGCGTTCTGGATCGCGGCGCATTCGGCACGTTTCTATCCGCTCTCGCCGTTGAACAGGACCGTGTGCGCGACGCAATTTCGACGATACCCGATCATATCCGCCTCAATGCAGGGCAATCACGCAGCGTACCCTCCACCACGGCAACTCCCGGTCGATCGCGTTGGGGGGCCGCGTCAAAGGCAAAGGCCGAACCGGCGCAGCCCACCGCGCCGGCACCTGACGATGAAAACCGCACCATGACGCGCGAAACTTATATGGCGACCTCCGCGCTACGAATGTGGTCAGATCGTCTGATGGAATTACGCAGTACCGCGCCGACGGAGTTTGGCGTGTCCGACCAAACTGCCGCAACCGTCATTGCAGAGCTGCAAAAGGCCGTTCACCGGCTAAACCTGAAAGACGTGATGTCCAAGCAGCTTTGCGATGTCAGCTATGGTTTGCAAATCACAGATCAGGCCCCCGCCGCCGCCATACTGTGCGCCGAGCAAATCAACCGTTTTGTTGCGCAGCTTGGCTATGATCAAATCCCCGCAGGCCTGCGCCCCAACCTCAAGATGACGGACACGCCGGATGTGCCAGTGTTCGCCGAGCGCCCGCGCAATGACGATGTAAATACCCTGCCAGACAATATGGTGAACACGTCAGAGCGGGTTTGGTTTGACTGGGTTCACGCTTTTGCCGACCTTGGTGAACGCAACGTGCGCGCGGCTGACGGAACCGAAATTGACACGGTCCAAAACACACGTTTGGGCGACATCCTCAAGATTGATCCAACGGAACATCTGACATGAGTGTGCTCGACCTCCAACTGGAAACCAGCCAAGGACCAGCTGGGTACGCGCGCCTGACCCCGATGGTGGCATCGTTCGATCAATCGCCAGTTTACGTGACTGTTCTGGACGAATACCTGGGCAAATATTTGACCGAAAACGGCCATTGGCACGCACAGGAAACTTGGTTCGGCCCTTATGAAATCGGCGCTGACAAAAGCATCGTCATTGGCCCCGAAATCGTTAATCACATCGAAGAATACAAGGTTGTCAATATCACGGCGGGGGGGCTTGTCGATGTGATGTCATGGCCTGATACCATTGCGATCTCTCCAGGGGCCAAGGCCATTGGCGTCGCTCATGCGGACCCCGCTTCAATCATTAGACATCCAGATAACGCGTTGAAAGGCAGTGTCGAAATACCGTCTGAACCGACGCCAGCACCTGATCCTAAACGTGATCCTGATCCAACAATCACGCCCGAACCATCCTCCAACTCTTGGAAATCCATAGTTGCCATGCTAGCTTTGGCCGGAATTGTAGCAACTGCTGTCTATTTCTATCTGGACGGTGAAACGCCGCCCATTATTCCAAAACCAGAGCCTGTAATCATTCTGGAGCCAGAGCCCGAGTTAACGCTACTTCCCGTACCTGTCGCTGATCCCTGCGCGCCACATCAGTTACGTGCCGAAACAAATGATTTTGCAGCCCTGCGCGAGATTATCACCAGCTGCGGTGGTGCCGTGGATGCTGGTTTGGCCTTGAACCTACTTGATCAGGCCGAACGAACAGGCGACGGGCGCGCAGTGATGGATTTCGGACATTTGTACAACCCCGATCACAGTGATCCGCTTCTCGAAGACCAACTAGGCGTGGAGTTAAGCGAAGATCGCGCAACGGCGCTTGCCTATTATAAACGGGCGCTGGAGTCGGGAGTGTCAGAGGCACAAACCCATCTCGATGATCTCTGCGAAACTCTTAAAGACAGCACCAGCCTGATCGAACAGAACGCCCACCGCGACAATTGCACCGCCCCATAGGAGCCTTTTGATGACAGCCCTTTTCCGCCGTTTCCTGCTCGCCCTTAGTCTGATGCTATCTGTGGCCTTAACTTTGCCCGCCTTCGCTCAAGAAACGCAGCGGCCCCTGTTGGTCGAGGGTAAAAACACTGTCTATCAGCGCGTTTTGACTCGCATGGATGTGGTCGCACTTGATGGGCCGGACGGCGCGACGGTGGATGATCTTTATGCCTTCAGCCCACTTTACGTCTATGCGCGCGACGGTGAATGGCTGAACCTTGGCACAACAGATCGCAAAGCGGATTTTTGGCTGCCGTCATCCACGGTGGTCGATTGGAAACACAACATCGTCGCAACCTTTAACGCGCCGTCCAACCGCAACCGCCAACTTCTGTTTGATGGACAAGAGACCTTGCAGAATTTCCTGCATAACTCCGAAAACCTAGTGGCATTGCAACCGATTTTGGTGGAAGAGGCCGATCTTGACCGCCTGCGTCCAGGAGTTGGGATCAATGCTGTAGAGCCAGCGCAATTTATTGATATATCGCAAGAATTATACATTATGCCAATTCTGAATTTCGTTCGGGATCTGCATCCATTAAGTGTAAATGATAACTTGTTGCTCAATGTGGCGTCCCTTCCGCTGGACACCGACCCGCCCGAAAACCCGAATATGCAGGATTTTGACGCAGGCGTCGTTTTTGTCTTTGACACGACCCAATCCATGCAGACCTATCTGGATCGCTCAAGAGCTTTGCTTACTCAGATGGTCAACGAGGCTGCCGGATCCGAGGTTGGCGACCGTATCCATTTCGGGGCCATCGGGTTTCGTGATAATCCGGAGGCCTCTGACGGTCTGGAATACAGGATCAAGGAAATCATCCCGCTCGAACGGCGCGACGACAATGCAGTCGTCATTGACGCCATTGCGGCCGCGGAGGCAGCAACCGTGTCCAGTCCCGGCTTTAACGAGGACAGCATTGAAGGTGTGCGATTTGCGCTGCATGAAACTGATTGGCAACAGGACGGAAAGCCCTTTGGTGGGCGCTATATAGTGTTGGTCACAGATGCGGGCCCCAAAGCTCCGGGTGATCAGAATGCTGCAACCGACACGGATCCGGCGACGCTGCGCATTGCCGCACAGGACAAAGGCGTCGCCATCTTGACCCTGCACCTCACAACCGAGGCTGGCGGTGAAGGTAATCACGCCTACGCAAGCAGGGCCTATTCGGAGCTTTCGACCTTTGACGGCACGACTTATTACTACAACATCGAAGGTGGCGATCCGGAGGCCTTCCAGCGCGAAGGCACCAACACGCTGAACGCCATTATTGACCACATTCGCATAGCCATGGGCGAAGAAACCCAGCAATCGGACGTGGACCGCCCAGAAGGCATGGACCGCCTTGGGCCTGCCATGCGGCTGCGCTGGCTTGGACGGCGCGATGCCACGCAGGCACCGGATGTGATCTCGTCTTGGGTCTCCACCCTCGCTGCCGAAAGCGGGGTGCGTTTTGCTTTTGAACCCCGCCTGCTAGTGACCAAGAACGAATTGGCGACGATGGCCACATTGGTCAGCGAATTCATCACCCTAGGTGAAAACGTCCAAAGCTATGAGGACTCGCAGGCGTTCTTTGAACAGATGCAACAAACGGTTCTGCGCGCTGTCGAAGACCCTTCGCGTATGCAACGAATCCCCGAAGCTGGACTAGAGGATGCACTGGAATATCTGGTTGATCTGCCTTACCGCAGCCAAATCCTGCAGTTTGATGCTGAAGTTTGGGGGGATGACGTCGCCGGACGGCGCCAAATTCTCGACAGTTTGCGACCGCGTCTGGCGCAATATCGAACTTGGCTCGATGATCCATCTGTCTGGACGGAACTCTACGACGCATCGCAGCCTGGCGATACGGTGTTTGCGATGCCGTTCGAGATGCTGCCGTAGGTCAGAACCATCATGTCCTCAATCTCCCTCATTGCAGCGCCTATGTCCTGCCTGTTGACCGACAAAGACCGGACCTTCCGGCTCGATGTGTCGGGCTTTCAACTCGACAGCGGGCAGGCGTTGGCCCTGATCGGGCACAGCGGCACCGGCAAAACCCTGTTTCTAGAAATGCTGACGCTGTTGCGCCGCCCGGAGGTTGGCAGCACCTATGCCTCGCTTGATGGAGACGTGGTTGCCGATCTTCTGGCGCTTTGGGGGGATCCTGTCGCGTTGCAACGCCGACGGGCGACGTTGTTTGGCTTTGTGCCCCAAACCGGCGCGCTGCTACGCTACCTCAGTGCGTGGGACAATGCCGCCTTAGCGCAGGAATTGACCGGTCGGATTGATCTGGACTGGCTCGGCACTTTGTTTGACGTCCTCGACCTCACCCAAGAGCGTGACAAACGCCCAGAGGGCCTTTCCATTGGTCAACGCCAGCGTGTCGCTATTGCTCGCGCCCTGGCCCATAAACCGGCCTTTGTGATCGCCGACGAGCCAACCTCGGCGCTGGATCCCGACAACGCCCTTGTGGTTCTCAAACTGCTGCTAAAACTGGCTCGTGAAACCGGGACCGGCGTGCTGCTGTCCAGCCATGATCAGCGCCTGCTGGACCGCTTGTCGATCAACACGGTGCAACTCCTCAAGGCGGCGGACTCGACCGAAAAACACGTCCGCGTCATGCTCAACACCGCTCAGGTGGCGGCATGATCGGTCACGTCATTCGCCTTGCCCTTGCTGACATGTGGCGCGATCGGCTCAGCGCAATTTGCACGGCGATTCTGATCTCAGCGATTATTGTACCACTGTTGGTGCTTCAGGGCGCGCGCGCAGGTGTTTATGAATTGTCGCTGTCGGAACTCATCAAAGACCCCAACGCGCTGCGCATAGAAACCGTCGGAAATACTGCCGTTTCATCCGACATGGCCGACACGATCCGTGGCTGGGACAACGTGGCCTTTATTGTGCTGCGACCGCGGGCATTTGCGGATTTCGTGCGCATTCGCAACCCTGCCAATCGCCAGATCGATGATGCGATTGCACTGTCTTCGGGCAACAACGACCCCTACCTCGCGGCTCCTGTTGCTTTTGAAAGCCATACGCTTGTTCTAACCCACGACCTCGCCGATACGCTTGGGCTGGCGGTTGGCAATCCGGTTGAACTAATTTCGAACGTTTCAGGGCGGCCACAACAGTTGCGCATTCCAATGATCGTCGAGCAAATCCTGCCCTCTGGCGGGATCGAAGGCAGCACGGTGCTTGTCCTGCCGCAAGTCGTCGATCTCTTCGAAGCCTTCATCGACGGCTACGCCCTTCCAGCCTTTGGCATTGAAACCGGCAGCAACGCAACCGGCCGCGTGCCCCAGTTTGAACGCATGCGGCTTCACGTTACTGATCTTTCCGCCGTCATCCCCGTGCAGGCCCGCATCAAAGCTGAATTTGGCCGCGACACGAGCTCTGCAGGTGAGATCATCGCCGCCGCAGACGCCCTGTCAGAAAAGCTTGGTGTGGCGCTCGCGATCTTGGTAGTGGTCGGCATCGTCGGACTGGTCGCTTCGCTCGGTTTTGGGTTCTGGGCCGAAGTCCATCGCAAAAAACTGAGCCTTGCAACACTCGCGTTGATGGGTATGCCAGCGCGGTCTCTTGTGGCCTATCCAGTGGTGCAATCCATCGTCTCGGCTGCCCTTGGTCTTGCGCTGTCAATCCTACTTTTTGGGGCGGCAGCATTTGCGGCAAACAATTTGTTTTTTGATCTTTTTAAAGGGGCGGCGGTGTTACAATTGTCCGTGCCCACAATCCTTGCAGTTATCTTTGGCACCCTTGCTATTGTCATTGCAACCTCCAGCTTTGCCGGTCTGCGCTGCCGTCGATTTGATCCTGCCACCGTTCTGCGAAGCGAAGGGTAATTATTATGAACCGCTCTCTCATCTACTCCGTGCTTCTCAGCCTTTGCATCTCACTGCCTGCCACCGCGCAATCCATCGAATGGCAAGAGGTTTTCTACGATCCTGGGGCGGCCCAAAACACTGTCGCAGACTTGATCCTGCCCTTGCCTTGTGGTGGCGCAATGTCATTCCAGCGGATCGAGGTGCCCGTGGATGCAACGGACCCTCTGGATGACCGCAAATTGCGCCTTGGCCGCTCCGATCTGACAAATGGCTATTCTGAATATTTACGCTTTGCGTATTTGCGGGGTCCTTTCGTCACTCCTGAAACCGCAGATACAATGACGCATTTCTATATGGCGCGCTACGAACTGACCGGCGCTCAACTGACGGCGCTGGAAAACGCGCAGGTTTGTGATGCAGGCGAGTCGATTGTGGCGCCCTTGCCGCTGGACCGCCTGTCCGCCACGAGTTTGTCGTGGTTTGACGCGGTAGCACTGGGGCAGACTTACACTGAATGGCTAATTGCAAACGCCCCTGATCAGATTCCGGGCGGACAGGACTGGCGCGGCTTTCTGCGTCTACCGACCGAGGTTGAATGGGAATTCAGCGCGCGAGGTGGCACCGCCGTGAGCCCGACAGATTTTACGGCACCGCAATTCCCGATGACGGGCCGCGTAGATGACTACGCGCGCTTTCAGGGGGCAGGTGGCGCGTCTCCGTCGCGTGCGGGGCCAACCGGATCTGTCGCGCCCAACCCCCTTGGCCTGTTTGACATGTATGGAAACGCTGAAGAACTGATCCTAGAACCTTTCCGTCTAAACGCACTGGGGCGCGCGCACGGGCAATTGGGCGGGCTCGTCACGCGCGGCGGATCCTATCTGTCACAGCGGGGTGACATGTATTCGGCGCACCGCAAAGAATGGCAGATGTATGCGCGCTCCACCGGTCTGGCACAGGCGCAGCCGACCTTTGGCATCCGCTTTGTGATCGCAGCGGACGTCAGCACATCTGATTCATTTCTGCGTGATTTTCAATCCAGCTGGCGGGAAAGGTTTGACATCGGTCCCTCCGGCACAGTGCTGCCAACCGACCTGTTGCGTGGATTGATCGATGATGAAATCGACCCGGCTCGCCGCGCCAGCCTTGAAGCCCTTGAACTGGAATTTGGCATCAACGAACGATTGACTGAAGAGGCATTGGACGCCGCCGTGCGCGCCGCCCTGTTCAGCGGGTCGATGACCAAACTGACGATTACCGACGATATAGCTTGGCTTCCCAGAAACCAGAATTACGCAGATGCTTTGGGGGAATATGTCAATGATCCCTTGAATTTCGACCAACCTGACTATGAACTCTATCGCCAGAATTATGAAGATACCGTCGCAGTGATCCCCGTCCGGCAAGCGCGTCTTGATGCGGGGCTCTCAGCCTATCACAGTCAGCTCGACTTGTTAAACGACCCCGATCAATTTGCGCGGATGAGCGCCATTCTGCCCTCGTTTCTGGACGAACTTCAAATGGCAGGACAATTCGATCTTATTCCGGTGGTGTCTGCGTTTGTCGAAGATGTGAAGGACTTTTCCGAAAGGCCAGACATGACCACTAATGATCTCATTGACCTTGCAACGAATTAAAGAAGAAGGCATTTTGACAGCATACTGATGTATCAACCCAGACTGGTATCAACCAGATATGGGCTGGAGACGTCCAGCTACATCTGGACCAGAGAACGTTGGCTATACTTGGCCGTTATCCTTGATTTACATTCTCGTCGCGTCATCGTTTGGGCGGTCAGTAACCGCATGAAGCGGGATCTGGAAATCCGGGCTTTGGACATTGCTGTGGCGCTGCGACAGCCGTCCAAGGGCTACATTCACCATACGGATCGCGGGTCGCAATATTGTTCCAACGAGTGTCAACGACGCCTGTCCAAGCATGGGTTCAAGGTCACCATGGGCGGCAAAGGTAATTGTTACGACAATTCCATGATTGAAACGTTCTTCAAATCCATCAAGGCAGAGCTGATTTGGCGCAACCGTTGGGACACACGCTGTCAGGCCGAGGGCGCGATCTTCCAGTATATCAATGGGTATTATAATCCCCGACGACGCCACTCATCGCTAGGCGGCAAAAATCTCTTGGCATTCGAACGAAAGGCCGCCTATTAGTTCAGGGATCGTAACGTAAACGTGATAAGACCAACGCACAATCTACCAACCCAAAGGAAATAGAAATGAGCAGTATCAGAAAACTAATTTGCGTAGGCCTGATCGGGTTACTTGCGGCATGCGAAGAAGGTGCGCCAAACCTTTTAAATGATATCAAGACGCTTAACACAAGCACGGCCAATATGTCCACGGAGCAACGCTCCCTTTTGGAGCGCCAGCGCGATTATGCACGCGTGCGCACTACTAGTGCTGCGGTTGGTGCTGTTGCTGGTATTGCAGCCTGCAAAGTGTCTATGGGGCATGATTGTGGGGCAGGCGAAATGCTCGTCTTTATGGCTCTGGGTACTGCGGCCGGATTCTCGGGTGGCAGCTACCTGACCCGCAACAACAGTAACTTTCAAGCTAGTCAAGACGCGCTCAACGCAGATATCACCGCCGCGCGCTCCGAAGTCAGTCAGATGGAATCCAATGTCAGTGCCGCCCAAGGTGCGCTTAACTTTCAGAGAAGCGAAGTAACCCGCCTGAACCGTGCGCTGTCTTCAGGTCAGGTCGATCTGGCGACGTACCGTGCGTCCTTGAGTACCATGCAGGGTGATTTGAACAGCACGAATTCTATGCGCGAAAAAGGCGAAGCCGACATCCAGCGCCTAAACCAGTCCATCGCCAGATACAACTCTGCCGGGCTGTCAACGTCAGGTCTATCGTCGGCCGTAAATCAGCAACAACGCCGCGTGAACCAGTTGCGCGCGATTGAGAACGCGATGGTCGGTGTAATCAATTCCGTTCCGTCCAATGTTCGTGTAGGCGCCTAATGGATTTTGCATCGACAGTTCTCAAATACAGCAAGGTCTCGGTCATAATAGGGGTTGGATTTCTGACAGCCTGTGCACCACTTCCGGCAGACAATTGCACTGCTGCCAACCGTGATGTCACCTTTAGCAATCTGGTTAGCAACGAAGTTTCGGGCAGCTATGAGGGCTGCTTAAGTGATCTGCGCTCCACCCTGCAACGGCTTCGGCTCGAATCTCGAACCCTTCAAGTTCGCGCGAACGAGTTGAATGCACAGGCCGCCACACTTGATGGCCAACGGGCTGAGAATGCTCGCAGAATGGCCAATCTGAACGCTGAACAGGCGCGACTGATGCAAAACATCGGAGATGCGGAATCGGCCCGCAATGTGGACGAAGGCGAACTGCGCAATGTGCTGCAACAGGAACGCGCCCTACGCGCGCGCGTAGAAGGCGCCAACCCCGATGACGCGACGGCGGCCGCACGTATTGCTGCTGAACAACGCCAAATCGAAACGCGCCTGCAGGCCGCTCTAGGATAACTTTTGAGGCTGGTGAGCTGAAATGCTTGCCAGCCTCTTTATTCTCTTAGGACGACATTACTAATTAATTACACTCGAACTTTATGTAATTCATTGATATTAATTGATTAAATTACAAAAGAGGTGTACCCATGCGCGATGTAAGTCGCGTTCTGGTTCTTGAAGAGTTCAAGAGCGCCGACTGGCCACACCGCGCCGAACTTGTCGATCAGCTAGAAGACCCTCGCCTCAAGCAACTGGGCATGCGGCTTATCTTCTCGAATGCCCAACAGTACACTTCCAAGAACTACCAATCAGCCGCAAGAACTGCGATCCGTGACCGCTGGTTGACCAACGAACAATCAACGCCTTGGACGACGATGGCCACGGTCGAACAACAACTACACGAGATAGAAAGTGGTGAGATGGTTGACTAAGATCGGATCAACGAACTTCGAGATTTCTATCGTGCAAGAATCTTGCAAATTGATAAATTGTAGACATGCCGCTTCGCACTCAGCCGCCGGCACCAACAACACAATTACATGCCACGGCTTGCACTTGGCCAATCAATTTTCTTAAGCTGTGGGGATGAGCCCTCATCATTCCTTTGACGACAAATGCTGGAACCTAGCCCAGGCTTGCGCTTGGGTTGAGTACCGAGAGAAGCAGTTGGTGAACGATTTCAGTGTGGCTGATCGGAACAAATATATGGCGCTCGGAATATATCCGTCGATGTGGCCTGCAGGGCGCAAACGGCACGGCTCTGTTGAGGACTTGCGGCGCGCGTTGGAGCAGGGTCGCATAAAGTCATCAGGATACCGTCGCCATACACCAGAGAGCCTGGAAGAAATCCCTGCGGCTGAGTGGACCGACTTTGAGATACGGCCTCCTCTTGTTAGCTTTTCAGGCCAGCCTAGCAATCAACCTTGGAACGCAGTCCGGGTACTTAGCGCTGACATGAAGAAGCATTGGCGCGATGTCGGCGAGGTTAGCCTGCGGACTAAGTTCGACTGGGCGGAGATTAAGACGATGTACGATGCAATAGTCGATCGTCAGCCTACAATGAGCACGAACAAGAAGATTGAAGAACTCCAGTTGGAATTTGCGGAGCGCTTCAACAAAGACGCTCCCACCCGCACCACAATCCAAAGCAAAATAAAGATCTGGTCCTAGCCGGTCCATGGCCCTTCAATTTGATGGGCCAATGACGGGCTGACGGGCCACCTTAGCCTCTGGCAACTGTCCTCAAAACTGGACAGGAGTGGCCGATGCGCCGGGGCGTTTCAAATCAAGAAAGTAGAGATCACGCAGATGACACGCTGCGCGCATTGGTGAGGATGTTGGCCCGTGCCGCTGCACGTGAGGCATTGGCGGCCACTCTTCAAACGGAAGACAAGGCACATGGCCCTTCTCTTCCACGCGAAGGGAAAGATCATGGCGAGTAAGCCCAAACATTTGGTTGAGCCGATGCTCGACATCACTGATGTCGCAGCGACCTGTCGTGTCTCAGAGAAGACAGTACGCCGCTGGATTAAGGCCGGCGATTTGCCCGCCGCACGCCTTGGAAATCAATGGCGCATCTTACCACGCGACCTCAGAACCTTCGTTCTGGAGCGGATGTGCCGATGACCAGATCTGTCCAATCATGTCTAGCATTTTCAGTGATTTACACATGTGTCGGGACAGCGTGCCTGCACAATCACATCCGGATTACTATGCTACGGTTTCCCGAAGGGGATCTGTTGTCCACCCGTGGCCATCCGAGGACAGCCCTATACATGAGGATTGCTACCCGATGACTGATGATACAACTCCGCCGGCTCCTGTCAGCCCATTCGTTGCCCCCGAGACGCGGATGCTTGATAGCGTGATTGAACAGATCGATGGCATGACAGATCTCAAGCCAACACGCCGGCGAGATCTC
>JBLHUT010000042.1:0-16652 GCA_047629975.1 Paracoccaceae bacterium
GGCCTTCTTGAGGTTGTCCGAGAACACCCCGGCCATACCCTCAATCACCTGACGTTTCCACGTGCTCACCTGTGTCGGGTGGAGCGGGCGCTTGGCCGCAATCTCCTGAACGTCTTGTCACCGCGCAGCGCCTCAAGCGTCACTGCAGCTTTAAACGGGTCTGAAAAGTTCCATCACTTTGTCATTCCCGTATCCAGTCGTTCGGGCTGGATACATCGTAGCACGCTGTTCAAATTTACCGGACCACTTCACGTGGTCTATTGACAGAGAATTGAAACAACCAACCCCGATCAGCAGGTGCAAAAAGTGACTTAATTTACGCCAGATAGTGCCCAACTCATGGGGAACAGCTCAAGCCCGGGCGGTTCAGTGGCCAGCACATTTTCGCTCTTCACCGGCACGGAGCGCATCGATGGGCTTACTGCTGCTTCGCAAATCGCTTCAGCTCCACCACTTTTCTGGCGTTCAACGAAGGGTTTGACGCACGTGGGCGGGATCAGGCGTGCTTCGTGAGCCAACTTACCCATCTCACGGCCCCAGAATTGCGCGCCGCCGCACGCTTCCATCGCAACTTCGCATCGCGGAAGTTGGCTGAAAAACGCCAAGACCTGCGTTCGATGTAACTTCTTGCGCAGAACCTCTTGGCCTGCGCCGCCAGCTCTTTGTAGTCGGAATACATTCTTCGCCAAATCGAGTCCGGCTGTGGCAATATCCGACCTGAACGCTCTCCTTTTTGTGGATCATTGCAGACCCAACTTGGCACACTGACACCTTCAGGGGGCGGTAGCATCCCTAATTCTTGAGGGTGTTAGACCCTGCGGATGAATGGTCCTGCATTCGGGGTTTCTTTCCGGCACCGGTCCATCGGAGTGTTGTTTCGGGGGCGGAGTGTTGTTTCGGGGGCGGGGTCGGCTTGAAGCTCGAAGGGGGTCGGTTTGCGAGCAGAAGCCTCGTCGCGGTCCGGCACGGATGCAAAGCGCGCCGCGCCTTGAGCAACCATAGGGCCTGACACGAGCCTGCCACGGGCGCTCGGGGATGTTCGGGCCGCGTGTCACCGGATGCCAGAGAGACGAACGCCCCGTTTCGCTTCACCTTGAACCCGGAACTTCGTCAGACATCGGGCACAAAAGCAACACCTGCCGGCATCCGGCTGACAGGTGTTCAGGTTCCGAACAGCAAAACGGCCCCTCCGGAGTCGGGAGGGGCCGTTTTGGTTCGGGGTGTCGTCCGGATTAGCTGATGCGGGTCAGCAGGTCATCCAGCGACTTCTTGGCGTCGCCATAGAACATCCGCGTGTTTTCCTTGAAAAACAGCGGGTTCTCGATCCCTGAATATCCCGTGCCCTGCCCGCGTTTGCTGACGAACACCTGCTTGGCCTTCCAGCATTCCAGCACCGGCATACCGGCGATCGGGCTGTTGGGGTCGTCTTGGGCGGCAGGGTTCACGATGTCGTTCGAGCCGATCACGATCGCCACATCCGTTTCGGGAAAGTCCTGGTTGATCTCGTCCATCTCGAGCACGATATCGTAGGGCACCCGCGCCTCGGCCAGAAGCACGTTCATGTGCCCCGGAAGACGCCCGGCAACCGGATGAATCGCAAACCGCACGGTTTTGCCTTGCGCCCGCAGCCGCTTGGTCAACTCCGACACGCTTTGTTGCGCCTGCGCCACAGCCATGCCGTAGCCCGGAATGATGATCACGCTGTCGGCGTCATCAAGAGCAGCCGCAACGCCGTCGGCGTCGATCGCAATCTGCTCGCCTTCGACCGCCATCTGCGGGCCGCTTGCCCCGCCAAAGCCGCCAAGGATCACGCTCACGAACTGACGGTTCATCGCCTTGCACATGATATAGCTCAGGATCGCGCCCGAAGAGCCCACAAGCGCGCCCACAACAATCAGCAGATCATTGCCAAGCGTGAAGCCGATCGCCGCCGCAGCCCAACCCGAATACGAATTGAGCATCGACACAACAACAGGCATGTCCGCCCCGCCGATCCCCATGATCAGGTGATAGCCGATAAAGCCCGCGATGATCGCGATCACGACAACCGACCAAAGCCCCGCACCGGCGATATACGCCACCAGCAGCACAACACAGATCGCCGCCGCCAGCGCATTGAGCATATGCCCCCCCGGAAGCTGCACCGGCTTGCCGTCGACCTTGCCCGCAAGCTTCAGAAACGCCACGATCGACCCCGTGAACGTCACCGCACCGATGAACACACCCAGCCCGATTTCCACCAGCATCACGTTGATCTCGGCCGGTGTCTTCTTGGCCACAAGCGCCGCGAAATTCTGCAATTCCGCCACAGTGCCCGCCGCCTTTGCGTCGGTCGCAAGGCTCAGCGCCATATCCGCGTTCAACCCGATGAACACCGCCGCAAGCCCCACAAACGAATGCAGCGCCGCCACAAGTTGTGGCATGTCGGTCATCGCGACCTTCTTGGCCACAACCGTGCCGATCACAGCCCCCCCCGCAACCATCACAACGATGGCCAGCAGATTGCCGATACCCGGCCCCGCGATCGTCGCCACAACCGCGATCGCCATGCCGGCAATGCCGAACCAGATCGCCCGCTTGGCGCTTTCTTGATTGCTCAGGCCGCCCAACGACAGAATGAACAGGATAGATGCCGCAATATAGGCGGCAGAAACGATACCTTCAGACATATTGACCGCCCCCTCAGGATTTCTGGAACATGGCGAGCATACGACGTGTCACCATAAAGCCCCCCACGATGTTGATGGTTGCAATCAGAACAGACACCGCCGCAAGCCCCACAACCAACAGGTTGCTCGAGCCGACCTGCAACAACGCCCCCACGACAACAATCCCCGAAATCGCGTTGGTGATCGCCATCAGCGGCGTGTGCAAGGCGTGGCTCACGTTCCAGATCACCTGGAACCCGATAAAACACGCCAGCGCAAAAACGATGAAATGCTGCATGAAACTCGGCGGCGCCACCAGACCAAGAAGCAGCATCACAGCCGCCCCCCCGCCCAGAAGCTTGACCTGCGAAAGGGTTCCGGCCTTGAAGGCCGCGGCCTCTGCGGCCTTCTTTTCCTCAGGCGTCAGCTCTTTGACAGGCGCCTTTTTGGGCTGCGCCGCAATCGCGGCCACCTTTGGCGGTGGCGGCGGGAAGGTCACAGCCCCCTCGAACGTCACCGTCGCGCCGCGGATCACGTCATCCTCCATGTTGTGCACGACCTGACCGTCCTTGCCCGGCGTCAGATCGGCCATCATGTGGCGGATGTTGTTGGAATAAAGCGTGCTTGACTGCGCCGCCATCCGGCTTGGAAAATCGGTGTAGCCCACGATGGTCACGCCGTTGTCGGTGACGATCTTTTCGTCCATCACCGTCAATTTGCAATTGCCGCCACGCTCGGCCGCAAGATCGATAATCACCGAGCCGGGCTTCATCGCGGCAACCATGTCGGGCGTCCACAATTCGGGCGCCTCGCGGTTGGGGATCAATGCGGTGCAGATGACAATGTCGATCCCCGGAGCAAGCTCGCGGAACTTTTCAAGCTGCTTTTCACGGAACTCGGGGCTGGAGGGGGCCGCATAGCCGCCCGTCGCCGCACCGTCTTGCGCTGCCGCCTCCTCGAATTCAAGAAACACGAACTGCGCGCCCATCGATTCGATCTGCTCGGCCACCTCGGCACGCACATCGAACGCCATCGTGATCGCACCCAGCGACGTCGCCGTGCCGATCGCGGCCAATCCCGCAACCCCCGCGCCGATCACCAGAACCTTCGCCGGAGGCACCTTGCCCGCCGCCGTCACCTGGCCCGTAAAGAACCGGCCAAAGTTGTTGCCAGCCTCGATAACCGCGCGGTAACCCGCAATATTGGCCATCGACGACAACGCGTCCATCTTTTGCGCACGGCTGATCCGCGGGACCATATCCATCGCGATCACATTCGCACCGCGCTCTTTCGCAAGATCCATCAACGCCGCATTCGACGACGGATAAAAGAACGAAATCAAAGTCTGGCCAGCCCGCAAATGCCCGACTTCAACCTCCTCGGGCGGCCGCACCTTGGCAATAACATCGCTCACCGCAAACAAGGCCGCCGCATCCGGCACAACCTCCACACCCGCAGCAACATAAGACGCATCCGAAAAACCGGCCAAAACACCCGCCCCGGTTTCAATCAAACACGAATACCCCAGCTTGCCCAAAAGCAAAGCACTCTCCGGCGTCATCGCAACACGCGACTCGCCAGAATATATCTCCTTAGGCGTTCCAATCTTCACGGCAGATCCTTCGATTATTTTTGTTGCACTGCAGGTCTTGCGTTTTCAAACTCCGGATTACCATTCGTCAACACCAAAATTCAACCACTTGATAATTTTCAAAACCATCTATGCGTTAGCGTCGACCATTGAACAAAACTGTCTCCGAAGGTCCGTTTTAACCGCTCTTCTTCGGGTCGAATGAAACGGTCCGTCAGAATCCAGATAAAAACCGGCACAAAAATCAGGCATATCCACGCGCCCCAATGCAGCGTCAGACCTGTCAGAATCAGGACATCCCCAAGATAGATCGGGTTGCGGCTGCGCCCGAAGATGCCGGTTGTGATAAGCTGTGTTGGCACACGGTGGGGCACGGGTGTGGTCTGTGCGCGGCGAAATGCGATCAACGCCATCCCCATCAGCACAAACCCTGCCCCGACCAGCAGTCCGGCACTCAGGCCGATTAACCCGTGGTGCCACGTCAGCTCAGGAAAAAGGCGGGCCTGCGCCCAAGGTAACACCAGAAACCCGACCAACCAGACCGGCGGGATATCGACCCATTTCAAACGGGATTTAAGGTCCATTTTGGCTCCCCTCGTTCAAGGTGCATCGCCGGTGCCAAAAGAGCAGGTCGAAAACACTTGTTGTCAGGCCGATCTGTCGGCACGTTGCAAGGATGACATATCACACTGATCTGACCGGGCGCCACGCCCTTGTAACAGGAGGCGGGACCGGTATCGGTCTTGCCATCGCCCAAGCACTGGCTCAGGCTGGCGCAGATGTAACGATAACCGGACGGCGTGCCGATGTGCTTGCGGCCGTGGCCAGCACCGAGCCGCGCCTGAACCCTCTTGTTATGGATGTCAGCGTCGCACAAAGCGTGCAAGACGGCGTTGCGAATGCGACAGCCGCCCGTGGTCCGGTCTCGATCTGTGTGGCCAATGCGGGTATCGCAGAGGGCAGGTCGGTTCCGAAAACCGATCTTGCGTTCTGGCGCAACATGATGGCGATCAACCTTGACGGGGCCTTTCTGACCTTGCAGGCCTGTCTGCCCGGAATGAAAGAAGCCGGATGGGGGCGCGGCATGGCCGTATCCTCGATTGCGGGGCTCAAGGGGCTGCGCGGGGCGGCGGCCTATTCCGCGTCAAAACACGGGGTGATCGGGCTGATCAAGGCCATGGCCGAGGATTACGCCGAGGCGCCATATACCTTTAACGCCCTGTGTCCGGGTTATGTCGATACACCGATTGTCACCCGCAACGTCACCGCGATTTCCGACCGCGCGAAAATCAGCACCGACAGGGCGCGCGCGTTAATGGTCGACACGAACCCCCACAAACGCCTGATCACCCCGCAAGAGGTGGCCGCAGCCGCACTTTGGCTTTGCGGGCCGCATTCAGGCAGCGTAAACGGCACGAGCATCGAAATCGCAGGCGGCCAGATCTAGGGCCATATCTAGGGCTCTCGCGGCTGAGGGCGCATCGGGATCTCCTTGAGCAACCCGCCGACCCCCATCGCCGCGATGTCATCATCCGTGACCTCAAGCCCGCAGGCCAACCGCTCGAGCACCCAATCCGCCCCGTTGAGCGCAGGAGAGCGCGCACAACCGGGCAGACCGATCACCGGCTTGCCTTCAAGATCACCGATGAACAACAGGTTTCCGGGGTCCACCGGCATGCCGAAACGGGCCACCTGCCCGCCTGCGACCCGCACCCCTTGCGGCCCTACATCGTGCAGGTCCGAGGTCGCCGACCCTGTCAGGATCAATGTAATCTCTCCGGTCAGACCGCACAGCCCCTGTGCCAGAGCCGTGGTTTCATGGGCCACCACCCGCACCTCGGCCAACGCCATTCCCAACGCGGCAAGACGCTGCGCGATCGCGGCCTGCCCTTTGACGGTAAGGCTTTTTTTCTGGCCCGGCACCTCGGTCAGCACCAACCCCGCACTGCGCCGTTCAACCGGCCGGACCCGCAACGCCGCGTGTGCCACCGCACAGGCCTGCTGCAAGGACGCCTCGGTCACGCCATAAGAGATGATTTTGACCGTTCCCACCAAGGTCCGCGTCCCGACCCGTGTGTGCGGCGCAAGCGTTGCCAGCGTCACAGACGGATCCACGCGGTTAAGCGCCCGAACCGCACGCGCATCCACCTCGACGATCCCCGGCCCGACAGCATTGATGTTGACCCGACCGGTGAATGCCGTACCGCGTGTCAGGCACGCCGCAACCGGATCGGGCACCAAAGCCGCCGCAAGCCGGCGCGCGGCGGTGTTTTCCTCGATATCGCCGGTGCCCAATTGTGCCACGGTAACCTCGCGGATGCCCGCCTGTTGCAAGGCAGCCACCGCTTGCGCATCCAACACCAGCCCCTTGCGCCACGGCTTGCCCGCGACCTGCATCGAATGGGCAAGAATAGCCCCCAGCGCCTGTGCCGGAGGAAGGGCGCCAAACCACATCAGCCCTGCCTCAGAACCTGAATGATCTGCGCCATGATCGAGACTGCAATCTCGGCCGGGGTTTTGCTGGCGATGTTCAAACCGACCGGCGCGTGTATCCGCGCGATCTGTGCAGCATCGAAACCGGCCTCTTGCAGGCGCGTCACCCGCTTTGCGTGGGTGCGGGTCGACCCCAGACATCCCAGATAGAAACATGACGACCCAAGCGCGGTAACAATGGCCGGATCATCCAGTTTGGGATCATGGCTCAGGGTGACGACGGCCGTGCGGGCATCCAGCCCCCACTGCGTCAGCGCGGCATCGGGCCAGTCATGCGAGATCGCCTCACCGGGAAAGCGTTCGGCCGCGCCAAAGGCCTCGCGCGGGTCAATCACGAACGGATCAAAACCGGCCATGCGCGCCATCACCACCAGCGGTTGGGCGATATGCACCGCCCCGACCACTGCAATCCGCAGGGGTGGATTGTGAATGGCGGCAAAGACATCACCGTCGAACCCCGATTTGTCACCGCGAAACCGCCCGGCCAGTACCGGATCACCGATCTGATCGGACAGCGCGCGCGCCCAACTTGTTGTGTTAACCAGATACGCCACCGGAGTACGCCCCGCGCGTGCCGTCACCAGCGCCTGGAGCAGGGCTTCGGGAATACCCGCACCAACCGGCTCGACCAGAATGCGGATCGTTCCCCCACAGGCAAGCCCCACGGCAAATGCCTCGTCGTCGCTGACCCCGTAATCAAGGATCCGGCTGTGCCCGCCTTCGATCGCCTCCATCGCCTCAAGCACCACCGCGCCCTCGACACAGCCCCCCGACACCGACCCCGCAATATCGCCCGCCGCCGAGATCACCAACTGGCTGCCCACACCGCGCGGGGCCGACCCCCAAGTCTGTATCACCGTCGCCAAAGCCGCCCCGCGCCCGGCGCGGTGCCACTGCAGCGCGGTTTCCGGGCTGTCGTCAAATCCGGGTGTGCGCGTCATAGATATCTCCCCGAAAGGGTCACGGTGAAACCAACGGCGTGTGTGATCGCACCTTTATGTGGCACGCCACGCCTATGTTGCCATAAAAAAAGGGGCGCTGCCAATGGCACGCCCCTTTGCCGACAAAAGACTGCGGCGCAGGATCAGCCGCGCGCCGTGCCGATCAGCTTCCAGACAGAAGGTACCAAAAGCGCCGCCAGCGCGAGCTTTACCGCATCACCGATCACAAAAGGTGTCAGACCCCAAGCAAGGATCGGTTGGTCCCAACCGTAAAGCTGACCGAGCCAGATCAGGCCCGGCGCGTAGATCAAGATGTTGCCAACAAGAAGCGCCAGCGCCATCCCGACAACCGACCGGTCCAACCCGCGCTGCGCCGCCATGCCAAGCACCAGCGTGGCAAGGACATAGCCCACAAGATAACCACCCGTGCCACCCATCATGTAAGTCAGGCCGTAAAGTTCTGCGGAAGAGCCTGCAAAAACATCAAACCCCAGCGCACCGACAATCATATATCCAAAAATTGTCGCAAGCCCCAACCGTGGGCCATAGGCCGCACCGATGGTCAGCACTGCAAAGGTTCCCATCGTCACCGGAACCGGCGAATACGGGATCATGATCCTGATCTTGGCGGCAACGGCCAAAAGGGCAATGCCGAGCATCACAAGCACAACCTGCTTGACCCGCAATCCGGCGCCTTCGGCGGGCCCGAACATTTCGGCCAGCGGTCTGTTGTATGAGGGGGCGGTCTGTATTTCGGCCATTGGGCTCTCCTGACAGCAAATCCTTGAATGGGCTCAGAATTGCCCTAAGCGAACGTAAGGCGCAACCCTATTCAGGCACAAGACCCGATGATGCACCACATACGACGGCAATAAAAAGGGCTAGACAGGCGCATAGTCGGAAATCATCGTATATGTCTTGCGCGGGCCATGAACATGCCATGTGCTGCGCCATTCGGGCCACAAGGTGAAATCATAGCTCACTTCATATTGGTCGGGGTCACAAAAATGGCTGGCTCGGGGTGTCGGACCCCTAAGGCTGAAGGTGTGAAAATGCCGCCCGTCCTCGAACAGAACAACAACGTCTGAACCGGACTGCGTAGAACCGGGCCGCCACAAATAGACCCGCGTGCTTGCCATCACCTGCTGGCCGGGAATGTGCAACTGCCCCTGTTCATGATACTGCAAACCTGCGGTGTCACGCGCCAGCCGGACAGCACCGGTAAGCTGCGCGGTTTGTCCCGCCCTTTGATCCTCGATCCGGCGGTGCAGGCTCCACGCCCCTTCGAAACTGGAAAACACGATCTTCTGAGGTGTCACAGCCAACACGCCCTTCCTTGTTAGAAATCACTCGTTGCCATCACCCGACAGTTACGCCAACCGCCGCGGCGCGCGTGCAGTATGTCTGCCTTGCTGCTTTGCTCTGTGCAGTTTAAGACGGCGGCGCAGAATTCACCAACAAAAAGGCCTCGCTCCATGATCTCCCGCTATTCCCGCCCCGATATGGTCGCGATCTGGTCGCCGGAAACCAAATTCCGCATCTGGTATGAAATCGAAGCCCACGCCTGTGACGCACAGGCCGCCCTTGGAGTCATTCCGGCCGAAAACGCCGCCAGCGTCTGGAAGGCCAGGGACGTGGCTTTCGATGTGGAGCGAATCGATGCCATCGAGCGGGTGACAAAGCACGACGTCATCGCCTTTTTGACCCATCTGGCCGAGATCATCGGCGAAGACGAGGCGCGGTTTGTGCATCAGGGAATGACAAGCTCGGACGTGCTGGACACCTGCTTCAACCTGCAACTGGTGCGCGCCGCCGATCTGCTGCTGGCCGATCTGGACGCACTTTTGAATGCACTCAAGAAACGCGCACTGGAGCACAAAGACACCGTACGCATCGGGCGCAGCCACGGGATTCATGCCGAACCCACCACGATGGGCCTGACATTCGCGCGGTTTTATGCCGAAATGGACCGCAACCGGACCCGCCTGCTGGCGGCGCGTGCCGAGATTGCGACCGGTGCGATCTCGGGGGCGGTCGGCACGTTCGCCAATATCGATCCGGCCGTCGAGGAGCACGTCTGCGCCAAACTGGGCCTGACACCCGAGCCGATCAGCACACAGGTCATTCCGCGCGACCGCCATGCGGCGTTTTTTGCCTGTCTTGGCGTGATCGCAAGCTCCATCGAGAATGTCTCGATCGAAGTGCGCCACATGCAGCGCACAGAAGTTCTGGAAGCCGAGGAGTTCTTCTCGAAGGGGCAAAAGGGCTCGTCTGCGATGCCGCACAAACGCAACCCTGTGCTGACCGAAAACCTGACCGGTCTGGCGCGGCTGGTGCGCATGGCCGTCATTCCCGCGATGGAGAACGTCGCGCTGTGGCACGAACGTGACATCTCGCATTCGTCAGTGGAACGGACCATCGGCCCCGATGCCACAATCACGCTTGATTTCGCCTTGGCACGGCTGACCGGCGTGATTGAAAATCTTGTGATCTATCCTGACAACATGCTGGCAAACATGAATAAATTCAGAGGCCTCGTGCATTCGCAGCGGGTGCTTCTGGCGCTGACCCAAAAGGGTGTCAGCCGTGAGAGCAGTTATTCGATGGTGCAACGCAACGCCATGCGCGTGTGGGAGCATGGCGCGGATTTCATGGAAGAGCTCAAGGGCGACGCAGAGGTCTGCGCGGTGATGAGCGTGGCGGAAATCGAAGACATGTTCGACCTCGCCTATCACACCAAATATGTCGACACGATCTTCAAGCGTGTCTTTGGCGCCTGACCCGCCTGTTGGCGCCGCTATGGCGGCGCCAAAGCCGCCAGTGCCACAACCAGCAACATCGATGCGGCCATCGCGAAGTTTACCGTTCTTTGAACCCGCGGGGACAGATCGAGCCGGTTCAGGACAACTCCGAACCAAAGCCACAGGAAATGGATCGGCACCCAGATCGCGTTGATGATCACAAACTTCACGATGATCTCGGCGCCCGCGGCACCCGGCATAAAGGCAAAACCGGAAAAGAGTGCCGTATTGACCGCATAGGCCTTGGGATTGATGGCTTGTAGCGCAATACCACCCGAAATCCCCGGTGCCTTGGCGCGGTTTATGAAAGCCAGCCTGGACCCCGCAAACGCGATGCGCAGTGCCAGATAAAAAAGATACGCCACCGACGCAACGTAGAGCACCGCGCGCAAGCGTTCGTCCGCAAGCACCGCCGCCGCCACACCGCTGACAACCGCCAACGCCACAAGATTGGTGCCGATAAACAATCCCGCCACATAGCGCGCACCGGACCGGTAGCCAAAAGCCGACCCGACACCGGCCGTCGACAACACCCCCGGCCCCGGTGTGATCAGCAAAAAGAAGACCGCTGCAGCAAAAAGAATCATGAAATCGCTCCTGAAACGATGATCGCGTCTGGCGCGCGGGACGGCACAGACCGGATGGTCCGCCCGCAGGGATAGAGACCTGTGTAGATGAAAAGGTCAATAACCGCAGTCTTTTACGATCTGGCAGTCTGTTGCGGCCTATTTGACCGGATAGCCCTGCCATGGCTTGACCGGGCGCAGCACAAAGGTCGTGTGCATGATGGAAACGAACGGCAAACCAGACAGACATTCGCGGTGGATCCGGTCATAATCCGCCATGTCGCGGGCGACCACGCGCAGCATGTAATCCGCACTTCCGCTTGTGAGATGACACTCCAGAATGTCCGGTGCCCCTGCAACCGCCTTTTCGAATTGCTCAAGCACCTCGCGCCCTTGGGAATTGAGCGTGATGTCCACGAACACATGCAACGTCAGCCCCAGCTTTTTGCGGTCAATGCGGGCGGCATAGCCTTTGATGACACCGGTCGCCTCTAGCGTCTTGATCCGCCGGTGACACGCAGAGGCCGAAAGACCAAGCAATTCCGCAAGCTCTGCCACAGGCCGGCGCGAGTCAGATTGTAGCGCCCGCAAAATCGCCGCGTCCTGATGATCCATGAAATTTCGCCTTTTGCCGGAATAGTGAAAGATCAACGCGCAGGTTTCACCGAATGCGACCGAAAACGGCGAAAATAACCTGCTGTGCTGCTGTATATCTTCACTCGGACTATCACATATCGCGGGGGAAAATACGATGATTGTCGGAACTGTCAAAGAAATCAAGAACCATGAATACAGGGTCGGCCTGACGCCGGAAAGCGTGTCGGAACTGACCGCCGAGGGCCACAAAGTGCTGGTTGAAACCGGTGCGGGTCTTGGCATTGACGCGTCAGACACCGCGTACGAAGACGCTGGTGCAACCGTGGTCGCCACCCCGCAAGAGGTCTTTGCGCAAGCCGAAATGGTCGTAAAGGTCAAAGAGCCACAGGCCGCCGAACGGGCCATGCTGCGCAAGGGACAGATCCTTTATACCTACCTGCATCTGGCGCCCGACCCCGAACAAACCGCCGATCTGATCGCATCGGGTGCGATCTGCATCGCGTATGAAACCGTCACGGACCGCTTTGGCGGCCTTCCGCTTCTCAAACCCATGAGTCAGGTCGCAGGCCGGATGTCTGTGCAGGCCGGTGCCAGCGCGCTTGAGAAATCACACGGCGGGCGGGGTGTGCTGCTTGGCGGCGTGCCCGGTGTGCTGCCGGGCAAGGTGGCTGTGATCGGTGGCGGCGTCGTCGGCTTCAACGCGGCCCAGATGGCCGTCGGGCTGGGGGCCGACGTGACGATCCTTGACCGAAGCCCCGAGGTCCTTGAAAAGCTGGCGATCCATTTCGAATCCCGTGCCAAGACAAGGTTCTCGAACCGGGTAAATCTGGCCCATTGCATTTCCGAGGCCGACCTTGTGATCGGTGCTGTGCTTGTTCCCGGCGCGGCCGCCCCCAAACTGGTGACGCGCGACATGCTCGCGCTGATGAAACCCGGCGCGGTTATGGTGGATGTGGCGATCGATCAGGGCGGATGCTTTGAGACATCCCATGCCACCACCCACGCCGATCCGACCTTTATTGTGGATGGCATTGTCCATTACTGCGTCGCGAACATGCCCGGCGGTGTGGCACGCACATCTACCTATGCGTTGAATAACGTCACCCTGCCCCATGCCCTGTCCATCGCGCGCAAAGGGTGGAAAGCCGCACTCGAAGCCGATCCGCATCTGCGACACGGCCTGAACGTGGCGCTGGGCAAAGTCACCTACCAAGCAGTCGCCGACACGTTGGGCCACCCCTACACTTCCGCCCAAGAGTTGTTGGGGAGCGTATAACAAACCACCCCGGCCCCGGCGCCCGCAAGAGGCCGGCGCCGGGGCCTTTTCAAAGACGCGGTTGCGCGCGCGTTTCACAACGCACCCTTTCCCGAACCCGAAACAGACCGGGTCGCTCAAACGGAACCGACTTAAACACTTGGATTCAGACGTTCCGCGAGACGCGCCTAAACTCCAGCACCAGAACCCGCTAAACGTACCACCTAACGGCGATAGCTGCGCGCCGCAATACACCTAAAGGTTGTATCGCATGATACAAAATTTATTTAACTATTTTATATCAGTTAGTTAGGAGAAACTTTTACAATAAGTAAACTACATGCCAAGCGCATCTAAATCTCTTAAAGCAGCCACTTGCACACCTTCCGCTCAGGCAAACAAATCAAAAGAGAGTTTCAGTTTAATCTTGACGAAATGATCCAGTTCCCTGTAGTTATCTCACTGTAAATAGTCAGTGACACGTCGCGCCCCTCTCGAGGTGGCGCCGATACTCTGCACCCGGCAGGTCACTTTGTAACGAGATGTTGGGTAGGATTTTGAAATGAACACGTTTACGAAAACCACTTCGGTAGCCGCTTTAGTCGCCATTGTTGGCACCGGTGCTGTCGCTGGTACGTTTAATGTCGATGGGCAGTACAACCCGAATACGGATGCCTACTCCCACGAGTTCTTCGTTCCCTCGGAGATGGAAGACGGCACAGCAATCGACGATGTGGTAATCAAGGTCGGCCTTGGCAACGAGGTGAACCCAGGTGTTGGTGTTTTCTCGTCCCTCTTCGTCTTTGTTCAACTTCCCACGAATTTTACCGATCTAACCTTCGGAACAGGCACGCACGACTCGTGGCAGTCCGCAAACAAATATCCGATCGGTTTTGACAAAGTAACCGGAAGCGAAAGCGCATCGTTTACGTTCAACGGCGAAGACGGTAAAATCAAGCTTTCCTACGAAGAATTGAAAGAAGGAAAAGGCAAGAGTGCGGTCGTTGTCGGCACTGCCGGTCACAAGATTGATAAAGATGCAAACGGCCAACTGGTCGCTGCGGCCACGTCGCTCGACTATAACATGGTCCTTTTTCCAAGCCTCTTCGCCTTAGGCGATGATTCCAGCTCTCCTACCCTGAAGAAAGACGACGGGTTCGGAGACCTTTACGAAGTCGCTCTGAGCAATTTTGATGGTTATGTATTCACTCAGAACTACGAGTTCGAGATCGCAGGGTCCTTTACGCTTGACGACCTGCCCATCTTGTTCACATCGGATCAGTTCTTTGGGGACGGCAACGAAAACAAAGACAACAATTTCTTTCAGTTTCACGCATCGCCTTCGAAGGGTGGATCAAACTCGGATGCAATCAGCCAACTTCAGGGTGAAGACCTTACGATGGTTGCAATAAGCAATGGTGGTGGCGGCGGCGGTGGTCCGCTCCCTGCAACTGTTCCCGTGCCGCTTGGCCTGCCCATGCTCTTGACCGGCCTTGGTGTGCTTGGGTTTATGGTTCGGCGTAAAAAGTCAGCGTAGCCTTACGCTCAACTGGTTTCTGATATGTTTTAAAAAGCATCATGCTCTTATGAGCGTGGTGCTTTTCTCTTGAACGAACGTCCGTGACAGTTTCTTTAGAGAAACGACCAGATATCAGTCCCATGAGAGATGTATCGAGGCTTTCCCCTATTGACCAAAACGCAGCACCGGTTATCCCGCGCGCACAAGCCTCGTTTCACGCAAGCATGCCAAACCCACAGCACTGTGATGGAAACTTATCCCCCACGACCAGTAGCAGGGTCCTGATATCGGCTACATTTGGGCAGTGAAAACGAACTGCTCACCGACTGTCCGAGGGTACTGACCAACGCGTAGCAGAACTACGGCAAAGTCTGTGGTTTCTAACCGCGCAACGTGAAGGCGTGTGGATGAAAACATGAACGGCGCTGCCCCATTCGGTGTTCACTGGAATTGAATCTGCGGGTCAGCTTGATAACGGTCGGGTGCAGACCCAATTCATCCAGTTGCGGCGCAAACCGGCCTCGATACGAGCTGCGCTGACCCCGAACATCTGAGTGAACCGCTGGTAGCCAAGGCCTCATGAAATCGGACCACCCTGCAACTTATCCAACCCGATTTCATGCCTGAAATCATGCACCTGAAAGTCATCGAACAGCACTGGCAGTACGCTCGTATCAAGCACATCAATGGACCCGTACGAAACGGACGGCCAGGATTTGATACCTTTCACATACCCCAAGAGAACCAAAACATGAACCACTCCTCGGTCTGCACATCCCTTGTCTCGTAACTTTGAAAGCAAAGCAGACGCCATATCCGCAGCAGATTTCACAGAACAGTTTAATCGCAATGCCCGCTCCTAGGTCGAGGAGCGGGCTAACCCGCTCGTGGTGAGGCCGAATCAAAGTAATCTCTCAAGCCTGCGTATCCGGGGTATGCGCCCACCCCTATGACGTGCTGCTGCGGGGCAATCTGTAGCCGGCTACCTTCCGCCCTTTTGGCACGAAGGAAGCCCGATGAAGAGAATGCCGATGCGGAAGATACGAGACGTTTTACGGCTGTCAGCCGAGGGTCTGTCGACCCGTCAAATTGCGGCGAGCCTTGCGATCGGGCGTACCACCCTTCGGGGTAATCCGGATCGTGCCGCTGAGTTGGGCCTGAGCCGGCCGCTGCCCCCGAAGATGTCCGATACGGACCTCGAGCGTCGTCTGTTTGATCGGGCCTATCAGAACACCCAACGTGTTGCGGCCCAGCCTAACCGAGCACATGTCCACCGCGAGTTGCGCAGCAAGGGCGTGACGCTGGCACTGTTGTGAGAAGAATATCGCTCTGACTATCCTGAGGGCTACGGCTATTCCTGCTTCTGCGAGCATTGCACCCAGTGGGGAGGCAAGCTGTCGCCGGTTATGCGTCAGCATCACCTATTACCAGACAGGTGAATGCTTGCATTCACCGAAAGGGCTGCGGGCGAGCGGTTGTTTGTCGATTATGCGGGGCACACAATTGATGTGATTGCCCCTCGGAATGGAGAGGTGCGCACGGCACAACTGTTTGTCGCCACGTCGGGGGCCTCGAATTACACGTATGCTGAGGCGACGTGGATCCAATCACTGTCGCACCGGATCGCGAGCCATGTGCGCGCCTTTGGCTTCTTAGGGAGTGTGACGGCGCAGGTCGTGTCGGACAACCTGAAGGCAGGTGTCACAAATACCTGCTTCTACGACCCTGTGATCAACCGGACCTAGGCGGATCTGGCAGCGCATTACGACACGGTTGTGGTGCCAGCGCAGCCGCACAAACCAAAGGGATTAAGCAAAAATCGAAGGCGCAGTCTTATTGGTTGAGCGTTGGATCTCGCGCAGGAAGCGCGCCATTTGGCTTGAGGCGCACCGTTGGTGCGACGGCGCGGCTGCGCAATCGGCAATTCTTCAGCCTCGGGATGTGAACGTTGCCATTCGGCCACTTCTGGACCGGCTCGATGAAGACGTCTCGCGCCATCGCGGCGCCAGCCGCAGACAGCTGTTGGAGGGGCTGGACATGCCCGTCCTGAAGCAGTTGCCACTCGCGTCCTATATCTATGCCGAATGGAAGAAGTGCCGCGCCGGGTTCGACTACCACATCGCAATCGACAGGCATTATTATTCGGTGAAGTGGTCCTGCTTTTAGGACAGGTTTGCGGCTTGGCTAAGATGTATTCTGGTTAAGTTTCATGCCGTTTGGTTCATCTGCATCGAACCAAAG
>JBLHUT010000043.1:0-16396 GCA_047629975.1 Paracoccaceae bacterium
ATGCTACGACGAGTTCGATTTTTTGATCCCTGTCGGCAAAAACGGCGATTGCTATGACCGCTACCTTTGCCGGATGCAAGAGATGCGCGAGAGCCTCAAGATTATCAAGCAAGCTTGCGAAAAACTCCGCAATGAGCCTGGTGAAGTGATGGCTCGGGGAAAAATGACCCCGCCAACGCGCGGTGCTATGAAGACATCGATGGAGGCGCTTATCCATCACTTCAAGCTTTATACCGAGGGGTTCCACGTACCCGAAGGCGAGGTTTATGCCTGCGTCGAGGCGCCAAAAGGTGAATTCGGGGTTTATCTTGTGGCGGATGGTTCCAATAAACCGTACCGCGCCAAAATTCGCGCACCCGGGTTTTTGCATCTGCAAGCGATGGATTACATCTCGAAGGGCCACCAATTGGCGGACGTCAGTGCCATCATCGGGACGATGGATGTCGTTTTCGGAGAGATCGACAGGTGACCACCGTTAAATCCCACAGCCTTGCTTGGCTTGGCTCAACATTCACGGCCAGAGACCCCGGAACGCTGCTGCGGACCCTCTGCCTGACAAAGACGGACACGCGCTAATGCTACGCCGATTGCACTCAGAACAACCCGATGCCTTTGCCTTTACGCCCGCCAATCTTGAGTGGGCGCAGGCACAGATCACCAAGTTTCCCGAGGGTCGTCAGGCCAGCGCGATTATTCCGCTTTTGTGGCGGGCGCAGGAGCAAGAGGGTTGGTTGTCCCGACCGGCGATCGAGCACGTGGCACAGATGCTAGGGCTGGCCTATATCCGCGCGCTTGAGGTTGCGACATTCTACTTCATGTTCCAACTGCAACCGGTTGGCTCGATTGCAAATATTCAGGTGTGTGGCACGACCTCCTGCATGATTTGCGGGGCCGAGGACCTTATTGCCGTTTGTAAGGAAAAGATCGCCCCCAAAGCGCATATGCTGAGTGCTGATGGCAAGCTGAGTTGGGAAGAGGTCGAATGTCTGGGGGCGTGCTCCAACGCACCGATGGCGCAGATTGGCAAAGATTATTACGAAGACCTGACCACCGAACGTTTTGCCGAGATAATCGAGGCGTTGCGCAATGGGGATGTGCCGACACCGGGACCTCAAAATGGCCGGTATGCATCCGAGCCTTTGGGGGGAGCGACGTCTTTGTTAGAATATGTCGAGGGCCGCGCGGCGCTTAATGCAAGTGCGGGTCTGGCGGTTGAAATGGGCGACACAGTCAAGCGAATTGATGGTACTGAAGCTCCGTTATTGACCCCGTGGCTGAATACGGCAAGGGAATCGGAGGCGTCGGATAAAAAAAATTCACCTAAAGTCCAGCCAGTTTCCGAAGGCACATCGACGCACAGTGAGGGGCCCGAAAAAGGCGAGGGTTCTGCGGCGGAAAAGCCGGACCTGCTAGAGGCTCCTCAAAATGGCGCAGCCGATGATTTGAAGAAAATCAAAGGGGTAGGGCCTAAACTTGAGGCGGTTTTGAATAATCTGGGCGTGTATCACTTCTCTCAGATCGCAGGGTGGTCATTGGCACAAATTGCCTGGATCGACGCGAACATAGAGGGCTTTACGGGCCGTGTTTCACGCGACGATTGGGTCGCTCAAGCAAAAATTCTTGCATCTGGACAGGAGACAGACTTTTCCGAGCGCGTTAAATAGAAATTGTCCTAGGACAAAATAACGCAATTGGGAGTGAGAATCGGATGAATAATACAGCACCAGTTGGTTTGGGCGTAATTGCCGTCGCGGGTATGATCGGGCTTGTGGGCGGAACGATGACGCTTGTTATGTATGACGCCGAGATTATGGCGGCTTTTGGTTACGGGGGGGGTATTGCTGTCGTGGCTATGATCGCTCTTTGGTTTGGTTGGCGGCCACCGCAGGGCGGTCCTTCTGGTCCGCGCGATCTTTCGTCGGGTGCATCTGCTGGACGCATCGGTGCCAAAGGCAGCCCTTCAAAGAAAGCCGCGGCCTCGAATGGCACAACGGCACAAGCACATGACCAAGTACGGAGCGCGGCGCAAGCCGCCGCTCCGGCACCTGTGGCCGAAGGTGCTGAAAGCGCTATCATTGGTCAGCGGCCAGATGCGTTGTCAGCGGCCCGCGACGGGCAGGCGGATGACCTCAAGCTGATCAAGGGGGTCGGCCCCAAGCTCGAGATGTTGTGTAATTCGATGGGGTTTTATCATTTCGCCCAGATTGCGCACTGGAGCGCGGAAGAAATTTCGTGGGTGGACGAGAACCTCGAAGGGTTCAAGGGGCGCGTGACACGTGATGAATGGGTTGCGCAAGCCAGGGCGCTTATGATTGCTGGTGACGTGACCGAAGACTAGAGAAGGGCGGCGTCATTTGACCTGTTTTATATGCCGATAACCCCGCAACGGGACCAGCAGCTTGCCCGTCAGGGCAGGTTGGTCGCGATTGTTATTGCTGCAGCTTTTGTACTGTGGATTGCGGCCAATTGGCTTGGGGGTGTTTTTGGCCTTCCTGTAAAATACGCCTTTCTGTTCGATTTTGCCGCATTGGGGGCCATGATGTGGTCGTTTATGGTGGCGTTCAGAATATGGCGGGAACGTCGAGGATAGAAGGCGGATGAGATGCTGAAAGACCAGGACCGGATATTTACGAATATCTACGGAATGCATGACCGTACATTGCGCGGCGCGCAGATGCGCGGCCATTGGGATGGCACCGGCGCGCTTATCAAAAAGGGGCGCGACTGGATCATCAGCGAGATGAAAGCCAGCGGTTTGCGTGGACGTGGTGGTGCGGGCTTCCCCACCGGCCTCAAATGGTCGTTCATGCCCAAGGAAAGCGATGGCCGGCCTCACTATCTTGTGGTGAATGCCGACGAATCTGAGCCGGGCACCTGCAAGGACAGGGAGATCATGCGCCACGATCCGCACACGTTGGTCGAGGGCTGTCTGATTGCAAGTTTCGCGATGCAGGCGCATGCGTGCTACATCTACATCCGTGGCGAGTATATCCGCGAGAAGGAAGCGCTTCAGGCCGCTATCGACGAGGCTTATGACGCGGGTCTTGTCGGCAAGAACGCGTCGGGGTCGGGTTTCGATTTCGACATTTACCTGCATCACGGCGCGGGCGCGTATATTTGTGGCGAGGAGACGGCTCTGCTCGAGAGTCTTGAGGGCCGCAAGGGTATGCCGCGGATGAAGCCTCCGTTTCCGGCCGGCGCAGGGCTTTACGGCTGTCCGACTACCGTAAACAACGTGGAATCCATTGCCGTTGTTCCGACTATTCTGCGCCGTGGCGGGGACTGGTTTGCCGGTTTTGGCCGGCCGAACAATGCGGGCACAAAGCTGTTTGCGATCTCGGGCCATGTCAACCATCCGTGTGTGGTGGAAGAAGAGATGTCGATTCCCTTTCAGGAGTTGATCGACCGCCATTGTGGTGGCGTGCGTGGTGGTTGGAAAAACCTCAAGGCCGTTATTCCGGGCGGCTCGTCTGTTCCGATGTTGCCTCGCGATATCATGAAAGACGCGATCATGGACTTTGACTGGCTGCGTGAGCAACGCTCGGGGCTGGGCACTGCGGCTGTCATTGTGATGGACCAGAATACCGACGTCATCAAGGCGATCTGGCGGTTGTCCAAGTTCTACAAGCACGAAAGCTGTGGCCAGTGCACGCCGTGCCGCGAGGGGACGGGATGGATGATGCGGGTCATGGACCGTCTTGTAACCGGAGAGGCCGACGTCGAAGAGATCGATATGCTGCTCGATGTCACAAAGCAGGTCGAGGGCCATACGATCTGTGCATTGGGCGATGCCGCTGCGTGGCCCATTCAGGGTTTGATCCGTCATTTCCGTGGCGAGATCGAGGACAGGATCAAGCATAAGCGCAAAGCGACGCCGATGGCGGCTGAATAAAGACAGCGCCGGATCAGGGCCTGTACCCTCATGTCGGGCGTTGTTATTGCATATCAAGCCTCGAAGCCCGATCTGTTTGGTCGGGCTTTGTCTTTTTTGGTAGCCCTGAACAGGAGTTTTGATGCACTTTCTTTATGTCGGTATTTTTGTGACGATGCTTGGGGGTGGGGACCCGCTACAGGCGGCGCTGCGTGACGAGGTGCAGGTCAATAACGGATTGATCGCGGTCGGTGTCGCGCTTGAAATCGACGCCAAATGTGACACGATTTCGGCCCGTAAACTCAAGGGTTTGTTCTATCTGTCGAGCCTCAAGCGGATGGCCGGTGCGCAAGGGTATAGTGACGCCGAGATCGATGCTTATGTCAGCGACAAGGCCCAGAAAGCCCGGCTTGAGGCCGAGGCCCGCAGTTACCTTGCCCTCAAGGGTGCACAAGGTTCGGCGGGGCCCGCGTTTTGTGCGGTCGGGCGGGCCGAGATTGCGCAAGGCACGCTTGCGGGCGGGCTCTTGCGGGAGTGATAGCATCGTGATGCGGTTCATTTCGTCGCACTTGACGGCTGCAACCCCTAATGGGGCAGTGCAGCCGTTGCGTGCGTGGCTGCGATCTTTTACCAATGGCCTAACCGTAGGCGCGGGTTAAACCGCTGTTCCAGAGGCACGTTCCATGACCGACACCCGAAAGATCATCATTGATGGGAAGGAGCTGGAGGTTGATCCTGCTCTGACACTGATACAGGCTTGCGAAGAGGCCGGCATCGAAATCCCCAGGTTTTGTTATCACGAGCGGCTCTCGATTGCGGGCAATTGCCGGATGTGTCTGGTGGAGGTGGTCGGTGGTCCGCCGAAGCCCGCGGCGTCATGTGCGATGCAGGTCAAAGACCTGCGCCCCGGACCGGATGGCACCCCGCCTGTCATCAAGACCAATTCGCCCATGGTCAAAAAGGCCCGCGAGGGCGTGATGGAATTTCTTTTGATCAATCACCCTCTTGATTGCCCGATTTGCGATCAGGGAGGCGAGTGCGATCTTCAGGATCAGGCGATGGCTTACGGTGTTGATTTCAGCCGCTACCGCGAACCCAAACGTGCGTCCGAGGATCTTGATCTCGGGCCGTTGGTCGAAACCCACATGACGCGGTGCATCAGCTGCACCCGCTGCGTGCGGTTCACCACAGAGGTTGCCGGCATTTCGCAGATGGGCCAAACGGGGCGTGGCGAGGATTCCGAAATTACAAGCTATCTGGGCGAAACGCTTAACAGCAATCTTCAGGGAAATATCATCGATTTGTGCCCTGTCGGGGCGTTGGTCAGCAAGCCTTATGCCTTTACGGCACGTCCTTGGGAATTGTCCAAGACAGAGTCTGTCGACGTGATGGACGCCCTTGGCTCGAACATCCGCGTTGATACCAAAGGCCGCGAAGTCATGCGGATTTTGCCGCGCAACAACGATGCGGTAAACGAAGAGTGGATTAGCGACAAAACCCGTTTTGTTTGGGATGGTCTGCGACGGCAGCGTCTGGACCAGCCTTATGTCCGTGTTGACGGCAAGCTCAAGCCCGTGGCGTGGGATGTCGCGCTCGAGGCTGCATCGAAGGGTATGAAGGGTAAGAAAGTTGCTGGTCTTGTGGGCGATCTTGCGCCTGTCGAGGCGGCATTTGCCCTGAAGGAATTGATCGGATCTCTGGGTGGAACGGTCGAGTGCCGGACTGATGGTGCTAAACTGCCTGCTGAAAACCGCTCGGCCTATGTTGGTACGGCGGCGATCGAAGACATCGACACTGCTGAGATGATCCTGCTGATCGGTACGAATCCCGCCGTAGAAGCGCCTGTGCTGAATGCGCGGATTCGCAAGGCATGGCTTCAGGGTGCCACGGTTGGCCTGATCGGTCAGGCGTGTGATCTGACGTATGAATATGCCCACATGGGCAGTGACCGCGCGGCCTTGGCAAAGGCGGTTGCAGACGGTGTTTCGGACGAGACAAGGGCCAAGCGCAGTCTTGTAATTGTCGGTCAGGGTGCGATTTGCGGGCCTGACGGTGCGGCGGTTCTGGCTGCTGCGATGCAAATGGCCAAGGTTTCGGACTCGGGTTTTCTGGTTCTGCACACAGCCGCAGGTCGTGTCGGGGCGCTGGATATCGGTGCGGTCACATCCGGTGGAATGTCTGCGGCTCTTGACGGCGCAGAGGCCGTTTATGCCTTGGGTGTTGACGAGGTCGACATTCCGACCGGCCCCTTTGTGATCTACCAGGGCAGCCACGGCGACCGCGGCGCCCACAGGGCGGATGTTATCCTTCCCGGGGCCGCTTATACCGAGGAATCGGGCCTGTTTGTGAATACTGAAGGACGCCCGCAAATGGCTCAGCGTGCGGGCTTTCCGCCCGGCCAAGCCAAGGAAAACTGGGCTATCTTGCGGGCCCTTTCTGCCGAGCTTGGCGTGACTTTGCCATTCGACACCGTGGCGGGACTGCGCCGTTTGCTTGTGGCCCAGGTGCCGCATCTGGGGGAACTTGATCGGGTGTTGGTCCAAGAGCTTGAGCTGCTGGTGGTTTCCGAGATGGGGGAGGGTGCTTTTACGAGTGCCGTTTCCGATTTCTACCTGACCAATCCGGTTGCGCGTGCCAGTGTCTTGATGGCGGAGTTAAGCGCGCAATCTGTTGCGCGGACCGCGGCCCTGTTGGCTGCGGAATAAGAGGGGCGCGTCGAAAGGCGCGTGTTCGATGTGACCTGCGGCCCGGAACGGCGGTTTGGTCGATCAGCTTTCAAATTGCGCGACATGAGCGCACATAGATGACAGAAGAGGCTGGTTTATGACGGTGGGATGCGGTTTACACAAAGTCGTTAGCGCGACCATTGTTTTTGATAACAGCACCGGGAGCGGCCTTCGAAAGATGGCACACTTCCACGGCTTGAGGATATAAGATGGCTGATTTCTTGAACACCGGGCTGGGTATTTTTGTACTTGTGGCGCTTCAGTGCCTGCTGGTCATCGGCTTTGTGATGGTGTCGCTGCTGTTTCTTGTGTACGGCGACCGCAAAATCTGGGCTGCGGTGCAAATGCGGCGTGGACCCAACGTTGTTGGTGTCTTCGGGCTTTTGCAGACCGTGGCCGACGCTCTGAAATACATCGTCAAGGAGGTCGTGGTGCCGGCGGGTGCCGACAAGACGGTCTTCATGTTGGCGCCCCTGACGGCGTTTGTACTGTCAATGATTGCCTGGGCCGTGATCCCGTTCAACGACACTTGGGTTCTTGCGGAGTTGAACGTCGCGATCCTGTATGTTTTCGCGGTGTCATCCCTTGAGGTTTACGGCGTGATCATGGGGGGTTGGGCGTCCAACTCGAAGTATCCGTTTCTGGGGTCGTTGCGGTCTGCTGCGCAGATGATTTCTTACGAAGTGTCGATCGGCTTGATCATCGTTGGCATTATCATCTCGACCGGGTCGTTGAATTTTGGCGATATCGTTCGGGCACAGGATGGCAGTTTCGGGTTGCTGAACTGGTATTGGTTGCCGCATTTCCCGATGGTCTTTTTGTTCTTTATCTCGGCGCTTGCAGAGACCAACCGCCCACCGTTCGACTTGCCCGAGGCTGAATCAGAGCTGGTTGCGGGATATCAGGTCGAGTATTCCAGCACGCCGTTCTTGTTGTTTATGGCGGGCGAGTATATCGCCATTTTCCTGATGTGCGCGCTGATGACCTTGCTGTTCTTTGGTGGCTGGCTGTCGCCGATCCCTGGCCTGCCTGACGGCGCGCTGTGGATGATCGGAAAGATGGCATTCTTCTTCTTCATGTTCGCGATGGTAAAGGCGATCGTCCCACGTTACCGGTACGACCAGTTGATGCGGCTGGGTTGGAAGGTCTTCCTGCCGATGTCGCTTGGTTGGGTCGTGATTGTGGCGTTCTTGGCAAAATTCGAAGTGTTTGGCGGCTTTTGGGCACGCTGGGCAATGGGGGCATAGGTATGGCTGATATCGACTGGACCAGAGCGACCAAGTACTTTCTTCTGGTGGATTTTTTAAAGGGCTTCAGACTTGGCTTTCGCTATTTCTTTGCGCCAAAGGCCACGTTGAATTACCCGCATGAAAAGGGTCCTCTTTCGCCGCGTTTTCGTGGAGAGCATGTGTTGCGACGCTATGCGAACGGCGAGGAGCGGTGCATTGCGTGCAAGCTGTGCGAGGCCGTTTGTCCGGCGCAGGCGATCACGATTGATGCGGAACCCCGTGAGGACGGCAGCCGCCGGACGACGCGTTATGACATCGACATGACCAAATGCATTTATTGTGGTTTCTGTCAGGAAGCGTGTCCGGTTGATGCGATTGTCGAAGGGCCGAACTTCGAGTTTTCGACCGAAACCCGCGAAGAGTTGTTCTATGACAAGGAAAAACTGCTGGCGAACGGCGACCGTTGGGAAGCCGAAATCGCACGTAACCTTGAAACAGATGCGCCGTACCGATGAGCGATGATCTCACAAAAATGATGGCTCAGATGATGGAGCAGGGGCAGGCCATGACCAAGGCTCTGTATCCCGATTTTGATCCCGCCAAGATGGGCAGCGCCACAAGCTTTGCCGACTGGATGCCGACGCTGCCAAAGGACTTGATGGAAGCGTTTATGGGCAAGGGGCTCAATCCTGAGGGTCTGGATGCGAAAACGCGGTTGTTGCTGACCCTCGGCGCGCTGACCTTGATGGGCGCGCAAGTCGAGGACCAACTGACACTGACGGTTCGCCACGCTCTGGAAGCCGGGGCCACGGCCCAGGAAATTGCCGAAACCATCGCGCAGATGGGGGCTTTCGGGGCCGCACCTGCCATGGCCAAGGCGCTCAAGGTCGCGCAAGCCGAGATCGAAAAACAAAGGGAGCAGCGCGGATGAGTGCGCCGGAAATTACCTTTTACTGCTTTGCCTTTGTGGTAGTGACCGCCGGTCTGCTTGTGGTCACGTCCCGCAACCCTGTGCATTCCGTTTTGTGGCTTATTCTTGCATTCTTGTCGTCGGCGGGGATGTTCATTCTCCTTGGTGCCGAATTCGTGGCGATGCTTCTGGTGATCGTTTACGTGGGGGCGGTCGCGGTATTGTTCCTGTTTGTGGTCATGATGCTTGATGTGGACTTTGCCGAACTGAAGGCAGAGATGTCGAAATACATGCCGCTTGCCGCTTTTATCGGCCTTGTTCTGCTGATGCAGTTGGGCATGGTTTTTGGAAGCTGGGGGTTCGCGGACGAGGCGATGTCCTTGCGTGACGCCGTCGCACCGAGTGACGTTCACAATACCAAGGCGTTGGGAATGCTGGTTTATGACCAGTACTTTCTGCTGTTCCAAATATCGGGTCTGATTTTGCTGGTGGCAATGATTGGTGCGATTGTGCTGACGCTGCGGCACCGTGTGGACATCAAGCGGCAGGATATCTTGGCACAGATGTACCGTGATCCTGCTAAGGCGATGGAACTGAAAGACGTGAAGCCCGGACAAGGGCTTTAGGGCTGTCTGGATGCTGCTGCTCTTTGGTGAGTATTTAAAAGGTCTGAAAATGGGCCAAGAACAAAAACTTGAGGGACCGGCCATATGATCGGACTTGAACACTACCTGACGGTTGCGGCGGCGCTGTTTGTCATCGGCATTTTCGGCATTTTTCTCAACCGGAAGAATGTGATCGTCATCTTGATGTCGATCGAGCTTATGCTGTTGGCGGTCAACATCAACTTTGTCGCCTTTTCGGCGTTTCTCGGCGATCTCGTCGGACAGGTTTTCACGCTTTTCGTGCTGACTGTTGCCGCTGCCGAGGCCGCGATTGGCCTTGCTATCCTTGTCTGCTTTTTCCGCGCGCGTGGCACGATCGCGGTTGAAGATGTCAATAACATGAAGGGCTAAGGCCAATGGAAACGATCCTGCTTTTTGCGCCGCTTGTCGGCGCGCTGATCTGTGGTTTTGGCTGGCGCTTCATCGGAGAGACGCCCGCGACAATTGTTGCGACCTCTTTGTTGTTCCTGTCGGCCTTTCTAAGCTGGATCGTGTTCCTCACCTTTGACGGTGTGACCGAACAGATTCAGCTCATGCGTTGGATTGAAAGTGGCTCTTTGGCCACGGATTGGGCGATCCGGATGGACCGTCTGACCGCGATCATGCTGATTGTGATCACGACAGTGTCGGCGCTCGTGCATCTGTATTCTTTCGGGTACATGGCCCACGACAGCCACTTCCGCGAGAACGAGAGCTATCGCCCCCGATTTTTTGCGTATCTGTCCTTCTTTACGTTCTCGATGTTGATGCTGGTGACATCCGACAACCTTATCCAGATGTTTTTCGGCTGGGAGGGCGTCGGAGTTGCGTCTTACCTGTTGATCGGTTTCTACATCCGCAAACCCTCTGCAGGTGCGGCTGCGATGAAGGCTTTCATCGTGAACCGTGTTGGGGATTTCGGATTTGCGCTGGGTATCTTCGGGCTTTATTTTCTGGTCGATTCCGTCAACCTGTCCGATATTTTTGCAGCAGCACCCGAACTGGCTGAAACGAACGTGACGTTTTTGTGGCGAGATTGGAACGCGGCGAACCTGATTGCGGTGCTGCTATTCGTCGGTGCGATGGGTAAGTCGGCGCAATTGTTCCTCCACACGTGGCTTCCCGACGCGATGGAGGGGCCGACCCCGGTTTCTGCATTGATCCATGCCGCGACAATGGTAACAGCGGGTGTGTTTCTTGTGTGTCGGATGTCGCCGATCATGGAATACGCCCCTGAGGCCAAGACATTTATCGTTTACGTGGGCGCGTCGACCGCATTTTTTGCAGCCACTGTCGGGCTTGTGCAAAATGACATCAAGCGCGTCATCGCGTACTCGACCTGTTCGCAACTTGGCTACATGTTTGTGGCCGCGGGGGTGGGCATGTACTCGGCTGCGATGTTCCATTTGCTGACCCACGCGTTTTTCAAGGCCATGCTGTTTCTTGGGGCAGGGTCCGTCATTCACGGGATGCACCACGAACAAGACATGCGAAACTATGGCAATTTGCGTAAAAAGCTACCCTATACCTTTGCGGCGATGATGATTGGCACGCTGGCAATCACGGGTGTCGGTATTCCGCTGACACACATCGGGTTTGCCGGCTTCCTCTCCAAGGACGCGATTATCGAAAGCGCGTTTGGCGCGGGTACCACCGAGGGCATGTATGGCTTCTGGCTATTGGTCGTTGCCGCAATGATGACAAGTTTTTACAGTTGGCGCCTGATGTTTATGACATTCTATGGCACCGCTCGCGGCAACAAGCAGACCCATAAAGATGCCCATGAAAGCCCGAAGGTGATGTTGATTCCGCTTGGTGTGCTCAGCATCGGTGCTGTTCTGGCGGGGATGGTCTGGTACGGGAGTTTCTTTGGCGACACCGACAAGATCGCCAAGTTTTACGCGATCCCGCTTGCTGGCGAGGTCCACGCCGAGGTCGGTCACACGGCGTCGTCCAATGACGTGGCACATGCCAATGACGCCAAGATGGACGAGGATGACCACGGGGACGAGCATGCCAGTTTTGGCGGCGCTCCGGGGGACGGTGCGCTGTTCTTTGCGCCTGATAACAAGATCCTCGAGGCAGCACATGCCGCGCCCGTTTGGGTCAAGGTAAGCCCCTTTGTGGCAATGTTGATGGGCTTCGGGCTTGCTTGGCTGATGTATATCAAGCGGCCCGACCTGCCGGCCCGTTTGGCCGAGCAACATCGCCCAGTGTATCTGTTTTTGTTGAACAAATGGTACTTTGACGAGCTTTACACGGCGGTCTTCGTAAAGCCGCTCAAGGCGGTTGGTAATTTCCTGTGGAAAAAAGGCGATGGCACAGTGATTGATGGCGGCATCAACGGTCTGGCCCTCGGGATCATTCCGTTCTTCACCAGGTTGGCTGGTCGGGCGCAATCGGGTTACCTGTTCCACTATGCGTTTGCGATGGTCATGGGGCTGGTTGCGCTGGTCACCTGGGCCACGATCACCGGAGGAGCGCACTGATGGACAATCTTCTTTCGATTATTACGTTCATTCCGATGGTTGCCGCAGGGATACTTGCGTTATTCCTTCGGGGCGATGATGCAGCTGCCAAACTGAATGCAAAATGGCTGGCGCTGATTGCGACTTCAGCCACATTCTTTGTCTCGTTGTTTTTGATTTTCCAGTTTGATCCGGCAGATACCGGATTTCAATTCGTCGAAGAGCGCGACTGGATGTTCGGCCTGAGCTACAAGATGGGCGTTGACGGCATATCGGTTCTGTTCGTTATGCTTACGACGTTCATGATGCCGCTTGTGATCGCCGCAAGCTGGCACGTCGATTTGCGCGTCAAGGAATACATGATTGCATTCCTGATGCTCGAGACGTTGATGCTTGGCGTATTTATGGCGCTGGACCTTGTTCTTTTCTACCTGTTTTTCGAGGCGGGTCTGATTCCGATGTTCCTGATTATCGGGATCTGGGGCGGTAAGGCGCGTGTCTATGCGGCGTTCAAATTCTTCCTTTACACCTTCCTTGGCTCGGTTTTGATGCTGGTCGCCATGATCGGGATGTACGTGGATGCGGGCACGACAGACGTTGTGTCACTGTTGTCTCACGAGTTCGCCACCGAGACGTTTTCGGTGGCGGGTATCCATATTGTTGGCGGCTTGCAGACCCTTCTGTGGCTTGCATTTTTCGCCAGCTTTGCGGTTAAAATGCCGATGTGGCCCGTTCATACGTGGCTTCCTGATGCACATGTTCAAGCGCCGACCGCCGGTTCTGTCGTGCTTGCGGCCATATTGTTGAAGATGGGGGGCTACGGCTTTTTGCGCTTTAGTTTGCCGATGTTTCCTGTGGCATCCGACATTATGGCGCCGTTTGTTCTGTGGATTTCGGCGATTGCAATCGTCTACACCTCGCTTGTGGCGCTTGCGCAGGAAGACATGAAAAAGCTGATTGCTTATTCTTCCGTTGCGCACATGGGGTATGTGACGATGGGAATTTTTGCGGCCAACCAACAGGGCATCGACGGGGCGATTTTCCAGATGTTGAGCCACGGCTTTATTTCGGGCGCTTTGTTTTTGTGTGTCGGTGTGATTTACGACCGGATGCACACCCGTGACATCGACGCTTATGGTGGGCTTGTGAACCGGATGCCTGCCTATGCGTTGATCTTTATGCTGTTCACGATGGCGAATGTCGGGCTTCCGGGAACCTCTGGGTTTGTGGGTGAGTTCCTGACGTTGATGGGTGTTTTTCAGGTCAACACATGGGTGGCGATGTTTGCAACCTCCGGGGTGATCTTGTCGGCGGCTTATGCATTGTGGCTCTATCGCCGCGTTGTCATGGGCGACCTGATCAAGGAAAGCCTGAAGTCGATCACCGATATGGATACGCGGGAAAAGTGGATATTTACGCCGCTGGTTGTGATGACTTTGCTATTGGGCGTCTATCCTGCGCTTGTGATCGATATTATCGGGCCGACCGTTTCTGCCTTGATCGATGGGCGGACGGTAGCACTTGCGGATTTTGCGGCAACAACCCAAATAGCAGCCGGAGGCCACTGATATGATTTCTGATCTTACGACACTGATGCCAGAGATCTTGCTGGCCGTGTATGCCATGGCTGCTTTGATCTTTGCCGTTTACACCACCAAGGATGCTCTTGCGCCGCTTTTGGTGTGGGTGACTGCGGCAGTCTTTACTGTAGTGGCTTTCTGGATCATGGCTTCGGGCGGAGGAAGCGCTGGCGGCTTTGATGGAATGTTCATCGACGACAGTTTTTCACGTTTTGCCAAGGTTATGATCCTTCTGTCGGCGGCTGCTATTTTGCTGTTGAGCAAGGATTACATGCTGGCGCGGGATTTGCTGCGGTTTGAATATCCGGTGCTGATCGTTCTGGCTGTGGTCGGCATGATGATCATGGTGAGTGCGGGCGATTTGATGACACTCTACATGGGCCTGGAGCTGCAATCGTTGTCGCTGTATGTCGTGGCTGCCTTGCGCAGGGATTCGGTGAAATCAACCGAAGCAGGGTTGAAATACTTTGTTCTCGGGGCGCTTAGCTCGGGATTGTTGCTCTATGGGGCCTCCCTGACCTACGGGTTTTCTGGCACGACCCAGTTTTCCGGCATTATCCAGACTGCAACCGCGGGCGATATTCCGCTTGGTCTTCTGATCGGTCTTGTATTTTTGTGCGCCGGCCTTGCCTTCAAGGTGTCGGCTGCGCCGTTCCACATGTGGACACCAGATGTCTACGAAGGCTCCCCGACGCCGATCACCGCCTTTTTTGCCACCGCTCCCAAGGTTGCGGCCATGGCTTTGTTCGCGCGGTTGCTGCATGATGCGTTTGGTGAAGCGGTCGCGGACTGGCAACAGATTTTGGCCTTCTTGGCGGTGCTCTCAATGTTCCTTGGCGCGATTGCTGCCATCGGGCAGCGCGATATCAAGCGTCTTATGGCCTATTCCTCGATTGCCCACATGGGCTTTGCCTTGGTCGGTTTGTCCGCTGGAACAGCCCAAGGGGTTGAATCCATGCTGATATACATGGCGATCTACGTCACCATGAACATCGGAACCTTTGCGTTTATCCTGAGCATGGAGCGTGACGGTCGCCACATTACTGACATTTCCAGCCTGAACATGCTGTCCAAAAATGAGCCGGGTAAGGCGTTGGCGATGCTGGTTCTGCTCTTCAGCCTTGCAGGTGTGCCGCCGCTTCTCGGGTTCTTTGGCAAATACGGTGTGCTCCTTGCTGCTGTAGACGCCGGATTGGGATGGCTTGCGGTGGCTGGTGCGGTGGCGTCGGTAATCGGAGCGTTCTATTATCTAAGGATCGTTTTTTATATGTATTTCGGCGATCCGGAAGAGCGCTTGATCGACGGTAAAATGTCACCTGTCCATTTTGTGTTCTTGATGGGGTCGGCCGCAGCGATGGTTTTGGGGATCGTTAACTTGTTCGGGCTTGAATCTGTTGCCGCGGTTGCGGCTGCAACTCTTGTCAACTAACACGCCACCGGGCGGCGGTGACGATGTACCGAGTCATTGGCCGGTTGGCTATGACCGGATCGTTCTGGAACAGACAGACAATACGATGGCCGAGGCGCGCAGGCGCCTTGGCGAGATTTCCTGCCCGACATGGATACTGGCTTTGTCTCAATCGTCGGCCCGCGGGCGGCGTGGGCGCGCTTGGGCCCATCCGCCGGGGAATTTCGCTGCGACATTGGTGATGCGTCCCCGCGCGGATCCGATGCTGGCGGCACTGCGCTCTTTTGTGGCGTCTCTTGCACTTTACGATACTTTGCGCGGATATGCGCCCGACGCCTCGATTGCACTCAAATGGCCAAATGATGTTTTGCTGAAAGGCGGGAAGGTCGCGGGTATTCTACTTGAGAGTGCAGGGCAGGGCGGAGATGTTGACTGGCTGTCCATTGGCATAGGCGTTAATTTGCTCGTCGCGCCTGCGCCCGAAACGGTTGAACATGACGCGTTGCGGCCGGTCTGCCTGTTGTCGCAGGGGGGCGCGCGTGTTTCGCCCGAGGTTTTCCTGACGTCGTTGGCCCGCGCATTTGCGATTTACGAAACGCAGTTTCAAACCTTCGGATTCGATCCTATCCGGCGGGCATGGTTGTCGCATGCGGCCCGATTGGGCGATGTGATTACGGCCCGTACGGGACAAGATGCGTTTACCGGAACGTTTGAGACGCTGGACGGTCAAGGAAACCTTGTTTTAAGAACTCCGGAAGGTGTGCGTGCCATCGCCGCCGCGGAAATCTATTTCTGAAGGGATCGCGGATGCTATTATGTATTGATTGCGGGAACACAAACACAGTGTTCTCGATCTGGGACGGTACGCGATTTCTGGTTACTCTTCGCACATCAACCGAACACACGCGCACGGCAGACCAATATTATGTCTGGTTCTCGACGTTGTTGGCCCATCACAAGCTAAGCGTGGACATTGTGGACGTGATCATCTCGTCCACTGTGCCACGTGTCGTCTTTAACCTCAGGGTCTTTGCCGACCGGTTTTACAACGCGCGTCCACTGGTTGTTGGCCGTGAGGATTGTGCATTGCCTGCGGCACCGCGGGTCGATGCCGGAACCCAGGTCGGCCCTGACCGGCTTGTGAATACCGCGGGTGCGTTTGACCGGCACGGTGGCAATCTGATTGTAGTAGATTTCGGGACGGCCACCACATTCGATGTCGTGGCCGACGACGGTGCCTATATCGGGGGGGTGATTGCGCCGGGAGTAAACCTGAGTCTCGAAGCGTTGCATCAGGCCGCAGCCGCTTTGCCACATGTTGATGTGAGCAAACCACAGTCGGTGATCGGGACCAATACCGTGGCATGCATGCAATCAGGTGTGTTTTGGGGGTATGTGGGCTTGGTTGCGGGGATTTGTGGGCGAATTAAGGCCGAATATGCCCATCCGATGTTAATTGTTGGTACGGGGGGGCTTGCGCCTTTGTTCTCGACGGGCGATGTGCTATTTGACGTGATCGAAAGCGATCTTACGATGCACGGTTTGACCGTCATCCATGAT
>JBLHUT010000044.1:0-16065 GCA_047629975.1 Paracoccaceae bacterium
GCTTTCCTCGGTCTTTCCCATGTGGTGGGTCAGCGCACCGCAGCAACCCTGACCCTCGGGGATGACGACGTCGCATCCAAGGCGCGTCAAAAGACGGATCGTGGCATCGTTGATATCGGTGTTGAGCGCCTTTTGGGCACAGCCCGTCATCAGCACGACCCGTTTGCGCCGCGGTGTTTGTGCGCCAAAGGTCTGTGGGTCGTCATTGCGGCTGACGGGCGGGATGGTTTTCGGGGCCATCTCGAGCATGGCCCGCAACCGGGCGTCGGGCATCAAGGGCGCAAGGGGGCGCCCGATCTTGGCAAGCAAAAGCGCCACACGAAACCGCATCGGATAGGGCAGGATGCGCGCCAGAATCCACCGCAAGGCACGGTCAGAGAATGGTCGTTTGTAGGTTTGCTCAATATATTCCCGCGCATGATCAACAAGGTGCATATAGTTCACACCTGAAGGGCAGGTGGTCATGCAGGCCAGACACGACAGGCAGCGGTCAACATGTTTGACTGTTTCGGGGTCAGCGGGGCGGCCCGTTTCCAGCATATCCTTGATCAGGTAGATCCGCCCGCGAGGGCTGTCCAACTCGTCACCAAGGACCTGATAGGTCGGGCATGTCGCGGTGCAAAACCCGCAATGCACGCAGGTGCGCAAGATCTTGTTCGAGGTCTGGATGGCAGGGTCTTTAAGCTGCTCGGGGGTAAATGTTGTTTGCATTTGGGTGTCCTTACGCCATCAGGCCGGGGTTCAGAATGCCGCGCGGATCAAACCGGTCACGCAGGCCTTGGGCGATGCGGGCAAGGGGGGCAGGCTCGGGGTGGAACGACGACAAGTGCGCGCGCGTGTCCTCGGAGGCGCGCACAAGGGTCGCGTGACCGGCAAGCCCGCCAAGCTTTGCGCGCAGGTCGGTGCCCGCGGGAAGCAACGCCCACACAAGCCCGCCGCCCCAGTCATACAGGCACGGCGCCCCGTCCAAACGGGCGCCGACGGCTGGGCCGTCACCGGGTTTTACCGAAACCCGCCAGACATCGCCTGGCTGACCGGCGAAACCTTCGACATTGCAGACCCATCGCCACATATCTTCGGCGCGGGTGCGGTCGGTTTCCACCGTGATCTCACCGGCCTGTGCAAGGAGGTCCTGCAGGCATTTGGCGCGGTAGGCAACAGAGGCGGTAAACCCTTCCAGCCGGATCATCGTCAAGGGGGCATCCCCTTGCCCTTGGGGGGCATGCGCGGCGCCCGAGACCTCGAACGGAGAGCCGAGGGCTTTGGACAGAACCGCAATCGCGGCTGCATCCTCCAGCCCGCGGATCAGCAAAACAGCCACACTTTCGACGCCGGGAAGAACCTTGAAGGCGACCTCGCTCAGCACACCAAGCGTGCCGTGGCTGCCGGCCATCAGCTTGACCAGATCATAGCCGGTAACGTTCTTCATCACGCGCCCGCCGTTCTTGATCGCTGTGCCTTGACCATCAACAAACCGCACACCGATCAGGCTGTCGCGACAGGCACCGGCCTGAATGCGCCGTGATCCCGACACGTTGCCGGCGACCATGCCGCCGATGGTCGGTGTGCCAGTGGTGCCCAGCAACTTGCGGTGATCCATGGGCTCGAAGGGCAGCCGCTGGTTTTCGGCAGCAAGCGTTTGCTGAATTTCAGCAAGCGGAGTTCCCGCGGCGGCAACAATCGTCAAGGATCCCGGTTCGTACAAGGATACGCCGCTCAGCCCTGCCACCGACAGGCTTTCGCCAGTCAACGGCCGCCCGATCGGGCGCGTGCCGCCACCGATGATCCGTAACGGGCCTGTTGCGCCCGCTATGATTTCACTGAGTTGTGCTTCATTCTCCGGTGCCAGCATTGGCCCCTCCCTGGGCCATTGCCCGCGTTTTTCAAAAGAGTTTTTCGGGCTCTGTGCAGACCTGTCTCAGGCCGCTTTGTCGACCTGTCCGCGCCGCGAGGCCGTGGCAACAAGCGGAAAGACTTTTGCAGGGTTCAACAGCCATGTCGGATCAAAGACGTCCTTGACCGCCATCTGGATCTCGAGATCCTGCGGATTGAACTGGTCGAACATAAGATCCCGCTTTTCGATGCCCACGCCGTGCTCACCTGTCAGGCAGCCGCCAACTTCGACGCAAAGCCGCAAGATGTCCGCCCCGAATGCTTCACAAAGCTCAAGGTCACCCTGCTTGTTGGCATCATAAAGGATCAACGGGTGCATGTTTCCGTCACCGGCATGAAACACGTTGCCGACGGCCAGCCCGTAGTCCTTTGACATCTCGCCGATCCGGCGCAACACATAGGGCAGTGACGACACGGGGATGGTTCCATCAAGGCACATGTAATCGTTCAACTGCCCGATCGCACCAAAAGCCGATTTCCGCCCCAACCAGATTTTGGCGCTCTCTTCGGGGGACTTGCTTTCGCGCAACTCCACCGGATCGTGTCGGCGGGCAATCTGCATGATGACGGCCAATTGCTCGTCGATCTCCGCGGGCGATCCCTCGACCTCGACAATCAGCAACGCCTCGCATTCAGGATAGCCGGCATCGGCGAATTTTTCACTGGTTTCGATGCACAGACGGTCCATGAACTCCATGGCAACAGGTAACACACCCGCTTTGATGATGTCGGCCACGCAAGCACCCGCAACTTCGTTGTCGTTGAATGCCATCAGGACGGGGCGTGCCCCTTCGGGTTTTGGCAAAATCCTGAGCGTCGCTTCTGTGACAACACCAAGCTGCCCCTCGCTGCCGCAGATCAGCCCCAGAATATCATAGCCCGGAGCATCCATATGTGCTCCGCCGACCTCGACCACAGAGCCGTCCATCATCACCATCGTGACACCAAGCAGGTTGTTCGTCGTCACCCCGTATTTGAGGCAATGAGCCCCGCCAGAGTTCATCGCGATGTTTCCCGCAATGGCACAGGCAAGCTGGCTCGACGGGTCAGGGGCATAGAAAAAACCGTGTTCTTCGACCGCGCCTGTCACGCTCAGGTTCGTGCGGCCGGTCTGGACCTTGATAAAGCGGTTGTCATAATCTGTTTCAAGCACGTCGCTCATGCGTGCCACGCCAAGGATAACACAGTCGGCCGTCGGCAGGGCGCCGCCGGCCAGCGAGGTTCCCGATCCGCGTGGCACAACCGGCACACCTTCCTCGTAGCAGATTTTCAAAACTGCGGCGACTTCGCTCGTGTTCGCGGGAAGCACGGCCGCAAGGGGCTGGCACTTGTACGCCGTCAGTGCGTCACACTCATAGGCACGCGTTTCGGTCGGCTCGTGAATCACGGCATCTTTTGGCAAAACAGATTGCAGACGTCTGACAATGTGCTGCTTTTTTGCAATAATCGATGCGTCGGGAATAGGCATTTCCATGGGGCAAACTCCTCTATTGGTAATAAAATATAACCAATTCCGGAAAAAAGCAAGGAGTGATCATACACGCGTTACCCGCGCCGTTCATTCTGGGCATATTTTTGAGCTTATGTCATGCTGGCAAAATGAAATTTCTGGCTCATCTCGCACTTTTTACAATGTCCGTGACATACCACGCCAATCCTGCTGGTGCCGATCCTGCCGTTATCGAAGCGGCCCACGCGCGCGCGGCTGGGGCATCGTGGACGTTCTCGGTCACCGTGCGCCATGCTGACACCGGTTGGGAAGACTATGCAGATGGATGGCGCGTTCTTGACGGGCAAGGGAGCGTTCTTGGAACGCGCGTTCTGTTTCACCCGCACGTGACCGAACAGCCCTTTACCCGCAGCCTTTCCGGGGTGAAAGTTCCTAACGGTGCGTCTTTTGTTATGCTTCAGACCCGTACGAAGCCCGAAGGGTGGGGCGCTGCTCTTTACAGTCTGGAGATTGCTGACTGACGCCGCAGGCCCGTTTTCGGGCCTGCTACGCCCAACTGTGGGGCATGCATTCTTGAATGCAGGTGCGCCACAGGCGGGAGCACCCCCCCTCGACCAGCTAAAGCGACCTACCTTTTGCGTCCTTCCAAAAGCCATGCCCCAATAATCATCATCCCTGATATCAGCAGGAATAACCACGCATTCACCAACGGGATGACCGTTATGTCGGCTGTCACAAAGGCATTGCGCGGGGTGATCCCCAACCAGCCACGCCCCGCCGCAACCCGTCCCTCGCGCACGTTTCGCAAGTTCGGAAGGCCGTCTTCGATGCGCAATACTCCGGCACGGTGGCGGGCGATGGCCGGGGCCAGAATTTCATCATCGGCAATTGTTTGCTCGAACTCCCGCGGTGCTGTCGGACCAAGGGCCGCGACCGTTTCAAGCCCCCCTTCCGCCAGTCTGTAAAGCCCGATATCAGGGCCTTCGAACGTTCCTGCGAATTTACCCGGTGACACTTCTTCCAGAGGCACCACCGATACGTTCCCGTCCGGTCCGGTGATTGTCACGGCCTCGGGTGCGTCTCCCAGCGTGCGACGTGTCACGGTCATCGTCTGCCCTTGCGCGCTTGCCGTCAGCGCCTCTTCTTCCAGTTCGGGCTCCTTCATCATCCAGTGGGCGAGTCTGCGCAACAACTCCAGCTGAGGGCCGCCTCCTTCATAGCCACGGCTCCACAACCACGCATGATCCGACGCCATCAATGCCACCCGGCCTTCTCCGACCCGGTCGAGCTGCAACAATGGCCGGTCATCCAGGGCCGTCATCACCGTGTTGCCCGACTTGGCCGTTACATCGATCAGCCGGAACCACCGCCCCCAGCCGGGCGCGTCACTGTCGGGCTGTGTCGAGGGAAACAGCGCGTCCAGACCTTCGGTCACCGGATGTTTGCGCCCGATATCGGTCATCATTGGCACGAAGCCTTCCTCGATGACCCGCGCAGTTGGCGTGCCGGGCAAGATGTCTCCGAGTGGCGAGCGATAGATGCTGTCGGCCGTGGCAAAGTCCGGCCCCGCCGCGACCAGAACCGCACCGCCCTTTTCAACGTAATTACGCACATTTTCGAGATAAAGCATCGGCAGGATGCCGCGCCGTTTGTAGCGATCAAAGATAATCAGATCGAACTCGTCGATCTTTTCCAGAAACAACTCGCGCGTCGGAAACGCGATCAGCGACAATTCGGTGACCGGCACCCCGTCCTGTTTTTCAGGAGGCCGCAAAATAGTGAAATGCACCAGATCAACCGAACTGTCGGACTTTAGCAGGTTGCGCCACGTCCGTTCTCCGGGGTGGGGTTGGCCGCTGACCAACAAAACCCGCAACCGGTCGCGCACGCCGTTGATCTGCACGACGGCGGCATTGTTCCGGTCCGTCAATTCGGTCTCGAGCGGTGTCACATTGAACTGGATGACGTTGTTGCCGCCGTGCGACAGGGTCACCGGAAGGTTGAGATCGCTGTTCACCGGCACGCGGTAGGATTGCGCCGGCCCGCCGTCCACGGCGATGGACAGATCGGCCTCGCCCTGCGCGGACACCGGCACCGTGCCGCTGTCGTCGATGCGCAAGGTCAGCATGATTTCCTCGTCCAGAATGGCAAAGGCCGGAGCGTTCTTTATGATCAAACGCCGGTCCCAGTCGGTCTCGAGGCCGGTCATGACAAGGTGCAGCGGTGCAGGCATCTCGGGCAGTCGCTCGATATCGTGAATTTGCCCGTCCGACACCAGTATGGCGCCGGCCACCCGGGCGCGCGGTTCTTCGGCCATCATTTCGGACAGGGCTGTCATCAGCAACGAGCCGGAATTGTCCGCGCCGTCCCTGACCGTCACAAGGCGCAACTCGGTATTGTCCAGTGTCTCGATCTGGGTGGTGATGCGCGCCACGGCGGCGGCTGTTTGCGCTGGTCGGTCCGCGATTTTCTGGCTGGCGCTTTCATCGACAACGACCAGCACGATGTCCGATAGGGGCGCGCGGTCTTCGCGTTGCAGCGACGGGTTGGCCACGGCCATCAACAGCACCAATGCCGCCAAACCGCGCAACCACCATCCTTTGAGCCTGCGCCACGCTGCAAAACCGACAAATGCCGCCGCAACAGCCGCCGCAAGCCAAAGTGCCACCCAAGGAACAAGGGGGTCGAACAGGATGTTGTCAGTCATTCTATTGCCCCAGTCTGTCAAGCAAAGCAGGCACATGAACCTGATCCGATTTGTAGTTGCCGGTCAGCACGTACATCAACAAGTTAACCCCGAAGCGAGAGGCGATTTCGCGCTGGCGCTCTCCGGCATAGCCGCGCCCGACAGGATAAAGCGCGGCTCCGCGCGCGTCTACTGCCCATGCCGCAGCCCAGTCATTGCCGCCAATGACCACCGGTGTGACGCCGTCATTCAGGTTGCGAAACGGCATGCCTTCGATCTGTTCGGCATCCCGCGCAGAGGCCTCTACCCAGACATCGCGGCTGGCATAGCGGCCCGGAAAATCCTGTAGCAGGTAAAAGGTACGCGTCAGAACGTGATCCGACGGGATTGGCTCCAGCGGGGGAATGTTCAACGGGCGCGCCAGCTGTTGCAGCTTGTTACCCTCGGGCGTGCCGCTCCCGAAACCGCCGATGTGGGCATCGCGGGTATCGAACAGGATCATGCCGCCACTGCGCAAATACCGGTTGAGTCGGGTGTAGGCCTCGACCGATGGCATCGGCTGGCGCGTCGAGACAGGCCAGTACAGGAAAGGGAAAAACGCAAGCTCGTCGGTTTCGAGGTTCACGGCCATCGGCTCTGCGGGTTCGATCGAGGTGCGCCGGAACAACGTGTCCGACAGGCCCGAAAGCCCCGCTTGCGCCATCGCGTCCAGCGCAGGGTCGCCTGTGACCACATGGCCAAGCACCACCTTCGGGGTCGCCAGAAGTGCAAGAGCATCGGCATCTTGTGCCGTCCCCTGTGCGCGGGTGTCCGCCGGAAGAGCAAGGGCGGCGAACCCCACAACCAGCGCCGTGAGGAGGCCACCACGCGGTCCGCGCAAACGTCCCGACAAGAACAGCGACGCCACGATATCTGCGGCAAGCAACGCCAATGCGACCATGAGTGCAAATCCTTTCAGTACTGTTTCAGCCGAGACCCCCAAGCCCTGTATCGTGATGCGCGCAGGCCACGCGTAGGGCACAAGTACCGTATCCGCCCGCGCTACATTCACGGCAATCTGACGATCCTCGCCGTCATAAATTCCCGGCTGCAAGGCAGGACCAAGCGCGCCTGCCACCAGCATTTCACCGGTCACACCGGGCAGGTCCGAACCGTCTGCAAGGCCACCAAACGCATTCAGCACGTTCCGGGGGGCCCACGTCGTCCCGCCAAGCTCGTCAATCCCGGGCTGTGTGCTGCGTGTCGAGATCGCCAACCGTTCAAGCATCTGGACAAACAGGCCCGACAACGGCAACGACGACCATTCGGCATTTGCCGTGACATGTACCAGAATGACCTGTCCCTGACCGATCCGTTTGCGGGTGACCAGTGGCGTGCCGTCGGTCAGGGCTGCGATGACCTTTTCAGCAAGATCGGGGTCGGGCTGGGCCATCACTTGTGCCAGCACGTTGACCTCTTCCGGTACGGGCAGTCCGTAAAACGGGCTATCTCCGGCAAACGGACGCAGGGTTTTGGGCTCTCCCCAACTCATGGCACCGCCCACGGAACGACCGCCTTCGCGCAGGCGTACGGGCATCAGCGGGTCCAGCGTGCTGCGGCTGACATCCGATCCCGCAAGGCCGGGTCCGGCAAAACGCAGCAGTAGGCCGCCGTTTTCGATCCATTCCAGAAGCGCATCCTGTTCGGGGCCGCTAACGCGGGCGACATCGGCAAAGATGATTGCATCGGGATTGGCCAGCAAAATATCCTCGAGCGTGCCGTCGATAAGGTCGGCTGTCGGCACAAGCGCCTGCTTGAGATAGTGCAGCGGCGACAACAGCTCCAGCCCTTCGCGGTCATCGCGACCGGCGATCAAGGCAACCTCGCGGCGCTTCAAGCCGTCGTCTGTCAGGGTGACAGCCCCCGCAGAACGCGCACCGGTGATCTCGAAGCGGGTCACGCGGTTGCGCAACTCGGCCGGCAGCGACAGCGCGACTTGCGCTTCGGTGGCTTGGGCGGCAAAACGTGCCTCGATGCTGGCCAGAACCCGCTCGGTGCCGGCAGGGTCCAACCCGCGTGCGGCGATGGCCACAACGCTTTCGCCAGTGGCGCGGGCGCGCAGAGCCGTCAGTTTGACCACCCCGTCCTCAAGCACCGCAGGGCGCAGGGCCAGCACGGGGCGGGGGCTTTCGAACACCGTCACGGGGCCGTGGGATTCAAGCGCGGCCAGAACGGTCGTGCGGGCAGCGTGGAACAATCCGTCAGACAGCCAGAACGATTCGAACTGTCCAGTCAACTGCGTGGCCCAATCGGTAACTTTGCCTGCGTCCGGGGTCCACGGATTCGGGGTCAGGCCCCCCAGCCGCGCGGCCCAGTCGGCGGCGGCCTGAAACGGCAAATCCCCCTGTGGCAGATCGGTCAGACGCACGATTGCGACGGTGCGACCGGCACGCCCTGCGTCGGAAACAAGTGTCTCAACCCGGTCGATCCGGTTTTGCCAATCGCGGGCATCGGCCCAGGTGGCATCCATCACGATCAACAAGGGGCCAGAGCCCGCGCGTTCGGATTGCGGGTTCAGGACAGGGCCGGCAAAGCCTGCGATGACCAACGCCACCGCCAGCATCCGCAGCACCAGCAGCCACCACGGGGTGCGATCTGTGGTTGTTTCGTCGTCCGACAGGCCCAGCAAAAGCGCAACACCGGGAAAACGGCGCAGGATCGGGGCCGGTGGCACAGCCCGCAAGACCAGCCAAAGAACAGGCAGCGCCAGCAGCACCAGCAGCAAGAGGGGGGCGGTAAAGCCAATCGGTCCAAGCGTAAACATCAGCTTACCCGTTCGGTTGCGCGATACAGCCACAGCAAGGCGGCCTGTGCGGAAGTATCGCTGTGGTGGGTGTGGAACTGCCAGCCGGTTTGTTTGGCAAGATGCGCGAGCCTGTCCTTGCGGGCCGCCAGCCGCTCAAGGTACCGGCCGCGCAGGTCGCCCGCCTTGAGCGTTTCGTGGCGCAGCGAGCCGCCCATGCTTTCGAAAATGGTGCGCCCGTCGAACGGAAAACTTTCTTCGGTCGGGTCAAGCACCTGTAGCATGGCGCCGCGCACCCCGCGATCGGCGGCTTTGGCAAGGGCGGCCTCGACGGGAGCCAGATCGCCCATAAAATCGGACACAAAAATCGCCCGCGACCGGAAGGGCAGCCCTTTTGTTTCGGGCACGCCGTAATCGCCGGTCGTCTGCTCGGAGGTAAGGGCCTCTGCGATACGCACCAGTTGAACAGGACCGGAGCGGGGCAATTGCCCGATGCTCGACAACCCGACCCGCTCGCCGCCGCGCACCAGCAGCACCGACATCGCCAGCGCCAAAAGACGGGCGCGGTCTGATTTGGTGACCCGGTCGGGATCACCGCTAAAGGTCATCGACTGGCTGTCATCAACCCAGATCAGCACCGATTGAGCCGCCTGCCATTCTTTTTCCTTGATGAATTGTCCGTCCGAGCGCGCCGAGCGGCGCCAGTCGATCATCCGCGCCTCGTCGCCCACCGCCATCGGGCGATATTGCCAGAACTCGTCGCCCATGCCCGACCGGCGACGCCCGTGCGCCCCCAGAACGACGGTTGCGGCGAGGTGGCTGGCATCGGCCAGCAGGGGCGGCATGGTCGAGGCAAGCGTCTCGGAGCGGCTGCGCAGACGTTGGCCGGAACGTTGACCGGGCTGCTGACCGTTTTGGGGGTCAGGCAAGGTGTTTGCTTTGCTCACGCGGCGGCCTCGATCCGCAGAGTCGTTGCCGCAACCTCGCGGATCAATTCAGCAAGGCTTTCACCGCGGGCGCGCGCCGCAAACGTCAGCGCCATCCGGTGCTCCAGCACGGGGCCTGCCATCTCGACGACATCCTCGGGCGAGGGAGCCAAGCGGCCATCCAGCAGCGCGCGGGCGCGCACCGTCAACATCAAAGCCTGCGCCGCACGCGGGCCCGGACCCCAGCTGACGTTTTGCTGCACGGCGTTGGGGGCGTCCGGCTCGCCAGGGCGGCAGGCACGCACCAGATCAAGGATCATGTCCATCACCGCATCCCCTACCGGCATCCGGCGCAGGGTCGTCTGTGCGGCCAGAAGCTCGGTGGCAGTGAAAACCGGCAACACTTGTGCGTCTTCGGTGCCGGTCGTGGCCAGCAGGATATCACGCTCTGTGGCGCGGTCGGGATAGGGGACGTTTATTTGTACCAGAAAGCGGTCAAGCTGCGCCTCGGGCAGCGGATAGGTGCCCTCCTGCTCGATCGGGTTCTGGGTGGCGAGCACATGAAACGGGAGGCCCAGCGGTCGATGCTCTCCGGCGATGGTGACTTCTTTTTCCTGCATCGCCTGCAACAGCGCCGACTGTGTGCGGGGGCTGGCGCGGTTGATTTCATCGGCAAGCAGAAGCTGGCAGAAAATCGGACCCTCGATAAAGCGGAACGCGCGGCGGCCGTCGTCGGCCGTATCCAGCACCTCGGAGCCCAGAATGTCGGCTGGCATCAGGTCGGGAGTGAACTGGATCCGGTTGCCGTTCAGGCCCATCACCGTTGACAGGGTGTCAACCAGACGGGTCTTGCCCAGACCGGGCAGGCCGACCAACAATCCGTGCCCGCCACACAGCAGCGCCGAGAGCGTCAGATCAACCACCCGCTCCTGTCCGATAAAGCGGCGGGTAATGCTGGATTTGGCAAGGCTGAGCCGTTCGCCCAGAGTTTCGATGTCGGCAACCAACTGCTGCGGGTCGGACTGTAGTTCGGGCTGGGGGGTGGACATAGGCCATTTCCTTTGTGGTTCTGTTCGTATGACTATAGAACTAGATACATCAATCTAATCAAATGGCAAAAATGACAGCACAAAACATCGTGAGCCCGTCGGCAGAAAATCTAGCAGCCAGCGTTCGGGCCGCCACAAAAAAAGGCAAACCGCCGGTACATTTGTGGAATCCGCCATTTTGCGGTGATCTTGACATGCGGATCGCCGCGGACGGGACTTGGTTCTATCTGGGCACGCCGATCGGGCGGCCCGGTCTGGTCAAGTTGTTTTCGTCGATCCTGCGCAAGGACGGCGAGAAGTTCTTTCTTGTGACACCGGTCGAAAAGGTCGGCATCACGGTGGACGATGCGCCGTTTGTTGCCGTCGATTTCGCAGTGTCCGGCGAGGGCACGGCGCAGGACGTCACATTCACAACGCACGTCGATGATCATGTCACGGCCGGTGCGGTGCATCCGTTGCGCGTGGCGCATGACCCTGAAACAGACGAGCCGCGCCCGTATGTCATGGTGCGCGACGGTCTTGAGGCGCTGATCGACCGCAAGAGTTTTTACCGGCTTGTCGATCTGGGCACGCACAGTGCCCATCAGGGAAAAAGCTGGTTCGGGATATGGTCGGGGGGGGCGTTTTTTCCGGTGATCCCGTCAAGCGATCTATCACAAGACGATACCCCATGAAGATGCCAGCCAAAGCACAGCCGTTTTTGCAGGCCCTGATTCTGTCGGGCCTGATGTCGTTTCTGGTCACTTTGATCGCGACGTGGCGCGCAGTCGGGATGATTGACGGCTTTGCGGGCACCTGGCTGGGCATCTGGGCATTGGCGTGGAGCGTTGCCTGCCCCACGGCGTTTTTGTTTGGCCCGTCTGCAAGGCGGCTGTCGATGGCACTGGTGCGCCCGCCGGAAAGTTAGTGCGCCTCGGCCCAGTTGCGCCCCTTGCCCGCCTCGACTGTGAGGGTGACATCAAGATGCACGGCAGGGGCGGCGGCATTTTCCATCACCGACTTTGCAATCGCAGTCAGCTCGTCAACGGCTGCGTCCTCTACCTCGAACAAAAGTTCGTCGTGCACCTGCAGCAGCATTGTCGCGGGAAGATGGGCAATCGCAGGGTCCATGCGGACCATCGCACGCCGGATTACATCGGCGGCGGTGCCCTGGATGGGCGCATTGATCGCGGCCCGTTTGGCAAAACCCGCCCCGGGCCCTTTGGCGTTGATATCGGGGGTGTTGATCTTGCGCCCGAACAGGGTTTTGACAAATCCGTGCTCTTTGGCAAAGGCGGTCGTGGTGTCCATGTAGGTTTTGATGCCGGGGAACCGCTCGAAATAGCGGTCGATGAACCCTTGCGCCTGAGCGCGCGGAATACGCAGGTTGCGCGCCAGCCCGAAGCCTGAAATCCCGTAAATCACACCGAAGTTGATCGCTTTTGCCTGCCGCCTGATGTCGGATGTCATCTGGTCCAGAGGCACGTCGAACATTTCGGACGCGGTAATGGCGTGAATGTCGTGGCCTTGGGCGAACGATTCCTTGAGGGCCGGAATATCGGCGATATGCGCCAGAATGCGCAACTCGATCTGGGAATAATCAAGCGCGACCAGCATGTGACCTTCCTTGGCAATGAACGCCTCGCGGATGCGGCGCCCTTCCTCTGAACGGATCGGGATGTTTTGCAGGTTCGGATCGGTCGAGGCCAACCGCCCCGTCGAAGCCCCCGAGATCACGTAAGAGGTGTGAACGCGGCCCGTGTCAGGGTTGATGTGGTCCTGCAGCGCGTCGGTGTAGGTCGATTTGAGCTTGGACAATTGCCGCCAGTCCAGCACGCGGCGGGGAAGTTCGTGTTCTGTCGCAAGGTCTTCGAGAATGTCGGCACCGGTGGAATAGGCCCCCGTTTTACCCTTTTTACCGCCCGGAAGGCCGAGATCGTCAAACAGCACCTCCCCCAGCTGCTTGGGCGAAGAAACCAGAAACTTGCGCCCCGCCAGTGTGATGATCTCGTCCTCCAGCCCGGCCATTTTCTGGGCAAATGCGTTGGACATCCGGCTGAGCGTGTCACGGTCGACCTTGATCCCCGAACGCTCCATCCGTGCCAGCACCGGCACCAGCGGACGCTCGAGTGTCTCGTAGACGGTGGTGACGTGCTTGACGTGCAACTGCGGCTTCAAAAGCTGCCACAGCCGCAGGGTGATGTCGGCATCCTCGGCGGCATATTTCGTGGCGGTGTCGACCGGCACCTTGTCAAACGTGATCTGCGATTTGCCCGACCCGATCAATTCTTTGATCGGGATCGGTTTGTGATTCAGGTAGCGGTCCGACAAGGTGTCCATGCCGTGCCCGTGCAGGCCGGCGTGCATCGCGTAAGAGATCAGCATCGTGTCGTCGATCGGGGCGATGTCCAAGCCGTGATTGGCGAAAATCTTGGCGTCGTATTTCATGTTCTGCCCGATTTTCAGGATCGACGGGTCGACCAGAACGGGGCGCAGCATCTCAAGGCATTCTGCTTGCGCCATTTGCCCTGCTGACAGGCTGTCGTCGGCAAACAGATCGGTGCCGCCGTTCGCTTTGTGCAGCAGCGGAATATAGCACGCATGACCCGGCTCGACAGCCAGCGAAATGCCGACCAGATCAGCCACCATTTCGTTGAGTGACGTGGTTTCGGTGTCGATGGCCACATAGCCACGTTCATAAATCCGGTCGATCCACAATTGCAGCGTGGCGGCATCGGAGACTGTTTCATAAACCGCCTCCGACATCGGCACGCTTTGCGGTGCTTGGGGGGCGGCGGATTCAGGGGCTTCGACCATCGCGGGCGGCGCGATCCCGAACTGGTCGGCAATGCGCCGCGTCAGGGTGCGGAATTCCATCAGGTTCAGGAACTCCAACAGCGTTTCGGCATGTGGTTCGCGGACTTCAAGATCATCCAGCGTGAAATCAAGAATCATGCCCTCGTCAAGCTGCACCAGTCGTTTCGAGAGGCGAATCAGCTCGGCATTGTTTTGTAATGCCTCACGGCGTTTGGGCTGTTTGATCTCGGCGGCCCGCTCTAGCAAACTCTCCAGATCGCCGTATTCGTTGATCAGCAGGGCGGCGGTTTTGATCCCGATGCCGGGCGCGCCGGGAACGTTGTCAACCGAATCGCCGGCAAGCGCCTGAACATCGACCACGCGGTCGGGCTTGACGCCGAATTTCTCGATGACCTCGTCAACGCCGATACGTTTGTTTTTCATGGCATCAAGCATCTCGACGCCGCCCCCGACCAGTTGCATCAGGTCCTTGTCGGACGAGATGATCGTGACGCGCCCACCGGCATTGCGGGCCTGCACGGCGAGAGTGGCGATAATGTCGTCTGCTTCAAAGCCCTCGACTTCTTCACACGCGACATTGAAGGCGCGTGTGGCGTCGCGGGTCAGGGGCATCTGCGGGCGCAGGTCCTCTGGCATCGCGTCACGGTTGGCTTTGTACAGATCGTAGATGTCGTTGCGAAAGGTATGCGAGCCTTTGTCAAAGATCACAGCCGCATGGGTCGGGGCATCGGGGCCGGTGTTGCCCTCGATGTAACGGTGCAACATGTTGCAAAAGCCCGCCACCGCACCAACCGGAAGCCCGTCCGATTTGCGTGTCAGAGGTGGCAATGCGTGGTAGGCGCGAAAAATGAACGCCGAGCCGTCGATCAGATGCAGGTGGTGGCCTTTGCCGAATGTCATGTCGCGCGCCTCTTGATGATTGCTTTCGGGATACAATGCCAAGGCGCGGATTGCGAGAGCGCGAAGGGGCGCGGTGCCCAAAGAATTTTGCGCCCCAAAAGGCGCCTGTCCGTCGCTTGTGTCGGGCCGGACTGTGTGGGCCATGATCTATCGCGCGGGGGAGTGTTCGCGAGGGGCGCGGCCCTCGCGAACAGGGTTTTACGGCTCAGGTGTGCTTTGCGATCTTGTCAAAAAGAAAGGTACTGCCGGTTTTCGAGGTGGCATAGACCCGCTCGCCGCCCATCGCCATCAGTTTCAGTTCGGCAAGATTGCTGCCGCCGCCTGCCAATGTCTTGACGCCGTTATCGCCTTGGGCCGCGGCCATGTGGCTACAGGCGCGCATGATCACCGGTCGCTGGATCTTGTAGCCGACGCAAATCTGGTACACCACGACTGCCGGCACGCGGCCATACGAGCCGACTACCTCTTTGAACTGGTCGCCGACGCCTTTCAGCGGGTTCAGGTTGATCTGGAATGTCGGATTACCGGTGTAAATCCCCAGATGCTCTCCGATTGCCTCGACATAAGTGGCCATGTCGGTTTTGGTGACGGGCCAAAGGGGCATTGCGGGGTTGTTGTTGTTGGCAAGGATCCATTTTGCAATCGCCTCTACTTGGCGTGCAGGGGCAAGGCCGCCAAACTTTGCCTTGTTGATCGTGCGCAGGGCGGTTGTCTGGCCTTGGGTAAACTGAAATGGCATAATACGTTCCCTTATTGATGATTTGAAATTCACCCTCAAACCGAACACGGGATTTGCCTTCAGGTCAATGGACACGCGCGTTTTGCCGCTGCATCGCACCCGCAAAGAGGGCATTGAGCCGTGGTGTGCGGGCTTGTGCGAGGGGCTTCAGGCGTCGGCAGTCGGGGACAGGACGAATTTCTTGTCGCAATATCCGCACTCGACATAGCCTTTGTTGTCGGGAATCGTCAGCCAGACGCGCGGATGGCCCAATGCGCCGCCTCCGCCATCGCAAGAGATGCGTTTGGTCTTGACTGTTTCTGTCTCTGGCGGGGCGATGGTCATTGTTGTCATCCTTGAAGCAGGCCACGCTCTGGCCTAGGTTTAGCCGAAGTATAGTGATCGCGCCCGTCCCGACAAGCCCGCCCGGACAAGAGCGCGCCGGCCGATACGTGCCCGCAAGGAGCAAATACCGCAGATGACACAGAATGCGATCCAGATCGAGGGTCTGAAAAAGACCTATGCCGCTCAGGGGAACCAGCCACCAAAAGAGGCGCTCAAGGGGATCGACCTCGATATTCCGGCGGGTTCGATCTTTGGGTTGCTGGGGCCGAACGGTGCGGGCAAGTCGACGTTGATCAATATCCTCGCCGGTCTGGTGCTGAAATCCGCCGGAAAGGTCCGGATCTGGGGCTTTGACCAGGATGTGAACCCGCGGCAATCGCGGGCCTCGATCGGGGTCATGCCGCAAGAATTGAACATGGACCCGTTTTTCAGCCCGCGTCGTGCGCTGGAGGTGCAGGCCGGCCTTTACGGGGTGCCCAAGGCGCGCCGCCAGACGGACGAAATTCTCGAGATGATCGGC
>JBLHUT010000045.1:0-15829 GCA_047629975.1 Paracoccaceae bacterium
GTTCTTGGCCAAATCCAGGCCGATGATGCTAACCTCGTTCATGGACGCTCTCCTTCGTAGCGGTGTTTCAACACCCACTACCTTGGCACATTAAATGCCGCCGGCGGGCGTCCACCCCATCGCTTACGCTTCGCTTTGATCCGGTTACAGGGAAGCAATCTGTTTTTAGGCCCTCCTCGGCGAGCGGGGCCACATTGTTGTGGACCAATTCCCAGTTGGACAGAAAAGCTGACACTCTCAGCTTGCAACGCGCATGCGCCCAGCAATAGCCCCGATCCTCGACCTGAGCGACTGCATCGCGCTTGAACTCGTCTGTGAAACCAGCTCCGGACATATTGTTCTTCTTGCTTCCAAATTTACCAAGCAAGGCCTCCACAAATCTAGGGGCAATTCACTTGCAGGCTGAGCGTCTGGCGCATCTCCCGGATGGTCGGTCAATTCAGCACCCATCAACCGGACCTTGAGTTCCCTCATCAGGTCTTGATCGCCCGACGAACGTTTTGGTTCACCACTGCGCTCAGCAGCTCGTTCAGCAATTTATTGGAAATCGTCATCGTCGTCATGCTCCTTTGGTTTGGAAGCATGGGCCGGATTACTCATGCACAAAAGATGGGACACTCTCCATACCAATAGGGTTCACACAAACGACAGGGGCGGCACGCTGGTGCGTACCATCGGCTGGGTTCGCGCCAAGGCCAAGATCGGGATGAAGACCTTCGTCTCCAATATCCCCCGACACATCCTGTCAGGAGCAAGGTTGCACATGGGTCATTTCTCAGTGACAATTCTGACCTCTACCGGGTCAGTTGTGAGTGACATTCAACATGCCCTTCATTAAAAGCGAAAAAGGGGCATCGGAGCAAACCGACGCCCCTTGGGCAGAATTGTACACGCTGGAACACGTAGTTTCGGGGGGGTTAACCCAGAGCTTCAAGCACCAACTTAGCGACCGCCGACGATGAAGCCGGATTCTGGCCCGTAATCAGATTGCCGTCTGATTGCGCGTATGGTGCCCAATCGTCGGTCTTGGAAAATAGGCCGCCACGATCCGACAAGGTGTCCTCTACCAACAATGGAACAACGTTGGTCAGGCCGACGGCCTCTTCCTCTGTGTTGGTAAAGCCGGTAACTTTGCGGCCTTTGACAAGGTATTCGCCACCTTTGTCTTTGGCATTGGCCAAAGCAATGGATGCGTGGCAAACGGTTGAAACGACCTTGTCCGTGGCCCAGAACGCTTCGATCAGGCTGATGGATTGTGCATCATTGACCAGATCCCACATTGGGCCGTGACCCCCTGGATAAAACACGCCATCAAAATCGGAGGCGTTGACGCCGGATAGTTTTACTGTGTTTGCCAGAGCCGCTTTTGCCGCCTCATCTGCTTGAAAGCGTGCGGTGTCTTCTGTTTGAAAACCTGCTTCATTGCTTTTTGGGTCCAACGGAGGCTGACCGCCCTTTGGGGATGCAAGTGTCAGTTCAACGCCAGCATCAAGGAACGTGTAATACGGTGCCGCTAATTCTTCTAACCAGAAGCCGGTCTTTTCACCAGTATCGCCAAGTGTGTCGTGTGAAGTCAGTACGATAAGAATTTTCTTGGACATCTGGGTTCCTTGCGGGGTGGTAAGGTTACAGGGCTGTAACCTCTTCAACCGAGGGCCTATCAATCATTGCCGGGGTGCCACAAGTGGGATATTTGCCAAGACAGTTTTGCACATTGGCAATAATGGATGGAAATATGTCGGTTTGGAATGGTGTAGAAGAATTTGTTATGGTGGCACGCACCAGTAGCTTTACCGCAGCCGCTCGTCGTCTGAAGGTTTCGACCTCACATGTGTCTCGGCGCGTACAATCGCTTGAGGACAGGTTGGGTGTGAAGCTGCTGGCGCGGACCACACGTGCCGTAAAACTGACGGATCTTGGACGGGACTATCTCAACAGGGTTGATGAACTGATTGGCGGGATCGACGACGCGAACCAGGCCATCACCGGTGCCTTTTCGGATCTGGCGGGACCTGTGCGTGTTTCTGCAGCGGGTCCATTTGCGGAGGCAATGGTCATGCCGATCCTTCTGGAGTTCGCTGAGCAAAATCCGCAGATTACGTTCGAAGTAGATTTTAACAACAGAAACGTTGATCTGGTTGAAGACGGATATGACTTTGCCATCCGGTATGGTGCTTTGACCGACAGCGCATTGATCGCGCGCAAGCTTGCTACACGTAAACTGATATGTGCTGCCTCACCTGCTTATCTCGAGCAGTACGGTGAACCCTCAACACCCCAGGAATTGCAGCAACACTCGTGCATATCAGCCAATAACAACGTCTGGCAATTTGTGGACCCGTCAACGCAAAAAGGCATCTCGGTTAAGGTCAAGGGGCGCGTAAAGACGAATAGCATGGGCCTTATGTGTCTGGCTGTCGAAAAGGGTTTTGGTGTCGCATACACACCGATGGAGAACCTTGAAGCACTGATCGCTGATGGTCGTGTTCGGCGAATCCTGAAAGGATATGAAGATCAAAGCAGGTCGCATTGGATCGTCTATCCAGAGCGCCGCCATATTCCGCGCAGAGTGCGCGCGGTAGTGGAATATTTGTTAAATAGGTTGGAAGATCAACGCAATTAGTGAGGGACAAAGGTTAGAACCTGTCAAGATTCGCGCATCGCAAGAGGGTAACGAGATTCCGCAAAGCCTCCCTTCGATTGTATTTCAGCATCGGTCAGGGAATGGGCCCAGACCTGCTGTTAGCCCTCAATCCCCCCTACAACTACATGATGTAGTGAAATATTCTTGATCTCCTGCATGGCTCTGGCAAAGGGTCAAACAACCTCTGACCATGTGGATCGGCGTTGTTGCACAACTCTGATTGTGGCCCATTCACATGGTGAAACCTTACGGTTAGACCAGCCAAACGAGCAAGCCATCACCCGCCCGCCATCCTGGCCACATTCGCCGAGTTTGAACCCGACGTTACCCGCATGCGAACCCGCAAACGAATAGCCATCGCCCGCGCCAAGGAAAATTGCGCGGCAAACAACCAAAACCATCTGAAAAACAACAAAACGAACTCGAACATCTGCATACAACCGGGCAGTACGATGTCAACGATCTCGCTGACCCTGCCATGCAGCAGAAACAGATTCAATGTCGGCGATTTCAATGCTACTCAAGAGGCAACGAGCGCAGAGCAAAGAGTGTATAATTGGGGGGGCACCTTCAACCAAAATTCTCTATAAATCACGATATTTCAAAGGCTTAAAGAAATTTGGTGCCCAAGGTCGGACTCGAACCGACACGCCCGTGAAGGCGGGGGATTTTGAATCCCCTGCGTCTACCATTCCGCCACTCGGGCACGCTTTGATCGATGGTTTCTTTTTATGGTAGGCCGGCAACACCTTGAAGAGGAACTTCTAAATGGTCGTCCGGACGCAAAAAAACCGCGCGCTATTTGTCAAAGGTCACTATCTGAATGGAACCGTGATTCCTTGACTTGAGGCGTTGATAATGAACTCCTGTCGGCAGGTAAAGGCCGCTTCAGGCACTATTTCAACAAGTTCCCCAACTAAAGGCAGCGGGTTGTGAACATCGGGCCAAAGGCATCCGCAAATACTCGAACCATGCGGGCGCCCCGATGGACTGCGCCGTACCGACGCCACCTGCTTTCACCGCGCTCCAAGACACCTGCGGGCGGTCGAAACGCCCCCTGCCCTTCCCCCATCGTGCGTCAGACCGCGACACCGACCAGCCACAATGTGATGGCCGGAAAGCTCACAAGGATCACCACCCGCACCATATCCGACACAACAAACGGCGCCACGCCGGCATAGGTGCGTGTGATTGGAATATCGCGGGCGACACCGTTGATGATAAAAAGGTTCATCCCCACAGGCGGCGTGATCAACCCGACCTCGACCACGATCAACGCAAGGATCCCGAACCAGATCGCCGTGTCCTGTGGCGACATCCCGAAATCAAGCACTTCGATGATCGGCAAAAAGATCGGGATCGTCAGCAGGATCATTGACAGACTATCCATCACGCAGCCAAACAAGAGATAGCACAACAGCATGATCGTCAGCACCATCAGCGGCGTGTAGGCCTGAAGGATAACCCAGTCCGCCAACAGATCGGGGGCACGGGTGATGGCAAGGAACCCCTTGAACATTTCCGCGCCCAACAGAATAAAGAAAATCATCCCCGTTGATTTCGCCGTCTCGAGTATGGCCGCTCCCAGCCCGGCAAAAGTCAAACGCCCCATGACAACACCGTAAAGTGCCGTCGCCGTCGCGCCAAAGGCCGCCGCCTCGTTGGGAGTGAACAACGCCTGTGGCCCCGGCTTGGCCCAGTTCCAGTCGCCGATGATCCCGCCCATCGTCAGGCCGAAGATCACAAAAACCGGCCATGTCGCAGCAAGCGTTTTGAGCCGCGCGCGGTACGGCACCCGTGGCGCCGCAGTCGCCGATCCCGGCCGGATACGGACGTACAATGCCACAGTGATTATGTACCCCGCCGCCGCCAGAAGCCCGGGGATCAGGGCGGCCACGAACATCTTGACGATGTTCTGCTCGGCCATAATCGCATAAATCACCAGAATGACCGAGGGCGGGATCAAAATGCCAAGCGTCCCTCCCGCAGCAAGCACACCTGTTGACAGGCTGTCGGAATAGCCGCGCTTGCGCATCTCGGGCAAGGCCACCTGCCCCATCGTGCTGGCCGTTGCCAGAGACGAGCCACAAATCGCTCCGAACCCGGCACAGGCCCCGACACTCGCCATCGCGATGCCGCCCTTGCGGTGCCCCAGCCAGTCGGACGCCGCACGAAACAAAGCCGCAGACATCCCCGTGCGGGTCGCGATCTGCCCCATCAGGATAAACATCGGGACAATTGCCAACCCCTGATTCGAAAATGTCTCGTAGCTGAGCCCCTTTAACGCCGCCATCGGAGAGTTTGGCGCCCCCAGCACATACCACGTGCCGAAAAAGCCGGTCATCCCCATGGCAAGCGCGATCGGGATGCGCAGGAATATCCCGACCAACATCATTCCAAAAGCCGCAAGCGCCAGTTCGATACCGGTCAAATCCGCGCCTCCCGGCCCGCAACGACCCATGTCACGGCCCGCCAGACCGTATAAAAACTGACCAACACCATCACAAAAGCCCCCACTACGGCAGCCCCGTACAGGCTCCAGACCGGAATTTCCAACTCATAGGTCGTCTCGGGATAATAGGGTTTGTACCCCATCAGCAGCGCCGCACGCAGCGCGTCCGAGCCAAAGGGCAGCTTTTCTCCGAAACCGATCCACAACTGCCGCAAGATGACCACGCTGGAAAGTGCCACAAGCGTGTCTCCGAGCAGCCCGAACACCGCCTTGGCGCGCGCCCCGAACGCATCGATCAGGATATCGACAGTCACATGGCCACGGTTCAACTGACACCAGGGCAGAAAGTAGAAAACCGCCAGCGCGCAACCGTTTGCCACCAGCTCGTAATCCCCAGGCACGGGGCCGAACGGCCCGATCCCGTCAAGCGCACGCCCGATGATCGACGCGACTGTCATCACGGCCAGAAAGACAAGAATTGCCCCGCCTCCATAGGCAAGCCACCGCGAGATCGCCCCCATTGCCCTGCCCATATGCCAGCCCCCTTCGACTACATTCGGTGTCAGCGCCGCGTGTACCGCACCAACAGGGCAAGCCGCAAGCCTGCCAAGGACTGCGACCCTTTCCACGGCGTCTTTTTCGGCACCGAGTAGTGCTGGCAGGCACGGGCAGGCACCAACCTTTGGCGGGACACTTCGGGGGAATGCCACGTCGGCGCTTGTGTCGAATGGGCATCGCATGCCCCGCGCCCTGCCGGTGACGGCAAAACGACATTTCGCCCACAGGGCTTGACCCCGGTCGGGCAGTTGGCGCAAGTGACGCCAAAGCACTTATGGATGAAGCAAATGTTGCGCAGCTTGTATAACTGGACCCTGTCTCTGGCCGCAGGCCCCTATGCGCTTTGGGCGCTGGCGATTGTGGCATTTGTCGAAAGTTCGGTGTTTCCGATTCCCCCCGATGTGCTGATGATCCCGATGATTCTGGCAACCCCGCGCCGGGCTTTTCTGATTGCCGGTGTGGCAATGGTGTCCTCGGTTGCCGGTGGCATGCTGGGTTATGCGATCGGGGCCTTGTTTTACGAACAGATCGGTGCGCCCATTCTGACGATGCTTGGCAAAGAGGGCGCCATGGTCGCCTTTAACGACCGGTTTAACGGAATGGGCTTCTGGCCGGTACTGATTGCAGGGCTGACCCCGTTTCCCTACAAAGTCATCACGATCATGTCGGGTTGGACGGGCATGTCACTGGGCACGTTTGTGGTGACCTCGATTGTGGCGCGTGGTTTGCGGTTCTTTCTCGTGGCCACGTTGTTGTGGAAGTTCGGTGATCCGATCCGGACGTTCATCGAAAAACGGTTGGGCCTGCTCACGATTGTTTTTGTCGCCTTGCTGCTGGGCAGCTTCATGTTGGTGAAATACATATGACCCGTATCCATTACAGCGTGATCGCAGCCGCCGGGTCGGCTTTGTTGTTGCTGGGGGCGTTCGGGTTCGAGCATCTGGGCGGTCTGGCTCCGTGCAAGCTGTGCCTGTGGCAGCGTTGGCCCCACGCGGCGGCGGTGTTGATCGGCGTGCTGGTGCTGATCGTGAACCGGCGTTGGGCTGTGTGGCTTGCGTGGCTTGGGGCGTGTGCGGCGGCCACGACGGCGGGCATCGGGCTGTATCACACCGGCGTTGAGCGCGGCTGGTGGGAGGGTCCGACAACGTGTTCGGGCGGCGGCAGTCTTGATCTGGGGGCCATGAGCGGCGCGCAATTGCTGAGCATGGACGGGCCGGTCAACATCGTCATGTGCGACGAGGTCGCGTGGCAGATGCTGGGATTGTCTATGGCCAGCTGGAATACGGTTGCCTCGCTCGTTCTGGTCGGTTTCTGGATCAAGGCAGCCTTACAGAAATAGCCCCCCGCGCAAGCAAAAATAGACCCGCGCGCAAGCGGATCGTTTTACCGGTGCTCTGCGCCGCGCCGCTTCTTTTGATGTTACCAAAGGACGCAAAGGCAAAAACACTGTTTGCCAGCCTACGCTGCGCTGCTAAAGAGCCTTCGAATGCAAATGTTGTCAAAGGGACCTCCACTATGAGCACCATCATCGATATTCACGCCCGACAGATCCTCGACAGTCGTGGAAACCCGACGGTGGAGGTGGATGTAACACTGGAAGACGGAACCATGGGGCGGGCAGCTGTTCCGTCGGGGGCCTCGACCGGCGCACACGAGGCCGTAGAGCTGCGTGATGGCGATCCTTCGGTTTACATGGGCAAAGGCGTGCTGGGGGCGATTGCCTCTGTCAACGGCGAGATCGCCGATACCCTCGTCGGGTTCGATGCGACCGAACAGGTCGCCATCGACGGCGCAATGATCGAGCTGGATGGCACCGACAACAAATCACGCCTCGGGGCAAACGCAATTCTGGGTGTCAGCCTTGCTGTGGCCAAAGCGGCCGCCGATTTTTCTGGCCAGCCGCTGTTTCGTTATGTCGGGGGCACGTCGGCACGGGTTTTGCCGGTGCCGATGATGAATATCATCAATGGCGGCGAGCATGCCGACAACCCGATCGACATTCAGGAATTCATGATCATGCCGGTGTCGGCGACATCTATCGCGGATGCCGTGCGCATGGGCTCCGAGGTGTTCCACACCCTCAAGAAAGAGCTGACAAAGGCCGGCCTGTCCACCGGTATCGGCGACGAGGGCGGCTTTGCTCCAAACATCAATTCGACACGTGATGCGCTTGATCTCATTCTGAAATCCATCAAAGGGGCCGGATATGTCCCGGGTGAGGATATCTACCTTGCGATGGATTGTGCCGCGACCGAATATTACAAAGACGGCGCCTATGTGTTGTCAGGCGAGGGCAAAACCCTGAGCAGTGCCGAGAATGCCGCCTACCTTGCGGCGCTGGTTAACGACTATCCGATCATCTCAATCGAGGACGGCATGGCCGAGGACGACTGGGACGGCTGGAAACTGCTGACAGATATGCTTGGCGACAAGGTGCAGCTTGTAGGCGACGATTTGTTCGTCACAAACCCGACCCGTCTTGCCATGGGGATCGAACGGGGCTGTGCCAACTCGATGCTTGTAAAGGTAAACCAGATCGGCACCCTGACAGAGACACTTACCGCCGTCGACATGGCGCACCGCGCCCGGTTTACAAATGTCATGAGCCACCGCTCGGGCGAAACCGAAGACGCCACGATCGCCGATCTTGCGGTGGCGACGAATTGCGGGCAGATCAAAACCGGATCGCTGGCGCGCTCCGACCGGTTGGCCAAATATAACCAGTTGATCAGGATCGAAGAGATGCTTGGTGAAACAGCAATTTACGCCGGCCGCTCCATCCTGCGTTGACCCTGTTCGGGGCGGAGGTGATGCGCCGCATCCGCCGCCCCCACACGCAAAAGGTTCGCTGTCGTGACCCAAGCCGCCGATCTGATCAAACAGCTAGACCTGCATCCCCATCCAGAAGGGGGCTGGTACCGCCAGACATGGATCGAGGATACCGCCGCCGGCAGACCGGCAGGGACCTGCATTTACTTCCTGCTGGAGGCGCATGGAACCAGCCGCTGGCACAAGGTCGATGCCACGGAAATATGGCATTTCTATGCCGGATCTCCGCTGCAGCTTTCCATCTCTGCGACCAGCAACGGCCCCGCAAAGAAATTTGCACTTGGCTCCGATCTTGCCGCCAGTCATCGGCCCCAACTGATCGTGCCCGCCCATCATTGGCAAATGGCACAGGCCGGCAATGGCTGGGCACTGGTCGGATGCACCGTTTCACCGGGATTTTCGTTCAGCGGTTTCGATCTCGCACCGTCCGGCTTTGAAATTCCGCACCAGACCTGAACACCCCGCGCACCGCGCGGCCTGTGTGCCGCAACATCCGCTCGACGGCGGCTTGCCGCCCGAGAGCGGATGTTACCCCTTGACCTTGCCCACCGGCCTGTCAAAACGAGGCTATGGCAACAGGAACACTCACAACAGATCTAGACGCGCTGGCGGCCAACTGGCAAGCCCTTGATGCGCTGTCCTCCCCCGGCACCCAGACCGGTGCCGTCGTAAAAGCCGACGGCTACGGGCTTGGCTCCGAAATCGTTGCGCGCACCCTGGCAAAAGCCGGCGCGCGGCGGTTCTTTGTCGCCGTGGCCGAGGAAGGTGCTGCGGTCCGGCGCGCCCTTGGAGCAGGCCCCGAGATATTCGTATTCGGTGGCCACATGGCCGGCGACACCGAACTGATCCGCGACCTCGCCCTGATCCCGCTGCTGAACTCGATCGACCAGTTGACCCGCCACTTCGAGGCACTGCCCGATGCCGCGTTTGGCATCCAGCTTGACACCGGCATGAACCGTCTCGGGCTTGAAATGCCCGAATGGGCCGCCGTAGCAGAGCCCGCACTGTCCAAACGACCAAAGCTTCTGATGAGCCACCTTGCGTCGGCAGACACTCCCGACAGCCCCCAGAACGCCGAACAACTGGCCACGTTCCACGAGATGACAGACGGCGTTTCTGTGCCACGATCGCTGGCCGCGACGGGGGGGATTTTGCTTGGGAAAGACTATCATTTCGAGTGGACCCGCCCCGGCATCGGGCTCTACGGCGGCCTGCCCTTTGCACAGGCCCGGCCCGCGGTTCATCTGACGCTTCCCGTTGTCCAGACCCGTCAGGTGCACGCCGGAGAAGTCGTCGGCTATAACGGCACATGGATTGCCCCGCAGACCACCACAATTGCCACCGTGTCTGCGGGATATGCCGACGGTTTGTTGCGGGCGGCGTCCAACACCGCTTGCCTTTTTTCCGATGGTGTCGCCTGTCCGCTGGTCGGGCGCATCTCGATGGATCTGATTACGGTGGATGTGACACACCTGCCGTACCTTCCTGAAACACTTGATATTTTGTGCCCTGAACAGAGTGTCGACCAATTGGCCGCTCAAGCCGGAACAATCGGATACGAGATCCTCACAGGGCTCGGTCCACGCTACAAAAGGCAATACGTGGGCGGCGACACCTGATGCGACCTCTTGTGGCTCTTCTGGCCGCTTTGGGGGCACAGGTTCTGTCGCTTCTGGGGGCTTTTGGCCGGGTCACAATATTTGCAAGCCAGACACTGAGCCACATGGTCCGGCCGCCATTTTACGGCCGCGAAATTTTCAATGCGTTTGTCAACATCGGTTTTTTGTCTTTGCCGGTGGTTGGAATGACAGCGATCTTCACCGGTGGTGCCCTTGCGCTACAGATCTATTCGGGGGGGGCGCGGTTCAACGCTGAATCGGTCGTGCCGCAAATTGTGGCTATCGGCATGGTCCGCGAATTGGGGCCGGTTCTGGTCGGGCTGATGATTGCCGCGCGTGTCACGTCATCGATTGCCGCCGAAATCGCAACCATGAAGGTCACCGAGCAGATCGACGCGCTTGTCACCCTTTCGACCCACCCGATGAAATACCTGACCGCGCCGCGTGTTCTGGCGGCACTCGTAAGCGTGCCACTGCTTGTTGCGATCGGCGATACAATCGGGATTTACGGCGGTTTTCTTGTCAGCACGCAGCGGCTTGGCTTTGCCGAAGTCACCTATCTGAAAAACACCGCCGACTTTCTGGAATGGGTCGATATCCTTTCTTCGATGGTCAAAGGGGCTGCTTTCGGTTTCATCGCAGCCTTGATGGGCTGCTATTACGGCATGACCTCGGGGCGGGGCGCCCAAGGCGTCGGGCGGGCGACAAAATCGTCGGTGGTCGCGGCTGCCGTGATGATTCTGGCGGTCAATTACCTGCTGACAGAGGTGTTCTTTTCCGCATGATCCAACTTGACGGTGTTTATAAATCATTCGGGGCGAAAACGGTTCTGCGCGGTGTCGATCTGTCGATGTCCAAGGGCGAAAGCATGGTTATCATCGGCGGATCCGGCACGGGCAAATCAGTGATGCTGAAATGCGTTCTGGGGCTTGTAGAGCCTGACCGCGGAACCATCACCGTTGACGGGCAGGCCTCGGTTGCGTCGCGTGACCGCGATGCGTTTCTGGCCCGTTTCGGAATGCTGTTTCAAGGAGGAGCCTTGTTCGACAGTTTGCCGGTCTGGCAGAATGTTGCATTCCGGTTGTTGCGCGGCTCTCTCAAACGCCCCTTGGCCGAGGCACGCGAGATAGCGATCGAAAAGTTGCGCCGTGTCGGGTTGACGCCGGATGTTGCAGATCTTTTTCCCGCCGAGCTGTCGGGCGGCATGCAAAAGCGCGTGGGCCTTGCGCGGGCGATTGCCGCTGATCCGGAGATCATCTTTTTTGACGAGCCAACCACCGGACTTGATCCGATCATGGCCGGGGTCATCAACGATCTGATCCGCGAAATCGTGGTCGAGATGGGCGCCACGGCGATGACGATCACCCATGATATGACGAGCGTTCGCGCCATTGCCGACAAAGTTGCAATGCTTCACGACGGGGTCATCAAATGGACGGGTCCAGTGTCGGAAATGGACGATTGCGGCGACCCGTTCGTGGATCAGTTTATTCACGGGCGCGCAGAAGGGCCGATTGCCGCAGTGCGTTGAGGACGGACCGCAACTTCTTGAATTAAATAAATTATTCATAGATTTATACGCGCCTGCGCCAGTTTGGAAAAACCGGATTGCCGGATATTGCGGCCTGTCGTACGCCCCCAAACGGCACAGGGCAGGACCACGTCCCGTTTACGGCGATGTCTTTGGGATAAAACAAACAGGCAGGTCGCCGAATTGCACAAGGAGCATTTGACGTTTGCGGCGCATTGCGTCACCCATGCGTCATGGCAAAGAGCATGACATTCACTTGTACCGCCTGCGCGACGGCCCACTCCAAATGGTCGGGCCGCTGTGAAAGCTGTGGCGCGTGGAACAGCATCATCGAAGAGGCGCCGCTGTCTGCGGGTCCTGGCAAAAAGGGGCTTGGCGCCAAGCGGGGCACGCCGGTTATCCTGCTTGATCTTGCAACCGCCGAAAGCCCCCCTCCCCGTCAGGAAAGCGGGATGGCCGAGCTTGACCGCGTGCTGGGCGGCGGGCTGGTGCCCGCCTCTGCCATTCTGGTCGGCGGCGATCCGGGCATCGGAAAATCCACACTGCTGTTGCAGGCTGCGGCAAAATTTGCCCAATCAGGACTGAGCACGGTGTATATTTCGGGCGAGGAGGCCAGCGCGCAGGTGCGCATGCGCGCACAGCGGCTGGGCCTTGGTGATGCGCCGGTAAAACTTGCCGCTGAAACCAGCTTGCGTGATATTCTGACAACCCTCGATGCAGTGCGCCCCGATCTTGCGATCATCGATTCCATCCAGACCATGTGGAGCGATACCGTCGAGGCCGCCCCCGGCTCGGTTTCACAGGTCCGAGCGGCCTGTCACGAGCTTGTGACCTTTGCCAAACGGCGCGGCACCGCCGTCGTGCTGGTGGGGCATGTCACAAAGGACGGGCAAATCGCAGGCCCGCGCGTCGTCGAGCACATGGTCGACACCGTGCTCTACTTCGAGGGCGAGCGCGGCCACCAGTTCCGCATCCTGCGGGCGGTGAAAAACCGCTTTGGTCCCGCCGACGAGATCGGTGTGTTCGAAATGACGGGCGCAGGGTTGGCAGAGGTGCTCAACCCGTCAGCGCTTTTTCTGTCGGATCGTGACACCCCTGCCCCCGGTTCGGTCGTCTTTGCCGGTATCGAGGGCACCCGCCCCGTGCTTGTCGAGTTTCAGGCGCTCGTTGCCCCCTCGCCCCACGGACAGGCGCGGCGCACGGTCGTCGGCTGGGACAGTTCGCGTCTTGCGATGATTTTGGCGGTTCTTGAGGCGCGCTGTGGCATTCCGTTCGGCGGGCTTGACGTGTATCTGAACGTGGCTGGCGGTATGCGCGTTAGCGAACCGGCCGCCGATCTGGCGGTGGCGGCCGCACTTTTGTCCGCGCGCGAGGATGTCGCCTTGCCCGCCGATATGGTCATTTTCGGGGAAATCAGCCTGTCGGGTGCGCTGCGCCCTGTAACGCAGACCGAAAACAGGTTGAAAGAGGCACAAAAACTCGGTTTTTCAAGTGCGGCGATTGCGTCGCGCTCCAAGCTTGATATGAACAGCGGGCTTGAGATCCGCCAGATGGCGGATCTGACGACGTTTGTAGGTGATATGTTTGGCGCGGGGTAACCTTGCGCCCAAGGGTTAAAAGCGGGGCGATCGAATGGACGGCTTCACAATTTTTGACGCAGGCGTTGCGCTGGTAATCGTGCTGTCGGCGGTCTTGGCGTATAGTCGCGGCTTTGTGCGCGAGGCACTGGCGATTGCGGGCTGGGTCGTGGCCGCGATCATGGCGTATTCGTTTGCACCGAAAGTCGAGCCGATGGTGCGTGAAATACCGGTTGTCGGCGAGTTGCTTGATAATTGCGCCACCTCGACGATCGGCGCCTTTGCGCTTGTGTTCGCGGTGTCTCTGGTTGCCTTCGCACTTTTCACGCCGCTTTTTTCATCTCTTGTTCAACGCTCGGCGCTGAATGCTGTCGATCAGGGAATGGGCTTTCTTTACGGGGCCATGCGGGGCATGTTGCTGGTCGGGATTGCGTTGGTTGTCTATGACTTTGCTGCCGGTTCCGAGGCTTTTGCCTTTGTTGACAACAGTCAGTCGATCAAGATTTTCTCAAGTTTCCAGGAACGGATCACCGGAGAGATCGCCGATCAGGAAACCGCGTTACAGTGGCTTACCGGCCGATTCGAGACCTTGATGGACACGTCGTGCGGCAGCGCGGCCTGATCAGAAAGCCGGTGCGGCCGCTCACAGGCGCAGGCCGGTTTTCCAAAAGGTTCAACGGCTTTGTAACCGAGGGATGACAACCGCCTGCGAACGCGGTACTGACCCCCTGAACCAACAGCGGATTCGGAGCGTCCCCCTTGCCGAACAGCCATACATCGCTTGAGCCTCTTTCGACTGACCCCTTTGATGACGACAAACTAAAGGAGGAATGCGGCGTTTTCGGCGTTGTCGGTGTGACCGACTCTGCCAATTTTGTCGCCCTCGGTCTGCATGCATTGCAGCATCGCGGTCAGGAAGCCGGCGGGATCGTCTCGCACCATCCGGACCACGGTTTCAACACAGTACGCCGGTTCGGCTATGTGCGTGATAACTTTACCAAAGCCTCCTTGATGGAAACATTGCCCGGGCCGATCTCTATCGGGCATGTCCGCTATTCCACCTCCGGATCAAAGGGACAGACCGCCATTCGCGATGTGCAGCCTTTTTTTGGTGAATTCGCCATGGGCGGGGCCGCTTTGGCGCATAACGGAAACATCACAAATGCCGTGTCCTTGCGGCGTGAATTGATCGAACGCGGCGCGATTTTTCAAAGTTCGTCCGACAGTGAGTGCATCATCCACCTGATGGCGCGGTCGTTGCAACGCAACATTCCCGAACGCATGGAAGACGCCTTGCGCCGGGTCGAGGGGGCGTTTTCGATTGTCGCCATGACCCGCACCAAATTGATCGGCGTGCGCGACCCGTTGGGTGTGCGCCCGCTTGTTCTGGGGAAAATCGGCGATGGCTGGGCGCTTAGCTCGGAAACCTGCGCGCTGGATATCATCGGGGCGGATTTCGTGCGCGAAATCGAACCCGGCGAGATGGTTGTGATCACCGCCGCCGGTGTCGAAAGTCACTTTCCGTTTCGCCGGCGTCATTCGCGGTTTTGTATTTTCGAGAACGTCTACTTTTCGCGCCCCGACAGCATCATCGGCGGGCGCTCTGTCTATGAAAGCCGCCGGCAGATCGGCGTCGAGTTGGCACGCGAGGCCCCCGTTGATGCCGATCTGGTCTGTCCTGTCCCCGATAGCGGCACGCCGGCGGCCATCGGGTATAGTCAGGAAAGCGGCATTCCCTATGCAATGGGCATTATCCGCAACCAGTACATGGGCCGGACGTTTATCGAGCCCACAGAGCAGATCCGGAATATGGGTGTGCGCCTGAAACTTAACGTGAACCGGGCGCTGATCCGTGGAAAGCGCGTGATTCTGGTGGACGATTCAGTTGTCCGCGGCACCACCTCTCGCAAGATCAAGGAAATGATCCTTGATGCCGGGGCCGCCGAGGTACATTTTCGTATTGCCTCTCCGCCAACAGAATGGCCTTGCTTTTATGGTGTCGACACGCCCCAACGGGACAAACTGCTTGCCGCGAACATGACCGAGGATGAAATGTGCGCATATCTCGGGGTGAACAGCCTTAAATTCGTCTCCCTAGACGGGCTTTACCGCGCCGTTGGCGAAGCAGAGGGCCGCAATGCGGCACGCCCGCAATATTGCGATGCCTGTTTTTCAGGAGATTACCCCGTGAAGCCCTCAGATATGATTGCCAGCGGTTTCGAAATGAAAACTGCCGCCGAATAGGCGGCACTCTTTGCGTTAAGGCCCCGAAGCGAAACGAACATGACAAAAATTGCCTTGATAACAGGGGCCTCTCGCGGGCTTGGAGCGGCGCTGGCCGAAGCATTGGCCGGCAGCCACCATATTATTGCGGTTGCGCGCACCGTGGGTGCCCTTGAAGAGCTTGATGACCGGATCAAATCAGCCGGTGGCGAGGCAACACTTGCCCCGATGGACATCACAGATGCCGGCGCCATGCAGCATCTGTGCAAGTCGATCCACGAGCGTTGGGGCGGTATCGACCTTTGGGCGCATTGCGCGATCCATGCCGCCCCGCTTGCGCCTGCACAATTTGTCGATGCCAAGGACTGGCAGAAAAGTGTCGATGTCAACATTACA
>JBLHUT010000046.1:0-15679 GCA_047629975.1 Paracoccaceae bacterium
AAGACGACCCCCTTCGAGCTTCAAGCCGACCCCGCCCCCGAAACAACACTCCGCCCCCGAAACAACACTCCGATGGACCGGTGCCGGAAAGAAACCCCGAATGCAGGACCACTCAATCGCAGGGACGGGAGTAGACACATCTTGTCGATGATTGCGTGTGTTGCCGGCATCAAAGACATGCGGCGCATCCGTCGCAGCGGGGTCGATGAACCCTGACTGCTTATGGTAGACGGGGGGCTTTGCAACTTTGTGGGCCGCACGCCAGAGATCCCATCCAAAACGGCACCCATCCGAAGGGCGAACGGGTGTGCAGATTGAAACGGTCCAAGACTGCGGTGTGATGGGGAAACACCTGCGACCGAAGTCGCCAAAGCACCACAAAGCACTGACCTCTCCCGAACTGGCATCCGAGATGTTTGCATCTTTGCCGAAAGGAAAAACGGAGCACACGAGAGGACCGGCCCTGCCTGCCATCAGTCACGACTTCTGCGCCAGCCCTGACTGTTCCAAGCAACGTTGATGTGGGCGACGATTCAAGGGGGGAGACAGATCGCCGGCAAAATGACGACTGCGCGGTAAGGGGGGCAGCCCGTGTCCGGTAACCGACAGTGGATTGCGCCGAAACCTCAGGCTGATTTGCTGTGAAAGGCAGCAAACCCCACGATGGGGACGGTTTGTTGTCAGGGCTTTTCGACCTGTGCCCCCTTTGCCAGTAGCGCGGCAAAGTCGAGGATGGTTTGAACAGCAGTGATAAAGGCGGCGTCCCCCACGGTCATCGCAACCCTGATGTGACCGGCAGCAGAGGCGCCGAAACTTTCTCCGGGCATGACCGAAATGTGGTGCTGGTCCAACAGGCGCTCTGTAAATTCAGCCCCCGAAAGCCCTGTCGCGCGAATGTCGAAAAACAGATACATCGCCCCGCCTGATGGTGTGACCCGCACGACGTTCTGGGCTGCGAGGGCCTGTCGCGCCAGAATGCGGCGCCGTTGGAACGGTGCGCCGACCGATACCTCCAGGGCGTCGCCGGCATTGAGGGCGAAATCAGCTGCGTCCTGAATGTAGCCGGGCACGCCATAGGTCGTGTTGGTTGCCAGATCGGTCAGGTGGGCGATCACGTCTTGCGGCCCGATGATCCAGCCGATGCGGCTTCCGGTCATGGCATGGCTTTTCGACATCGACCCGATCACCAGCGTCCGCTCTGCCATCCCCTCGAGGGCGCGCGGGGACAGGTGTGTGCCGTCCCAGATCTGGGTGTCGTAAACCTCGTCCGAGATGAGCCAGCAGTCGTGGGCGCGCACAGCTTCGCAGATCGTGGCGAGGGTTTGCGCCGAATAGACCGCCCCTGTGGGATTGTTCGGCGTGTTGACAAGCAAGGAGGCACAGCCCTCTAGCCCCTTTGCCAAGGCGGCCTGTGTTGGCGCGAATCCGTCTTGTGCCGACGTCGGAATTGCACGGGCCACCCCGCCAGCGGCCCGAACTGTGCCGGGGTAGGTCGCGTAAAAGGGGTCGATAAAGGCGCAGGGTTGCCCCGGGTTGGCAACGGCAACATGCGCGCTGAACAGCGCCGATTGCCCGCCCGGTGTGACGATAACATTGTCAGGGGTGGTGGGCACGCCGGTGCGGGTCTGCACGCGTTTGGCGATTGTCTGGCGCAGCGCCTTGGTGCCGGCAACAGCGGCATATCCGGTGTGTCCTGCCTTTGCCGATGCGGCCATTGCGTCCAGAATGCTTTGATCCGTGCGGATGTCATGCTCGCCGATGCTCAACTCGACAATCGGCAGGCCTGCGGCCTTCATGGCGCGGGCACGGTAAAAGAGACCCCAGCCGTCATCGCCGCCGGAGTTTATAGTGGTTATGCGTTTTGAAAGGTTTGCCATGCCCGAAACTGGTCACGCGGCTGCGGGCTTGTCAAACGTGAATTTGGGAAAGTGACGGTGCGCACGCCGCACTTTGGTGCAAAGAGGGCTGCGGGGGGTCTTTTTGTTTTCAACCTGTTTTCGAACCTGCTATGCCCGCGGCGCGTGACCGAGGAAAGACAGATGGCTCAGCTCCGGCTTTACAACACAAAAAACCGCCGCAAAGAGGACTTTGTCCCGATAGATCCGCAAGATGTGCGAATGTATGTCTGTGGGCCAACGGTGTATGATCGGGCGCATCTTGGCAATGCGCGGCCGGTGATTGTGTTCGATACTCTGTTGCGGCTGCTGCATGCGGTTTACGGCCCGGGTCATGTGACCTATGTGCGCAATTTTACGGATGTGGACGACAAGATCAACGCGCGTGCGGCCCAAAGCGGGCGCAGCATCGGGCATATCACCGAAGAAACCATCGCATGGTTTATGGAGGATATGGGCGCGTTGGGGGCGATGGAGCCGACCCACATGCCACGCGCTACGGCGTATGTCCCGCAGATGGTTGCGATGATCGAGGATCTGATTGTCAAGGGTCATGCCTATGCTGCCGAGGGGCATGTGTTGTTCGATGTGCGCAGCTATCCGGCTTACGGGGCGCTGTCGGGGCGCTCTGTTGATGATATGATCGCGGGGGCCCGGGTCGAGGTGGCACCCTACAAGCGCGATCCGATGGATTTCGTTTTGTGGAAGCCGTCAGAGGCGGATGTGCCGGGATGGGACAGCCCGTGGGGCCGTGGGCGGCCCGGGTGGCATATCGAATGCTCGGCGATGGCGTACGAGTTGCTGGGCGAGAGTTTCGACATTCATGGTGGTGGCAACGACCTGCAATTTCCGCATCACGAAAACGAGATTGCCCAAAGTTGCTGTGCGCATCCTCAAGGGGTGTTTGCGCAGGTCTGGATGCACAACGAGATGTTGCAGGTCGAGGGGCGCAAGATGTCCAAATCGCTTGGTAATTTCTTTACTGTGCGGGATCTGCTGGATCAGGGCTATGAGGGCGAGGTGATCCGCTTTGTCTTTCTGTCCACCCATTACCGCAAGCCGATGGACTGGACCGACGAGAAGGCCCGCGAGGCAGGCAAGACGCTCGCCAAGTGGCGTGGCCTTGTTGCGGGCATCGAACCCGCGCCAAGGCCGGCCCCGTCCGTTTTGTCGGCGTTGAGTGATGACGTGAATACGCCGGGGGCCATTGCGGCGTTGCACGAATTGGCACAATCGGGGGATTTTGCGGGACTCAAGGCCTCGGCGCAATTGATGGGGTTGTTGAGCGGACAGGCGGCCGCACAGGGGGATCCGGCACTTGAGCGGGTTGCTGGGTTGATTGATGCCGCCCGCACCGCGCGGGATTATGCCCGTTCGGACGCGCTGCGCGATGCGGCGGTGGCGGCGGGGGCCGAGGTCAAGATTTCAAAACACGGGGCTGTTGTGACAGCGACCGGTCCGGTGGATCACGCAGCACTCGGGGCAATCGAATGACCGAGCGGCTTTATCTTTACGACACGACATTGCGCGACGGACAGCAAACCCAAGGGGTGCAATTCTCGCTTGATGAAAAGCGCCAGATCGCGGTGATGCTTGACGGTTTGGGCGTTGATTACATCGAGGGTGGCTGGCCCGGCGCGAACCCGACCGACAGTGCCTTTTTCGAGGCGGCTCCGACGTTCGGGACTGCGATCTTTACGGCGTTCGGCATGACCAAGCGGACGGGGCGTTCGGCCGAGAACGACGAGGTGCTGGCGGGGGTGTTGAATGCAAACACGCCTGCGGTGTGCCTTGTGGGAAAGGCCAACGAATTTCACGTCACGACGGCGTTGGGGATTTCACTGGCGGAAAACACAGCCAATGTCGCGGCTTCGGTGGCGCATGTGGTGGCGCAGGGGCGAGAAGCCTTGTTCGACGCGGAACACTTTTTTGACGGCTATAAAGCCAACCCTGAATACGCGGTGCAGGTGTTGCACGCCGCGCGGGATGCGGGGGCGCGGTGGATTGTGCTGTGTGACACCAATGGCGGGACCCTGCCGACCGAGATTGCGGCGATCACGCGTGCGGTTATTGCCGGCGGAGTGCCCGGAGACAGGCTTGGGATTCACACCCACAACGACACCGAGAACGCTGTTGCAGGGTCTTTGGCGGCAATTGATGCGGGGGTGCGGCAGGTACAGGGCACGTTGAACGGGCTTGGCGAGCGGTGCGGCAATGCCAACCTGACCTCGCTGTTGCCGACATTGTTGCTCAAGGAGCCGTATCGCAGCCGCTATACCACCGGTGTGACCCAGGAGGCGCTTGCCCGGCTCACGCGGGCGTCGCGGCGGCTGGATGATATTCTGAACCGGGTGCCGGTGCGCGCGGCGGCCTATGTCGGGGCGTCCGCATTCGCGCATAAAGCCGGATTGCACGCGTCGGCAATTTTGAAAGATCCGACCACTTACGAGCATGTTCCGCCCGAAGTGGTCGGCAATGCGCGGATCGTGCCGATGTCGAACCAAGCAGGCCAATCCAACCTGCGCAACCGGTTGGCCGAGGCGGGCATCAGCGTTGAAAAGGGGGATCCGGCGTTGCTGCGTATTCTTGACAGTATCAAGGTGCGCGAATCGACCGGCTATTCTTATGACACGGCGCAGGCCTCGTTTGAATTGATCGCACGTGCCGAGTTGGGCCAGTTGCCGACCTTTTTCGAGGTCAAGCGATACAAGGTCACGATCGAGCGGCGCAAAAACAAGTACAACCGGATGGTCAGCCTTTCGGAGGCGATGGTTGTTGTGAAAATCGGCGATCTCAAGGTTCTGTCGGTCAGTGAATCCCTTGATGAAGGGGGGGCGGATCGGGGTCCGGTGAATGCTTTGGCCAAGGCGTTGGGCAAGGACCTTGGCCAATTCCAAAGCTATATCGAGGACATGCGGTTGGTCGATTTCAAGGTACGGATTACCGATGGCGGCACCGATGCGGTCACGCGGGTGATTATCGACAGCGAGGATGCCGCGGGGCAGCGATGGTCCACTGTCGGGGTGTCGGCAAATATTGTGGATGCGTCCTTTGAGGCGTTGCTTGATGCGATCATCTGGAAACTGGTGCGCGACGGAGCCCCCGCTTGATCCGGTGCCGGTCGGAGGGGCGGGCATGAGTGTTCAGGCCTGTGCCGATCTGGTGCGCCGCAGCGATCCGGAGCGTTTTCGCGCGGCGATGGCCGCACCAGTGACGGAACGCGCTGTTTTACTGGTGCTTTATGCTTTCAACCTCGAGGTGGTAAAAGCCCCTTGGGTTACACAGGAACCGATGATCGCCGAAATGCGCCTGCAATGGTGGCGCGACGTGATCGAAGAGATTGCTGCCGGCAAGCCTGCGCGCGCTCACGAGGTCGCCGGGCCACTGGCCGGTATCGTAACGCCCCGGATGGCCCTCGTTCTGGACCGGATGATCGCTGCGCGGCGTTGGGACATCTACAAGGATCCGTTCGAGGATGGCGCGCATTTTGACGCGTACCTGCGCGAAACGGCTGGCGGGCTTGTCTGGTCGGCGATGCTTGCGCTTAAGGCCGATGACGCCGCCGAGGAAGCCGCCATGAGCTGGGGGGCGGCGGCTGGTCTTGCGCGGTATCTTGTGGTGTTGCCAGAGCTTGAGGCGCGCGGACGGGTGCCGCTGTTGGATGGTCGCCCCGAGGCGATTGCAGATCTTGCCAGAAAAGGGCTGTCGGCATTGTGCGACGGGCGTGCCGCGCTGCGCAATGCCCCGCGCGCGGCCCTGATCGAGGGGTGGATGGCCGAGCCGACGCTTGGCGTCATCGCGCGTAGGCCCGAGTGCCTGTTCGAGGGCGGGCCACAATTCAGCGCGCTGCGGGTGAACTGGCGGCTGTTGCGCTGTGGCTTTGGCGGGGTGGTCTGAACCGGCCCGCCAAGGGCCGGCGTCGGGTGCTTATGCCGATCTGGGACGCAGCGCCAACCAGATAAGCGCCCCACCGGCCAGAACAAGAAAAGGGGCCATGGCGATATTTACCGCATTCCATCCCTGAACCGTGCTGCCGCCTGAACAATTCATCAGCCCGCCTGATGCCAGCGAGGCCAGTGTCACGCAGCCAAAAACGATCGAGTCGTTGAGACCCTGAATGACGCCCCGCTCATGCGGCGCGTGCGTGCTTGCCAGCATTGTGGTGGCACCGATAAAACCGAAGTTCCAACCGATCCCCAAAAGGATCAGAGCGATGAAAAAGTTGCCCAGCCCGACGCCCGAAAGGGCCACAACTCCGGCACCGGCCAGAATGATCAGACCGGTCGCGATAATCCGCTCGACACCGAACCGTGTGATCAGATGCCCGGTAAAGAACGCCGGCGCAAACATTGCCAACACATGGGCCGATACGATGTCGTTTGCGTTGTTCTTGGTAAATCCGCACCCGACGACAGCCAGAGGCGTCGATGTCATGACAAGGTTCATCAGGGCATAGCTGACCATGGCGCAAATAATGGCCACGACCACTCTGGGGTCCAAAAAAAGCTGTTTGCGGGTCCGGCTTTTTGCAACAACGACTTCTGGTGTGCTGTTGCTGCCCTTTGGCAGATCAAGAGCAAAGAACAAGGTCATTCCGACGATATTGAGGCACATCACCGTCAGGTAGGATCCGAGAAAAGGCACAACAAAGGCATCCTGCACCAGCTTGTTCAATTGCGGGCCGAGGATGGCAGATAACAACCCGCCGGCCATCACATACGAGATCGCCTTTGGCCGGAACGCCGCAGAGGCGGTGTCGGTCGCGGCGAACCGGTAAAAGCCCTGCGCGGACATGTAGATCCCTGTCAGGTAGGATCCAACCAGAAGAATCGCAAACGAGCCGGTGTAAAGCGCCCATGCCGAAATGGCCGCGCCTGCCGCGCCGCCAAGCGCCCCGATGAAAAAGCCGAACTGTCTGCCGCGCCGCTGCATCAAGGGCGACAGCCACGGTGCAGTCGTCATGGAGCCAAAAACGATCAGGGAGATCGGCAGGGTGGCCAGACAGATATTGGAGGCCAGCATTCCGCCGGCCAGACCGCCGATCACGAAAATCATCGGCATTTGCGCCCCGAGGATCGCCTGAGCCGCCACAAGGACAATCACGTTGCGCCGTGCGCGAGAATCATCGGGCAAAGACGAATCGACGGAGGCGGTCATGATTTTGACTTTCTATCTATGAATCAAAGACCCAAGGGGCCGTTTGCTCTGATGCACTTCTGTCGTGTGCAGGGGCGATCAGGTGCGCAAAACTGCCGCAGACGCGCCCCACGTGCAACCCCATCTCTGGCAATCGGTTGTGCATCGCGTCGCGCGCCGTAAAAAGCGGGGGGCCGTTGGCGGAAACGGTCGTGGCGTAGTGAAACTCGTGCCCGCGCCACCGGCCTGCAAAGGGGCCTGTTGTGGTTTCAAGATGCCGATACCCCAGATGCAATTTGCGCTGCGCGAAACTGGTGTGCAATTTCAACAGGCCCGCCATGGGGTGTGCCACGCCGCTCGCGTCGGTCAACGCATCGCCAAGCACCATGTATCCGCCACATTCCCCGTAAATGTCGGTTGTCCGGGCGGCCTTGCGCAGGCTGTTCATAAACTGTGCGTTGTTGCTGATCCGGCCTGCGTGTAACTCGGGGTACCCGCCGGGAAGGTACACAAGGTCTGCGTCTGGAACGGGTTCATCGGCAAGGGGCGAAAAGAACGACAGCCGTGCCCCTGCGCCTTGCCATTGTGACAGCAGGTGCGGGTAGCAAAAGGCAAAGGCCCGGTCACTGGCGATAGCGATATGCCCTGCCGGTGGTGGCGGGGCGGGGTAAGGGACAGGGCACGGGGTGGAGCGCAGGTGCGCGGGGGCGCGCGACCCTGCGGCATAAAGCGATTCGAGGTCGATATGGGCCTGTGCCAGATCCCCCAGCCGGTCGAGCCACAGCTCGAGGTCGGGACGCTCTTGTGCCTGCACAAGTCCCAGATGGCGCGAGGGATGTGACAGGTCGGCCTGCCGCGGAAGCGCGCCGACGACCGGTGGCAGACCGGCCCGCTTCAACGCGTGGCGCAGCATGGCCTCGTGGCGCGGGCTGCCGACGCGGTTCAGGATGATGCCGCAGAACGAAAGGGACGGGCGGTGGTTCACGAACCCCGCCACAAGGGCGGCCACCGATTGTGCCATTTTGCCTGCGTCGATCACCAGCAAAACCGGCAGGCCCAGAATATCGGCCAGATCGGCGGCTGATCCGTCACCTTCGGGGGGGGCGCCGTCGAAAAGCCCCATCGCGCCTTCGACGATCAGCAGGCTGTCGTACCCGGGCTGGCCTGTGGCCAATGCGCGGATCTGCCCGGGTGGCATCGCCCATGCGTCAAGATTGAGCGATGGCATGCCACAGGCGGCTTGGTGAAACTGTGGATCGATGTAGTCAGGCCCCGATTTGGCCGCACGCACAGGCATTTTTCGGGAAAACGCGCGCAGCAGGGCAAGGGTGAGCGTGGTCTTGCCACTCCCCGAGGCGGGGGCCGCAATCACGAATCCGTGGCGCGGCGGGGTGGCTGTCACGCGCTTTCTGCCGGGCGTCCCCGGTGAAGGGGGTCCAGGTTGCGCGGCGCGACACCGCTTGCCATCGCCTGCCAGTCAAGAGCCTGGCGCAGGGTGACGGCCTGTCCGACGCAAATGATGGCGGGGGCCTCCAGGGTCGATGCGGCAATGTCGGCCTCTGCCTGCCCAAGCGTTGTCTCTAGCACTTTCTGGGCTGATGTCGTGGCAGATGTGACGATGCCGACCGGCTCGTCTGCCCTGCGCCCGCCCTTGATCAAAGCGCGAGTGATTGTGCCGATATGCTTCATGCCCATGTAGATCACGATGACTTGCGAGCCGCGTGCGATCGCCTCCCAGTCGAGCGATCCGGTGGCGTCTCCGGATTGGTCATGCCCGGTGACAAAGGTTACGGCCTGATTGACATCGCGGTGGGTCACCGGAATGCCGGCATAGGCCAGACCACCGATACCGGCCGTGATGCCGGGAATGATGCGGATCGGCACACCGTGTTGCACAAGTGTCTGGGCCTCTTCGCCGCCGCGGCCGAACACGAACGGGTCGCCGCCCTTTAGCCGCACCACCCGGCGCCCGGCCCGCGCCAGATCCACAAGCCGAAGCGAGATGTCGCGTTGCAACGACGACGGTTTACCGCCGCGTTTTCCGGCATAGATATGCTCCGCCTGTGGCGCCCATTCCAGTAAGGCCTCTCCGACAAGCGCATCATAGACGACAACATCGGCCTGACGCAGGGCGTTTAGCCCGTGCAAGGTCAACAATCCCGGATCGCCCGGCCCCGCACCACAAAGCCAGACCCAGCCGGGTTGCAACACAGGCCAGCGGTCGCCGGACAAAAGAGGAAGGGTGCTGTTCATCAGGTAGCTTATGCTCAATTCCAACGCTGGCGAAAAGAGCGCGAGCGACCGTTGTACTCCAAATGCGACCTCATGTCAGGGATAGGACGATGTGTGGTTGCAATTCTGGCCCGATCGGCTGCCCGAAAGTCCCGCGCCGCCGTGGCGGCGCCGGGCCCAACCGAACACGCCAAAGGCGGAATTCGGGCGGGAGCCCGCCCCTTGTTGGCAGTCAGGGTCTTTCGCTTGCCAGTGCTGCTCTTTATGCTGAGGGCATGAACCGTAAACCAGACATCGAATTGCGCCGCGGCTGGACGACCGGGGCTTGTGCCACGGCGGCGGTAAAGTCGGCTCTGTCAAAGCTGTGGACTGGTGCGTTTGTCGATCCTGTGTCGATCACATTGCCGCGCGGCGAGCAGCCTGTTTTTCCGCTTGCCCACAGTGCGTCTGGTCATGATTGGGCCGAGGCGGGCATCACAAAAGATGCCGGCGACGATCCCGATGTCACCCATGGCTGTCTTGTGATTGCCAGGGTGATGCAGGGGGCGGCTGGCACCGGCGTCGTATTTCATGCCGGAGCGGGCGTCGGCATCGTCACGCGACCGGGCCTTCCTGTCGCTGTTGGCGAGCCGGCTGTCAATCCTGTGCCGCGTGCGATGATGGTGCACGAAGTGACCGAACTGGCCTTGCGGCACGGGTATGCGGGGGATGTCGTGATCACATTGTCGATCCCCGGTGGCGATATTCTTGCGGCAAAGACATGGAACCCGCGTTTGGGCATAGCGGGCGGTCTTTCGGTTCTGGGAACGACGGGTATTGTTCGTCCGTTCAGCTGTGCGGCATGGATTGCTTCCATCCACCGTGGCATTGATGTGGCCCGCGCGGATGGTTTGCGCCATGTCGGGGGCTGCACAGGAGCCACCTCTGAGCGCGTCGTACAGACCCTTTACGGTTTGCCGGACCACGCGATGCTGGATATGGGCGATTTTGCGGGAGGGCTTTTGAAGTATCTTGCCCGCCATCCGGTGGATCACATTACCATCGGTGGGGGCATCGGCAAAATGACCAAGCTTTCGCAAGGGGCGCGTGATTTGCATTCGGGGCGCAGTCAGGTGGATCTTCAAGCGCTTGCCAAACGTGTGGCGCGCCCTGAACTGGCACAGATGAATACCGCGCTCGAGGCCGTGACCGTGGGGGGGGCACGTGTTGCCGAGGCGGTGGCGACGGATGCGCTTGGCGTCATTTCCACTATTCTCGGGGCGGCCCCTATCACGGTTGATGTGGTGATTATCGACCGCGCCGGCGTCATCCTCGCCAGATCCGGCACCCCGCCGTGAAGGTGCTTGTGCTTGCCGGTTCCGGCGAGGCCCGCGTGCTGGTGACAAAGCTTGCGCAAGATCCTCGCCACCGGGTCACCGCGTCACTTGCCGGTGCCACCCGGGAGCCTGTGGCCTTGCCGGTTGCGACCCGCCGGGGCGGCTTTGGGTCGGCACAAGGGTTTGCCGACTACTTGCGCGCGCAAGACATCGACGCGGTGATTGATGCAACGCACCCTTTTGCCCACCGGATGACCGTTCGTTCCTTTCAGGTCGCGGCGCAGTCGGGTGTTCCGTATCTTTTGCTGTTGCGCCCTGCGTGGACGCCGCAAGCAGGCGACCATTGGCGCCTTGTCGACACCGAAGCCGACGTGGCGGCGCTGGTTCCTGACGGCAGCACGGTGTTTCTTGCGACAGGGCGCCAGACCCTTCAGGAATTTTCCAATCTCTCCGGCTGTCAGGTCATTTGTCGGCAGATTGACGCAGCCGAAGCGCCGTTTCCCTTTTCGGGGGGGCGTTTTCTGATCGGGCGACCGCCCTTTTCGATGCAGGACGAACAAGATCTTTTCAAGCGGTTGGGCGTTGATTGGCTGGTTGTTAAAAATGCCGGCGGTGCCGCCAGCCGGACAAAGCTTGAGGCCGCTCGCGCTCTTGGCTTGCGCGTGGCGATGATCCGGCGGCCGGACTATTCCGGTATTCCACAGGTGCCGGATGTCGACGGCGCGGTGGCTTGGCTGGAGGGGCTGGCGTGACGGAAATTGTGACGCCGCGCGCAATCGAACGGGGCCGGATTATCACCGGGCCGGATTGTGTGGCCGAAGGGACCGCGTGGCTGGCGCAGATCGAGCCGCGCTTTGCGCAAGCGCTGGCGCAAACGGGCCAGCCGCCCTTGCGATTGCGCGGCGATGGTTTCGAAGCACTTTTTCAGGCGATTGTCAGCCAACAGGTCTCGGTTGCCTCGGCGACCGCAATCTGGAGCAGGGTGGAGCAGGCAGGTCTGGCACAGGCCAGCGCAGTGGCCCAGGCCAGTGATGCCGATTTGCAGGGCTGCGGATTGAGCCGGCCCAAGGTGCGGTATGCCCGTGCGCTGGCGGAGGCGCAGATCGACTATGCCGCGCTGCGCGATGTGCCGGATGCAAAGGTTATTGCGCGGTTGACGGCGGTGTGCGGGATCGGGCCGTGGACGGCGCAGATCTATGCCATGTTCGCCCTTGGACGGGCCGATGTGTTTGCACCCGGTGATCTTGCATTGCAAGAGGGGGTCCGGATGCTGTGGATGTTGGATGCGCGGCCCAAGGACGCTGAAATGCATAGATTGGCGCGCCGGTGGTCACCGTGGAGATCGGTTGCAGCCCGCCTGTTATGGGCCTATTTTAAAAGTGAAAAAGACCGGGAAGGACTATTATGACCAGAGAATTGAACGCAGGTCGCAAGGCTGCGAAATCGGGCCACGCGACATCTGCTGTTATCTTTTTACATGGCTATGGCTCGGACGGTGCGGATCTTTTGGGGCTGGCCGATCCGTTGTCGCAACACATGCCTGACACGGTATTTCTGGCCCCCGACGCGCCCGAGCCGTGTGTGAACAACCCTATGGGCTTTCAGTGGTTTCCCATTCCGCGCATGGACGGATCGACCGAGCAGGCTGCTGCCGAGGGTCTTGCGCGGGCAGTCGAAGATCTGAACGCCTATCTGGACGGTGTGATGCACGACGAGGGGCTGTCGGCGGACCGGTTGGTGCTTGTGGGCTTTTCCCAAGGCACGATGATGAGCCTGCACGTGGCGCCGCGCCGCGAAACTGCTCTTGCGGGGGTTGTCGGCTTTTCGGGGCGGCTTTTGACTCCTGAAAAACTGGCGCCCGAAGTGACGGCCAAGCCTCCGGTGATGTTGCTGCACGGCGACCGCGATGACGTGGTGCCGTTCGAGAGCTTGCAAGAGGCCGCTGATGCGTTGGTGGCCGAAGATTTCGATGTCTACACCCACGTCATGCAGGGAACAGCGCACGGGATATCGCCGGACGGGCTGCAACAGGCCTATGGTTTCATGTCAGAGGTGCTTGGGGTGCGTAAACGCTAGGCAGAACCTTTGCGGTTTGTCACATATCCGTTAACTCTTGCCATTGTGCTGTGTCCTGTGAAGGTGGGCAGCCTCAAGAGGCTTGCTCGATTGTCAACGCCATATATAGTTAACTCATGTCCGGGCAGGCTGATCCTGTCCGAAACCGATGTACCGGTGGTGTAATTGGAGAGTGTGACATGGACGGCGAGTTTAGAACGGCATTCGTGCATGACCCCAAGGGGCTGCGGTTTAATCCGGCCCTTGTGCTGAACGCGGATTATCGGCCTTTGTCCTACTACCCGCTGTCGCTTTGGCCGTGGCAAGAGGCGGTAAAGGCGGCATGGCTTGATCGTGTGACGATCCTTGCGGAATACGACGAGGTGGTGCGCAGCCCGTCCACACAGATCCGCATTCCTTCGGTCGTGGTGCTCAAGGATTACGTGAAACCGCAAAAAAAGGTGGCATTCACGCGTTTCAACCTGTTTTTGCGTGACGAGTTCTGTTGCCAGTATTGTGGGGCGAAGGGCGATTTGACCTTTGATCATGTGGTGCCGCGGGCGCGGGGCGGTGTGACCAGTTGGGAGAATGTGGTCGCGGCCTGTTCAAGCTGCAATCTGCGCAAGGGCTCGCGTAGCTTGCGCGAGTCGGGGCTTTCGCTAAACCGTGCGCCACGCCGCCCTGCGGCCGAAGACCTGCGCAACAGGGGGCGTCGTTTCCCACCGAATTTTCTGCACGAGAGCTGGCTCGATTTTCTGTACTGGGATGCCGAGCTGGACGCCTGAGTGCAGGGCTGCACAAAGTAAACGCTCCAGAAAAAAAGCGCCGGTTGAAACAACCGGCGCCTTTCTTTGTGTCTGCAATGCCGAGGGGGATGGCGGACGATGAAATCGCCCGCCGGTCTTTATCAGCAGCTATAGTACATCTTGAACTCGATGGGATGCGGTGTGTGCTCGTAGGCAAAGATCTCTTCCCACTTGAGCGCCATGTAACCTTCGATCTGGCCCTTGGTGAACACATCACCGGCAAGAAGGAAGTCCATGTCTTTTTCAAGCTCATCCATGGCTTCGCGCAGGCTTGCACAGACCGTAGGGATGCCGGCCAGCTCTTCTGCGGGCAGGTCATAGAGGTCCTTGTCCATGGCTTCGCCGGGATGGATCTTGTTCTTGATCCCGTCAAGGCCGGCCATCAACAGAGCCGAGAAGCACAGGTAGGGGTTCGCGGCGGGATCGGGGAAGCGGGCCTCGACGCGCTTTGCCTTGGGGTTTTCAGCCCACGGAATCCGCACGCAACCGGACCGGTTGGAGGCGGAATAGGCGCGAAGAACGGGGGCTTCGAAGCCCGGGATCAGACGCTTGTACGAGTTTGTCGACGGGTTGGTGAACGCGTTAAGTGCCTTGGCGTGCTTCAGGATGCCGCCGATGAAGTACAGTGCTTCGTCGGACAGGTCGGCATATTTGTCGCCTGCGAAAATCGGCTTGCCGTCTTTCCAGATCGACATGTTGACGTGCATCCCGGTGCCGTTGTCGCCGGCGATCGGCTTTGGCATGAAGGTTGCGGTCTTGCCGTAGGCGTGGGCCACGTTGTGGATCACGTATTTGTACTTTTGAAGTTCGTCAGCCTGCTTTGTCAGTGAGCCAAAGATCAGGCCAAGCTCGTGCTGGCACGATGCCACCTCGTGGTGGTGCTTGTCGACCTTCATGCCCATCCGCTTCATCGTGGAGAGCATTTCGGAGCGCAGGTCCTGTGCCTCGTCGATCGGGTTCACCGGGAAATAGCCGCCCTTGACGCCGGGACGGTGGCCCATGTTGCCCATCTCGTACTCGGTGTCGCTGTTCCAGGACGCATCAACCGCATCGACCTGATAGCTGACCTTGTTGATGCCGACCTGAAAGCGGACGTCGTCAAACAAAAAGAACTCGGCCTCGGGGCCGAAGTAGGAGATGTCGCCGATGCCGGAAGCAATCAGATAGGCTTCGGCTTTTTCAGCGGTGCCGCGCGGGTCACGATCGTACGCCTCGCCGGTGTCCGGCTCGACGACCGAACAATGGATGCACAGGGTTTTTTCGGCATAGAACGGGTCGATGTATGCGCTGGTTGTGTCGGGCATCAATTTCATATCGGACTTGTCGATGGATTTCCAGCCGGCGATCGACGAGCCGTCGAACATAAAGCCGTCATCCAGGAAGTCTTCGTCGACCTGATCGGCCATGACCGTCACGTGCTGCAGTTTGCCGCGCGGATCGGTAAACCGGATATCGACGTATTCGACGTCTTCGTCAGCGATTTTCTTGAGAACGTCAGCTTTGCTCATGTGACGGTTTCCCCTCTGTTTGTGGTGATTGATAGTGGATGAATCGTTGGTCCAAGGATCAAAGGGCGTCTTCGCCGTCTTCGCCTGTGCGGATACGAATGGCCTGTTGTACGTCGGAGACGAAGATCTTTCCGTCGCCGATCTTGTCGGTTTTTGCGGCGGAAATGATCGCTTCAAGAGCGGCGTCCAACTGATCGTCGGCAAGCACCACTTCGATTTTGACTTTCGGAAGGAAGTCCACGACGTATTCCGCGCCGCGATAGAGTTCTGTGTGGCCCTTTTGGCGGCCAAACCCTTTAACCTCGATAACGCTCAGACCTTGCACACCAACTTCCTGAAGTGCTTCTTTAACGTCATCAAGCTTGAAGGGCTTTATAATTGCCTCGATTTTTTTCATGCCGACACGACTCCCTTTAACTGTTCCCCGTGTGGGTGGACCATGATCAACTCGGGGCGACAACAAACTGCCTGTCTAACGAGCGGTGCAGACCTGTTGATTTACCCTGTTGTGCTTGTTTTGCAAGCCGATAGATTAATTTTTGAGCGAAAAGAAAAGTGGACGCGGTTAATATGACGGACTTGGTAACCACTGGGCAGATGCGGGCGATGGAGCACCGTGCGATGTCATCAGGAGCTGCAACGGGGGGTGTGCCCCGGGGTGTGATTGCGCCGGTAACGGGGCCGGTAACGGGGCGAGACCTGATGGAGCGGGCAGGGCAGGGGGTGGTTGA
>JBLHUT010000047.1:0-15380 GCA_047629975.1 Paracoccaceae bacterium
TGCGGTATCAATGGCTTGGTTACGAATGGCGGGAGCCCCACCTGTCACAATACCCGGGTGCACGGGGCACTTATGGCCCTATCTGCGGAATGGGACGGTCGATATTTGACAGCTTGAGGATCGCGATCTCGTGATCAAAACTACTGCGCCTGCAATTGGAAGGGCCGACGTTTTTGTCGTCAGTTGCAGGTTTGGTACAAAGCTCGGCGACAGGATCTGCGCGCCCGAAACACGCGAGCACCCGTAGCTTTTCGCGGATGACACACCCGCCAAGGTGCAGGCCAAATCCAGGACCCGAACAACGCTTTCAGTTCAGCGTTTACCGAAAAGGGAACTGACCGCCTGTCGGGCAGTGGATGGCGTCACCGGAGTGTTCGGCACGCCGAGCGGACGCATGCGCTACAGCCAAATTCCTCAGCGGACTAGAACTCCAGTTGTCCTGCCCCTACATCGCCGAGCACAGACCGTGTAATGCGCACCAATTCGGCAGTGATCGGTGTCTCGGACAAAGCGTGGCCCGCCATCGGGATCATCTTCAATTCTCCGGCGGGCCAGCGTTCACACAATTTCCACGCCGAAACGGGCGGACAAATCATGTCGTATCTGCCTTGCACGACACTACCGGGAATGTGGCCGATGGTGTCCATATCCTCAAGGATTTTAAGGTCTCGATCCAGAAAACCCTTGTTTATAAAATAATGATTCTCAAGTCTGGCAAAGGCACGCGCATAATCTGCCGGGCTTTCCCCCACCATTGTGCTCGTCTCGATAGAGGCAAGCGCGTTCTCCCAAGAGGCCCAGGCCCGCGCAAACCTTGTTTCTATGATCCTGTCCCCCGAAAAAAGACGCCGGTGGTAGGCTCCAATCAGATCGTCATGTTCATCTTGAGGGATCAATCCACTAAAGCGGGCCCATTGGTCCGGAAAAAACTGCCCCGCTCCGCCACCATAGAACCACTCCAGTTCGGCTTGCGTCATCAAGAACACACCGCGCAGGGTCAGATACGCCACACGATCAGGATGCGTCTGGGCATAGATAAGTGAAAGTGTCGCGCCCCAGCTCCCGCCGAACACCATCCAACGGTCGATATCCAGTGCGACACGGATACGTTCGATGTCGGCCACAAGGTGCCACGTCGTGTTGTCCATCACACTGGCATGTGGCCGCGACCGACCACACCCCCGCTGATCGAACAGAATGATCCGGTAGCCCGATGCGTCGAAATAGCGGCGCATGGCAGGGCTACAGCCACCACCCGGACCACCATGCAGAACAATAACCGGAATCCCTTCGGGATTGCCGCATTGCTCGACATAAATTCTGTGTCCATCGCCCATATCCATCATCCTTTGATCAAAAGGATCAATCGGAGGATACAGATAATGGACTGCGCTTTTTTGACCGGCTCGTCTATCCATGTTTGACCTATATAGCTCTGTAGAAGGCGGTGCCATGATAAATGGTAGCCAATTGAAAAGAGGATCGACCAAGATGACAACAGCCCGGACCACTGTGGACCCCGCAGAGATTGCCAAATTCGAAGCCATGGCTGCAGAATGGTGGGATACCAATGGAAAATTCAAACCTCTACATATGCTCAACCCTTGCCGGCTGGATTATATCACCCGTCAGATCGCAGCAGAGTTCGACCGTGACTTAAGCTCTGCAATGCCCTTCTCCGGATTGCGCATTCTGGACATCGGCTGTGGTGGGGGGCTGCTGTCCGAACCGATGGCGCGGCTGGGGGCCACAGTGATCGGGGCAGATGCCGCCGAGCGTAATATTCCGATCGCAAAGCTTCATGCCGAGCAATCCGGACTGGAAATCGATTACCGCTTCACAACAGCAGAAGCGATGGCGGCCCAAGGCGAACAGTTCGATGCCATTCTCAACATGGAAGTGGTCGAACACGTTGCCGATCCGCAAAGCTATCTGACAGCATGCCGAGAATTGCTGAAACCAGGTGGCCTGATGGTATGCTCGACATTGAACCGGAACCCTAAAAGTTACCTGTTTGCCATTATCGGAGCGGAACATGTGATGCGCTGGCTCCCGAAGGGGACGCACGAATGGCAAAAGTTCATCACTCCGGACGAGTTGTATAGCCTGTTGCGCCAGTCCGGGCTTGAGCCTGTGGACCGCAAGGGTTTTGTCTTTAATCCACTCGCATGGACGTGGTCCATCAGCCACAAGGACCTAAGCGTAAACTATGTGACGGCCAGCAAAAAACCGGTGTCCTGACAGGGCGCCGCACCTCCCGCCCACTTGCGTGGTTGGGCATGGCGCGCTTGAGAGGGCCTACGTATTGCGGCGTTTCGCAAAGCGCGCCATTGCACCGGTATCGCTGATGGTGAGGGGACAAGAAAAACCGGCGCCAACGCACTGCTTCGGCCCGACCAAAAGTACCGCGCCGTGTCAGCGGAGCATGTTCGTGGCTGCGGTCGTGGTCAAAATTTTGCCGGTACTTAAAGGTTAGTTCACAACCACCCGTCACCGTGGATCGGCAAAACCCGCGATATCCCTGTCATGCATAAGCGACGGAATTTTTGCCCGTGCGGCGCGAACGGCCCCGATATCCAGTGTAATCATCGTAATCCCGACGCCCACACCTGCGTCCGCGACGACATCACCCCAAGGCGACACCACAAGGCTATGGCCGTGCGTTTGTCTTTGCTTTCCCGAAATTGCAGAATGCGTGCCCGTTTGCCCCGGTGCAAGCACCCAAGCCCCGCATTCGATCGCACGCGCGCGCAGTAACGGCTCCCAATGTGCGGCACCTGTCACAGGAGAGAATGCCGCCGGTACCGTCAGAATTTGCGCCCCTGCCTGTGCCAGCCCTCTGAAAAGATGCGGAAAACGCAGATCATAACACACCGTCATCCCGATGGTTCCAAAAGGCGTTTGCGCAAGCACCGCACGGTCACCGGGGCGGTATCCTGCGCTTTCACGATACGTTTCGGTTTCGGTCACCTGAACATCAAACATGTGAATCTTGTCGTATCGCGCCACAACAGCGCCATCAGGCCCGATCAAAAACGAACGATTTGCAAACCGCCCGTCCGCATCTGTCGTCTTTAGCCCGAGTGATCCGATCAGGATCCAAATTCCCAAAGCTGCCGCATCATTGCGCAGCGCCTCAAGGGTCGGATCCTCTCCTTCGGAACGCAGCACCTGTGATTGACGCTCACGGCTGTTGGACACGCAATTGGTGACTTCGGGGGTCAGAACAAACCCTGCCCCCTCGGCCGCCGCCTGCGCGACCATCGCGCGCGTCACGGCAAGATTGGCAAGCGGATCGTCACTGCTTGTCAGTTGCAAAAGAGCCGTTCTCATGCCGCTCTAACCTGCCAGCAAAGCATCAAGTTTACCGGCACTCTCCAAAGCGAAAAGCTCGTCACAGCCGCCCACATGTGTTGTGCCCACAAAAATCTGGGGCACCGTATGGCGTCCGCTGGAGCGCGACAGCATTTCCGATCGTTTTTCAGGCTGCCGGCTCAGGTCAATCTCGGAAAAGCTGACCCCTTTTCCGGTCAAAAGGCGTTTGGCGGCGTGGCAAAAGCCACACATCGGCGAGGTATAAAGTTCAACAGACTGCATGACGGGTTCCTCAACAGGCAAATTACAAAGGGTTCCGTCATTATCTAGGCATCCTTTGCCACACGCGCCAGTGCCAGCACGCAAACCTCGGACGCACCAGCCGCCAGACACGCCTCGGATGCCGACCCCAAGGTCGCCCCGGAGGTCATAACGTCATCAACCAACATGACCCTTCGCCCTGACAAAAGGTGCTTGCGACCCGGATGCGCCACGATGGCCTGCGCAACATTGGCAAACCGCGCATCATGGCCCTTTCCCTCCATGCTGTCTGTTGCGCGCTGACGCAGCAACAGATCGGGGCAATAAGACAGCGATAACTCGCCCGCCAATGCCTGCGCCAGCAATGCGGCCTGATTATACCGTCGCTTTACCAATCGGGACCAATGCAAAGGGACCGGCGCGATCATCATTTCCTGCTTGATCAGAGGCCTGGCCGCCCGGGCCATCCATGCAGCCGCCGCCGGTACAGTATCCGTGCGATCGCCATGCTTGAGCGCCAGCACAATTCGCCTGCCGTTATCCTTATAGAGCATCACCGCGCGACCACGCGTCCAAGGCCGATCCGCCCTCAGACATGCATCGCAATGCGGTGCAGGATCTGCCACACCCGTATCGTCACCGGGAAGGGGGACACCGCATGCATCACACACCAGACCGGTGATAAATGGCGTCTCGCGCCAGCACGGGCCACACAAGCCCCCTTCGCTGCCGACAATATCACCACAACTGGCGCATTGCGGAGGATACACCAAGTGCATTAACCGTTGCATCGCACCCATAGAGCCCTACCCTTTGTCCATCATGCAAAACCTTACCGACCGCACACAGCTTGCCCGCAACCGCCTCCGCGCCACCCGTGGGGGAATCGCCGACTTCCTTCACCGGATTGCCGCGGATGAACTGCATGAGAGACGTAAAGAGGTTAACAGACCGTTTACCGACGTGTCTGTAATTTCCGGATTTCCCACCCTGTGGAACCAGCTTTGGCCAGATGCAGACCAAACCGGTGATACCGACACACTTACCATTGCGCCTGCCTCGCGTGATCTGATCGTGCATGCCATGGCGCTTCACTGGGCTGATGACCCTATCGGGCAACTGGTACAGGCGCGGCGCGGCCTGCGACCGGACGGGCTGTTTCTGGGCTGCTTGTTCGGGGGGCAAACGCTCAAGGAATTGCGGGCTGTTCTGGCCGCTACCGAAGCACGAATCACCGGTGGCCTTGCCCCGCGCATTGCCCCCATGGCCGACATTCGCGATCTGGGGGCCGCGTTGCAGCGCGCAAAATTCGCCATGCCCGTCGCCGACAGCCTGCCCTTGACTGTCGCCTATGACAGCGCGCTGCATCTGATGCGCGATCTGCGGGCAATGGGCGAGGGAAATGCACTTGCGGCGCGCCATGCGCAACCGGTTCGCCGTGCGGTGTTCATGCAGGCCGCAGAAGCTTATTCACAAGCACATAAGCAAGACGACGGCCGCGTCACCGCCACCTTCGAGCTGATTTTTCTGGCAGGTTGGGCACCCTCTGACGATCAGCCAAAACCGTTGCGTCCAGGGTCTGCGACGACACGTCTGGCCGAAGCTTTGGGCACCTTGGAGGCCCCGCTGTCTGAGGGGCGGGACATTTCGAACGATTGACCTCTGATCCAAAGCCGTTATGTGGACGTATAAAGTTCATTAGCACGGAAACAGGACGCCATGATGTTGGACTCGAACTCGACGCCCGCCTTTACCGAGGTCGATGCTGCGACAGCGCAAGCAAACGCGCATCTTCCCGCCGAACATCCGGCGGTCAAACGCCCGAAGGTTGGTGTTCTTGTCGCGAATCTGGGCACGCCAGACGGGTATGACTATTGGTCGATGCGGCGCTACCTGAACGAATTTCTGTCTGATCGTCGGGTGATCGACTATTCACCATTCATCTGGCAACCGCTGTTGCAGCTTGTGATTCTGACAAAGCGGCCCTTTTCATCAGGTGCGGCGTACAAATCCATCTGGAACCACGAAGCCGGTGAAAGCCCGCTGGCAACCATCACCAAGGCGCAAACCGCCAAGTTGAAGGAAACGCTCGCAGCGCGGTACGGCGATGATGTCGTCGTCGAATATTGCATGCGCTATGGCAACCCGTCCACAAAATCAAAGGTACAGGCCCTGCGCGATCAGGGGTGCCGGAAGATTTTGTTCTTCCCGCTCTATCCACACTATGCCGGTGCAACTTCGGCGACAGCGAACGACGAGTTTTTCCGGTCACTGATGACAGGTCGCTGGCAACCTGATGCACGCACCGTGCCCGCGTATTTCGAGAACCCGACATATATTGACGCGCTCGCCCAATCGGTTGAACGCAGCTATGCCTTGATGGAAACAAAGCCGGACATTCTGGTATGTTCCTATCACGGCGTTCCCGTCCGCTATCTTATGGAAGGCGACCCGTACCACTGCCAGTGCCAGAAAACGACCCGCTTGCTCAAGGAACGGCTTGGTTGGGACGACACACAGATAAAAACAACATTCCAAAGCCGTTTTGGCCCCGAAGAATGGCTTCAGCCCTATACGGTTGAGGAGGTCGCACGGCTTGCCGAAGGCGGCAAGAAAAAGATCGCCGTGATCGCGCCTGCGTTTTCGTCCGATTGCATCGAGACACTCGAAGAGATCAATGAAGAAATCCGCGAAAGCTTTGAAGAGGCTGGTGGTGAACACTTCACCTATATTCCGTGCCTTAACGATGACGACGCCCACATCAAAGCATTGACCGAAGTCATCGAAACTAACCTGAAGGGTTGGCTTGACTGATTAACCGATCGGGAGGGTGTTGATAGAAATGCCTTCCCGGTTACCGAGGTTCACGGAACAAGACACAAAAAAGGCGGCTGCAAATGGCAACCGCCTTTTTGTATTCCGTTGCCGGAAGTCTTAGTTCGATGCGACAGCAGCAATTACAAGCAGCAGCGCGATCGGGATAAGCAGACCGCCGTCGGAAGACGAAGTCTCGGCTTCAACGATCATTGGCTCGATGACGGGCTCGCTCATGCCACCAGCAAATGCGGATGTTGCGGCGAACGAAAGAGCAGCAGCGAGTGCGACTTTTTTCATGTTAATCTCCAGTAAAATCACGGAACCTGAACTGAGGACGCTCCGCGCAAAAAAACAAATCCCTCGTGAAAGCATAATCGCATCCTACCGTAGAGATTGCAATTAGCTGCTCGGGTCAGCGCTCTCAATTGGGTCGGAATGTGGTTAAATTAGCAACACCTGAGTGCCGTTTTTCGTGATCTCGAACAGCTGCGCAATGTGCTCGTTATAAAGCCCAATACACCCGTTTGATGACTTTCGGCCAATTTTGCGCGTATCATGGGTGCCGTGGATCCGGTAGTATTTCCATGACAGATACAAGGCGTGGGTGCCCATCGGGTTATCCGGCCCCGGACCCACAAAATCTGGCCATTCGGGGTTGCGAATTTTCATGGACGGCGTCGGTGCCCAAGACGGCCCCTCTACCTTGCGGGTGACCTCTGTCCGGCCCCGCCGCGTCAAATCGTCAGACAATGGCACGGACGACGGATAAAGTTTATAGGTCTCACCGTCCTCGGACCAATAGTGCAAGGCCCGCGAATCGATATCCACAAGAATAGCCCCGTTTTCGAGTGACGGGAAATATGGCTGCCAATCAAGCGACCGGAAACTCGAGATGTTATGACGAACAGCCTCTTGGGGGGCGGCCTCAAGCTCGGTGCTGGCGACTTGCCCCATCACTGGCGCGGCCAACCCACCAAGTGCTGCAGCACCGGTTCCAAGAAACAGTCGCCTGTTCAGCATCGGCTTGTTCGTAAACGGCATGTCACCCTCGTCTTTTGTGTCGTGTTGCATCCTATGCTATGGCCCCAAAGACGCAATCGCAATTCAAACACACGTGTTCGGGCCAATCTTTGCCCAGATACATTTGCTCCGCAATGGTTTGCCCGCTATGTCAAAGGCCACAGAACGTGCAATGGGTGGCAATTTTGATGATGCGTGTCTTTTCGGTAATGCTATTGGGGCTTCTGGTGCTGGCAGGTTGTGATGCGGGACCATTGGTCCAAAGCGCGGACAGCACGAAGGTCTATCGCATATCAGCAGCACAAGGAGTGAAAGTGCAGGACCGCCTGCTCGAAGCGGTCAACCTGCGCCGGATAGAGGCGGGTGTCGCTCCGCTTGTGCTGAACTCTCAACTGAACGCCGCGGCAGCAGCACACTCGCGCGACATGGCCGCACAGAACCGGCCGTGGCACTTCGGATCAGATGCCTCGTCACCGATCGACCGCGTTGCGCGCACCGGTTATCCGGGCCTTCTGATCGGCGAGAATATCTCGGAGACCTATGAAACAGAATTGCAGACACTCGATGCGTGGATGGCACAGCCCAGCACGCGCGACGTGATCCTTGATCCGGCGGCCCGTGATCTAGGGTTTGCGTGGCATCAGGAGCAAAACGGAAAGCTGTGGTGGACGCTGGTGACTGGCGGGGTCTCGCTTAGCCCCCGCCAACCTGCTCCCTTGCCCATCGACAGCTAGACCGGGCTGTCATTCATCGGCAAGCCGCAGCAGATAGCGGCCATAATCGTTTTTCTTGAACAATGCCGCACGCGCGCGCAACTGTACCGCGTCGATCCACCCCGCCTCGAATGCGATCTCTTCGGGGCATCCTGTCTGTAGACCCTGACGGTCTTGCAACGTGCGCACAAAATTCCCCGCATCCAGAAGGCTCGCGTGAGTGCCGGTATCAAGCCAAGCAAAGCCACGCCCCATCTGTTCCACAGACAACAGACCGTCGTGCAGGTACATTTCCAGCAGCGTCGTAATCTCAAGTTCGCCGCGCTCCGAGGGTTTTACCTGTCGGGCCCGTTCCGACGCGGAACCATCCAGAAAATAAAGCCCCGTCACCGCATACGAAGACGGCGGCACCTCGGGCTTTTCAACGATCGCACGGGCCTTGCCGCTGGTGTCGAAATCAACCACCCCATAGCGTTCGGGGTCTGCCACACGGTACCCGAACACTGTGCCGCCATCCAGTTTTTTGTCGGCATTCGCCAGCAGCAACGGCAAATCATGGCCAAAAAAGATATTGTCGCCCAAAACCATCGCAGAAGGCGCCCCGTCAAGAAAACCTTCGGCAAGCAGATAGGCCTGCGCCAGACCATCGGGCGATGCCTGCACGATATACGTAAGCGACAGCCCCCACTGGCTTCCATCGCCCATAAGCCGTTGGAATTGGGACTGGTCTTCGGGTGTTGTGATGATTGCGATCTCGCGGATACCTGCCAGCATCAGCACCGACAGCGGATAAAAGATCATCGGCTTGTCGTGCAGCGGTAAAAGCTGTTTCGAAACACCCATCGTGATCGGGTAAAGTCGGGTGCCAGAGCCCCCTGCAAGAATAATGCCTTTGCGTTGTGCCATCTCAAACCGCCTTTAATTCAGTCAAAACCTGTGCCAAGCCCGCCCGCCAGTCAGGGCGCAGCAGGCCGAAATCCCGCTCGAGGGTGCTGCAATCCATCCGTGAATTTGCAGGGCGTTGTGCCGGTGTCGGATACGCCGCCGTCGGGATATCCGTTACCGCACACTTCAGATCCGCTTGCGCAAAAATCTCGCGGGCGAAGTCGGCCCAGCTTGCGTCGGGCGCGCCCGAATAGTGATAGATCCCGCTGTTGACTTTTCCAGCCACAAACCTGTCCGCCATCCGTAGCAGCGCGGCCGCGATATCGGCCGCCGGAGTCGGCCCGCCGATCTGATCCCCCACAACCGTCAGCGCGTCCCGCTGCGCGCCCAGACGCAGCATCGTTTTGACAAAGTTCGCGCCATGCGCCGAAAACACCCAGGACGTACGAAGAATCGCAAAAGCACCACCAGCCGCAACAACACCCTGTTCTCCAACCCGTTTGGAACGCCCATAAGCACCAAGCGGGCCGGTCGCGTCATCAGGCTGCCAAGGGGCCGTGCCGCCACCTGCAAAAACATAATCGGTGGACACATGCAGCAAAGGGATGCCCCGCCGGGCCGCGACCTTTGCCAGTATCGCAACCGAAGTGCCATTTATCGCCGTGGCCTCGGCCTCTTCGGTTTCAGCCTTATCGACCGCGGTATAGGCTGCGGCATTTATGAAAACATCCGCCGCCAGCCCCTCGGCCGCGGCTGCAACATCGGCGGGACGGGCAAAATCGGCATCCCCGCGCCCCAAAGCCACCACATCGCCCTGTCGTTGCAATTCGGTCGCAACCTGACCGGACTTGCCAAAAACGACGATCTTCATGCCTTGGTTCCCAAACGGGCACCGACGCCTTGGCGCGCTTGCAGCGCTTTCCACCACGGCGCGTTATCAAGATACCATTGCACAGTCTTTTCCAGCCCCTGCTCCAACGTGACCGACGGCCGCCAGCCCAGCTCGGTGCGAACCCGCGCAGGGTCGATCGCATAGCGCATATCGTGTCCGGGGCGGTCGGTGACAAAAGTGATCTGTTCGGCATAAGGCGTTGCCGCCGGCTTCAACCGGTCCAGAATTTCGCAAATCATCCGCACAAGATCGATGTTTTTTGCCTCGTTCTCGCCACCGATATTATAGCTGCGCCCGACAGCCCCCTTTTGCACAACGGTCAACAACGCATCTGCGTGATCCTCGACATAAAGCCAGTCGCGCACGTTGTCGCCCGCCCCGTAGACCGGAATAGGCTCCCCCGCCAAAGCCCGCAGGATCACCACCGGCACCAGTTTCTCGGGGAAATGGAACGGGCCGTAATTGTTCGAGCAATTGGTCAACACAACCGGCAGACCATAGGTTTCATGCCATGCCCGCACCAGATGGTCGCTGCTGGCCTTGGACGCAGAATAGGGGCTGCGCGGATCGTAGGGAGTGGATTCCGTAAACATCCCCGTTGCCCCAAGTGAGCCAAAAACCTCGTCGGTCGAGATGTGGTGAAACCGGAATGTCGCCGGTTTGCCCTGTGCCACCCAAAAGGCGCGTGCCGCCTCAAGCAGAACATAGGTGCCGGTAATGTTGGTGTGAATAAACTCCGCCGGCCCGTCGATCGACCGGTCAACATGCGATTCGGCCGCCAGATGCATCACCACGTCAGGGCAGTGCGCCTCAAGGATGCGGGCCATAGCGTCGGCATCACAGATGTCGGCCTGCTCGAATGCGTAAAGCGGATCATCGGCAACGCTGGCTATATTATCCAGACACGCCGCATAGGTCAGCTTATCGACATTAACGATGGCGTGCCCTGCCGCGACCGCTTGGCGCACAACAGCCGACCCGATGAAGCCCGCGCCCCCAGTGACCAGAATTTTCATCTTTTACCCTTTAAAAAACAAATGGGCTGTCAATTTGTGACAGCATCGGTGCGACCGCGTCTTTATCCGAAAGGATTGCAGGGCCGGTAAGCCCCCAATCAATTCCAAGGTCGGGATCATCGAACCGGATCGCCCCTTCGGTGTCCGGAGCATAGGTATCAGAACATTTATAAATGATCTCGGTATCCGGCGCACGTGTTGCAAAACCGTGGGCGAACCCTTTGGGAACCAGCATTTGCTTGCCGTTCTCGAAGGTTAGCTCAACCCCGACCCATTGCCCGAAAGTGGCGGATCCAACCCGGATATCGACGGCGACATCGAACAGACAGCCGCGACCGCAGCGCACCAGCTTGTTTTGCGCACGAGGCGGCGCTTGAAAATGCAGACCGCGTACTGTGCCCGATGCCTGCGACAACGAATGGTTGTCCTGAACAAACTCGGTGGTGACACCGTGTTGAGCCAGAACATTCCTGTTGTAGGTTTCCGAGAAAAATCCCCGTTCATCGCCGAATCGCTTCGGCGTTAGAATTAGTACACCCGGCAATGCGGTCGTCTCTACATGCATGGTGGTTCGCGCTCCTTGACTTTTCGCCGTCTCTCTAACAGCAATCGGTTACATTAAACACGCGTCCTTTTATGTTTTTTGATAAGGCGGAAAATCCTTTGCTTGTATTTGCGGCGACGCGGGCCTATATCGACCGTATTAGCGGCGTACGGGCTTCCACACCCCGTACCCACCGGAACTTGTGACGGGCCGCGCGCCCGTTTTTTTGTGCTTATACGCTGGATTGTGCTTTGTCTGAACTGATCGCCAAAACAAATATCGACCAACAGATTGCGAACATCATCACCCCTGTGATCGAAGATCTCGGGTTCGAGCTGGTGCGCATCCGGTTGATGTCGGGAAAAACCAAGATCCTGCAAATCATGGCCGACCGCCCGGATGGCGGGATCGAAGTCGATGATTGTGCCACCATTTCGACTGCTGTGTCGGCGATTCTGGATGTCGAAGACCCTGTCGAAGAAGAATATACACTCGAGGTCTCCTCGCCCGGCATCGACCGCCCCCTGACACGGCTCAAGGACTTTGACGCGTGGGAAGGATACGAGGCCAAGATCGAGACATCAGAAATGTTCGACGGACGCCGCCGCTTTAAGGGGCAGCTTGCCGGAACCGACGGAAACGAGGTTTTGATCGACATCGAAGAAGGCACGATCGGGCTGAAATTCGAATGGCTGTCCGATGCCAAACTCGTTCTGACCGACGATCTGATCCGCGAGATGCTGCGCCAGCGCAAGGCATCCGGTGTCGTCGACGAATCACAATTTGATGAAATAACCGAAGAAACCGCCCCCGAGGAGGACTGACCCCATGGCTATTACTTCTGCCAACCAGCTTGAGCTGCTGCAAACAGCCGAGGCCGTCGCCCGCGAAAAGATGATCGACCCCGAACTGGTGATCGAAGCGATGGAAGAGAGCCTCGCACGCGCGGCCAAGTCCCGCTACGGCAGCGAGATGGACATCCGCGTGGCAATCGACCGCAAAACAGGGCGTGCGACGTTTACGCGCGTGCGCACCGTGGTCGAAGACGACCTGCTCGAGAACTACCAGTCCGAAATGACCGTGGCGCAAGCCAAGGATTACATGACCGACCCCGCCGTTGGCCAAGTGTTCAGCGAAGAAGTCCCCCCGGTCGAAATGGGCCGGATTGCCGCCCAATCCGCCAAGCAGGTGATTCTGCAAAAAGTCCGCGAAGCAGAGCGTGATCGCCAGTACGAAGAATTCCGCGATCGCACCGGCACAATCATCAACGGTGTCGTCAAGCGCGAGGAATACGGCAACATCATCGTCGATGTGGGTCGGGGCGAAGGCATTTTGCGCCGCAACGAAAAGATCGGCCGCGAAAGCTATCGGAACGGCGACCGCATCCGGTGCTTCATCAAGGACGTACGCCGCGAGGCCCGTGGCCCGCAGATTTTCCTGTCCCGCACCGCGACCGATTTCATGGCCGAGTTGTTCAAGATGGAAGTGCCCGAGATCTATGACGGCATTATCGAAATCAAGGCCGTGGCCCGTGATCCGGGCAGCCGTGCAAAGATCGCCGTGATCAGCTATGACAGCTCGATTGACCCTGTCGGCGCCTGCGTCGGCATGCGCGGAAGCCGTGTTCAGGCTGTCGTGAACGAGCTGCAGGGTGAGAAAATCGACATTATTCCGTGGAACGAGGATGCCGCGACATTCCTTGTCAACGCGCTTCAGCCCGCCGAAGTCTCGAAAGTGGTGATCGACGAGGAAGCCGAGCGCATCGAAGTGGTTGTGCCCAACGAGCAACTTTCGCTTGCCATCGGACGGCGCGGCCAGAACGTGCGTCTTGCGTCGCAGTTGACCGGCCTCGATATCGACATCATGACCGAAGAGGAAGAAAGTTCACGCCGTCAGGCCGAATTCGAAGAGCGCACAAAGCTCTTTATGGATGCGCTTGATCTTGACGAATTCTTTGCCCAACTTCTGGTATCCGAAGGGTTCACAAATCTGGAAGAAGTCGCCTATGTCGAAGTCGACGAGTTGTTGGTTATTGACGGCGTCGACGACGATACCGCGTCTGAATTGCAGGCCCGCGCCCGCGATCACCTTGAAGCCGCAAACCGCGAAGCCCTTGCAAAGGCTGTTGAACTTGGTGTCGAGCAATCCCTGATCGACTTTTCCGGGCTGTCACCGCAAATGCTTCAGGCTCTTGGTGAGGACGGCGTAAAATCGCTTGAGGATTTCGCAACCTGCGCCGATTGGGAGCTGGCCGGTGGCTGGACAACCGAAAACGGCGAACGCAAAAAAGACGAAGGCGTTCTGGAGAAATTCGACGTCAGCCTTGCCGACGCCCAAGAGATGGTCATGACGGCCCGGGTTGCGCTTGGTTGGGTCGATCCGGACGATCTGGTGGCGGACAACGCAGCCGTGGCAGCCGCCGCCGAAGCACAGGAGGCGGGTGCCTGAAGTAAAGGCCCCCACGGAGAGACATCATGGCACGCGGCGGAAGCAAAAAGGATCACGATGAGGCGTCGGAACGGCGCTGCATCGCCACAGGAGAGGTTCAACCCAAGGCAGGGTTGATTCGCTTTGTGGTGGGTCCGGGGGATGTTATCGTCCCGGATCTTGCTGAAAAACTTCCCGGTCGTGGTATCTGGGTGGCCTCGACCAAGGCCGCCCTCAACAAGGCCGTCGACAAACGACTTTTCGCGCGAGGTGCAAAACAGGCCGTATCCCTCCCTGAGGGGCTTGTCGAAACTGTAGAAGAGATTATGCTTCGCCGCGTGATCGATACGATTTCCCTCGCGCGCAAAGCCGGACGTGCTGTTACAGGTTATGAAAAAGTCAAAGGATGGCTTTTGACCGAAGAGGCCCGGGTGCTCGTGCAGGCGAGTGATGGATCGACACGCGGCAAAACAAAGCTTCGGGCTCCCGAAGGGAACAACACTTTTATTGGATGTCTTACTGCTACGGAATTGGGTTTGTCCTTTGGACGCGACCATGCCATACACGCCGCTCTTGCGGCTGGTGGACTCACGAAACGTGTTATAGTAGACGCCGCAAGATTATCAGGCCTGCGTGAATTGAATGTCGACGCACCGGCCTCGGAAAGGACAATAGATTCGCATGAGCGACAGTGACGGCAAAAAAACACTGGGATTGCGCCCGGGTGGGTCCCGGCCCGGTCAGGTGAAGCAGAGCTTCAGCCATGGACGCACGAAAAACGTAGTTGTGGAGACAAAGCGCAAGCGCGTTGTGGTGCCAAAGCCCGGCGCAGGTAAAAGCAACGTCAGCGCCGCAGCTGTCGGTGATCCGTCACGGCGGCCTGCTGGCATTTCCGATACGGAAATGGACCGGCGCCTCAAGGCGTTGCAGGTAGCTAAGGCGCGCGAAGCAGATGATGCTGCTGAACGTCTGGCTGTTGAAAAGGCGCGCGAAGAAGATCGCAAGCGCCGCCGCGAGGATCTTGAAACCAAAGAACGCGAAGAGCGTGAGCGGGTTGAGGCACTCAAGGCCAAGTCCGAAGAGGAAACTCGCAAAAAACTCGAAGCCGAGGAAACTGCAAAAGCAGAACGCGCAGCGCGCAACAAGCCTGCAGCGACTGAACAGGCCGCATCCGAATCGCCTTCGAGTGCGCCGGGCGAACAACGCGCCGCACCCACGAAGACCGGAGCACCGACGCCTCGCAAAGGCGAGCGTGACCGTGTCGCTGATGATCAACGCGCAAAACCCGCTAAAGCCCGCGAAGACAATCGTCGTTCGGGCAAGTTGACCGTGAATCAGGCCCTCACCGGTGGTGAAGGTGGTCGTCATCGTTCGATGGCTGCGATGAAGCGCAAGCAGGATCGTGCCCGTCAAAAAGCGATGGGCGGCATGGAAACCCGTGAAAAAATCGTCCGTGACGTGCAGGTCCCTGAAACGATCGTGGTTCAGGA
>JBLHUT010000048.1:0-15366 GCA_047629975.1 Paracoccaceae bacterium
ACGCAGGGACACATGATCATCGCCGTTGGTGCCACACGATTGATCCAGCACGCATCGTGACCGGCTCCTGACACAAGATCCATGTGGCTGTACCCTAACCGTTCGGCCGCCTCGCGCACCGCACTGACGCAGCCTTCGTCAAAGGTCACAGGGTCAAAATGGCCAACCGGTTCGATCGATATCCCAAGGCCGAGATCCTTGGCGATTTCTGCCGCTTCGACTTCAAGCAAGCTGCGCATCGACGTCAACTTCTCAAGGTCGGGGGACCGGAAATCGACGGTAAAGACAGCTTTTCCAGGGATCACGTTACGCGAATTGGGGTACACGTTTGCCTGCCCCACAGCACCAACCGCAGCGGGCTGATGGTCCATTGCAATCCGGTGCACGGCCTCGGTGATCCGCGCCATGCCAAGCCCCGCATTCACCCGCATGTTCATCGGCGTGGAGCCGGTGTGGGCATCGCGGCCTGTCAACGTAACCTCGAGCCACCACAGCCCCTGCCCGTGGGTCACAACACCGATATCGCGCCCTTCCGCTTCAAGGATCGGCCCCTGCTCGATGTGCAATTCGAAAAAGGCGTGCATCTTGCGCGCGCCCACCTCTTCTTCTCCGCGCCATCCGATCCGGGTCAGTTCGTCCCCGAAAGCCAGCCCCTCGGCATCCTTGCGTGCATAAGCGAAGTCTTGGGTGTGAATGCCTGAAAAAACGCCCGAGGCCAGCATCGCGGGCGCAAAACGGGTGCCTTCCTCATTTGTGAAATTCGTCACGACGATCGGATGGCGTGTCTTGATCCCGAGGTCGTTGAGGGAGCGGATAATCTCCAACCCGCCCAAAACGCCCAGCACACCGTCGTATTTTCCGCCCGTCGGCTGCGTATCAAGATGAGAGCCCACATAAACCGGAAGCGCATCAGGGTCTGTACCCTCGCGGCGGGCAAACATGTTGCCCATCTGGTCAAGGCCCATCGTGCAGCCTGCGGCCTCGCACCAGCTTTTGAACAATGCGCGTCCTTTGGCATCATCATCGGTCAGCGTCTGGCGATTGTTGCCACCCGCAATGCCGGGGCCTATTTTGGCCATCTCCATCAGACTGTCCCACAGTCGATCGCCGTTGATTTTGAGGTTTTCACCGGGCGCAGCCATTGCAGATATCCTTTTGCCAAAGCGCGCTGCGCACTGCGCCGCACAAGTTTTGTTGACCGTTTGGTCAGAATTACGCTACCACGGTTCCAAGAGCAGTCAAGAAAAAGGCCACGTGGCTATGCCTGTCGATCCGGCAAACGCCGCATTTACAGGCAAGGCACCAAAAAGGACCACGGGAAAAAGCCGGTAACACACGGCACTGCGCCGCCTCTTGCGGATCTTGAAAGGAAAAAGCAGGCACGATGACCGCTCAGAAACCCCGCACGCGCATCCAGCAAAAAAACACCGACGCGATCCTTGAAGCCGCACTTGATGTCTTTGCCGCCCACGGTTTTCGCGGTGCGACGCTGGATCAGATTGCATCAGCCGCAGATCTGTCAAAGCCCAATCTGCTGTATTATTTCCCCGGCAAGGAGGCCATTCACACCGCTCTTTTGTCTGGGTTGATGGACACATGGCTAGACCCGCTGCGCGCCGTTAACGCCCAAGGCGACCCTGTCGAGGAACTGCTGTGCTATGTCCACCGCAAGCTTCAGATGAGCCGCGACCTGCCGCGCCAAAGCCGCCTGTTCGCCAATGAAATCCTGCACGGCGCACCAAACCTTTCGGGTACTCTGGGCGCGGGATTGAAGCCCTTGGTCGACGAAAAGGCAAAGCTGATCGAGGAGTGGATCGCGCGCGGTCACCTGGCCCCCGTTCACCCCTATCACCTTATCTTTTCGATCTGGTCCCTGACCCAGCACTATGCCGATTTCGACGTACAGGTACGCGCCGTTCTGCCAAAACCAGAAAGCCGCAACCCCTTTCCAGAGGCTGCGCACTATCTTGATACATTGTTTCGCAAGCTGCTGACGCCTGCCCCGTAACCCGCCCTATTCCGCGGCTTGCACTGCCGAGGGGTTGTTGGGATGCGTTGTCCAGTCTGCCGGTTCCGCCATGACCTCCCGGCCCGTGCGTGGATCGACGACGCCTGCCTCCAGACGCTCCATCGTGATGCAGTTCTCGACGGGGCAGACATTGACGCACAAGTTGCAGGCCACACATTCCGCATCGATCACCTCGAACACGCGGTCCGGCGACATCGAGATCGCCTGATGGGACGTGTCCTCGCAGGCGGCGTAGCAGCGCCCGCACTTGATGCAATCATCCTGACTGATACGGGCCTTTGTGACGTAATTCAGGTTCAAATACTGCCATTCCGTCACATTCGGCACCGCCTGCCCCGAAACCTCGGCGACGCTTGAATACCCTTTCTCATCCATCCAGCTTGACAGGCCGGACTTCATTTCCTCGACGATCTTGAAGCCATAGGTCATCGCCGCGGTGCAGACCTGAACATTGCCCGCACCCAGAACCAGAAACTCGGCCGCATCGCGCCACGTGGTGACCCCGCCGATACCACTGATCGGCAAGCCGCGGGTTTCGGCATCCCGCGCGATGCTGGCGACCATGTTCAGCGCGATCGGTTTGACCGCAGGGCCGCAAAAACCGCCATGGCTACCCTTGCCGTCAATCGAAGGTTCAGGCGACATCGTATCCAGATTAACCGATGTTATCGAGCTGACCGTATTGATCAAAGACACTGCATCAGCGCCGCCTGCCTTGGCTGCGCGGGCCGGATAGCGCACGTCGGTAATGTTCGGGGTCAACTTTACGATCACAGGCATCCGCGAATATTGCTTGCACCAACGCGTCACCATTTCGATGTATTCGGGCACCTGCCCGACAGCCGCTCCCATTCCGCGCTCTGACATGCCGTGCGGGCAGCCAAAGTTCAACTCGATCCCGTCGGCACCGGTGTCCTCCACCAAGGGCAAAATATCGCGCCACGCCTGTTCCTCGCACGGGACCATTATGCTGACAATCATGGCGCGGTCAGGATAATCGCGTTTAACGGCCTTGATCTCGCGCAGGTTCACCTCCAGCGGGCGATCGGTGATCAACTCGATGTTGTTGAGCCCCAAAAGCCGTCGGTCCGCGCCGTAAATCACGCCGTAGCGCGGGCCGTTCACGTTGACCACCGGTGGTCCCTCGCTGCCCAGTGTTTTCCACACGACACCGCCCCAGCCAGCGTCAAACGCGCGACGCACGTTATATTCCTTGTCAGTGGGCGGCGCCGAGGCGAGCCAGAAGGGGTTGGGTGATTTGATACCCGCGAAATAGGTGGTGAGGTCAGCCATTTGTCAGTCTCCCTTATTTGGCGGCCACGGGAACGATCCCGCTCAGTGTGGCGTGAATGTCTTCGGCGGCATCGCGCCCTTCGGCAACGGCCGTCACGGTCAGATCATCCCCGCCGGTCGCGCAATCGCCCCCCGCCCAGATACCGTTGACCGAGGTGCGCCCCGCCCCTGTGACAGCAATCTTGCCCCGCTCGAACGCCAGCACCGGCGGCGCATCACCTAGCGTCTGGCCTATCGCCTTGAACACCTGATCCGCCTTGAGGGTAAAGGTCTCTCCAGTGGGTTCCAACCCGCTTGGCCCTTTGCGGGTATAGCCGAACTCGACCTCGCTGACCGGTCCTGTGCCTTTGAAATGCAAGGGCTGCGCGTTGGTGATGATCCGGACCCCCGAATGGGCGGCATGATCTTGCTCGTAGGGGCTTGCGCTCATCTTGTCGCGGCCCCGACGGTACACAATCGTCACCGATTCAGCGCCCAGAAGCTTTGCTTGAACGGCGGCGTCCACAGCCGTCATTCCACCGCCGATAACGACAATATTACGTCCGACAGGCACCTGCGCCTTGTTGGTCGCCTGTCGCAAACGCGCGATGAAATCCACCGCATCAACCACGTTCTCAAGGTTTTCGCCGTCTGTCTCAAGCGCATTGACCGCCGACAGGCCGACCCCAAGGAAAACCGCGTCAAACTCTGATTTCAAGGTGTCCAGATCAAGGGTCCGGCCCAGTGCGCGCCCCGTCTGAAGCGTGATGCCCCCGATCCGCAGCAACCACTCCACCTCGGCCTCGGCAAACCCGTCAACGGTTTTATAGGCCGCAATCCCGAATTCATTCAGCCCGCCCGCCTTTTCACGAGCATCAAACACGGTGACGTCGTGCCCGTGCATCGCAAGCCGGTGCGCGCACGAAAGCCCCGCCGGCCCCGCCCCCACGACCGCGATCTTGCGCCCTGTAACCGGTGCACGCGTGAACGGATGGCCCGCGCGGGCCATAACCGTGTCGGTTGCAAACCGCTGCAAACGGCCGATATCCACCGGTTGCCCCTCGGCGGCCTCACGGACACAGGCCTGCTCACACAAGGTTTCCGTCGGACAAACCCGCGCGCACATCCCCCCCAGAATATTCTGGTCAAAGATCGTCTTGCCAGCATCGCCGGGTTTTCCGGTCTGGATCTGGCGAATGAAAAGCGGGATGTCGATGTCTGTCGGGCACGCTGTGATGCACGGCGCGTCATAGCAGAAATAGCAACGATCCGCCGCAACCGCCGCCTCGTGCGCATCCAGAGCCGGATGCATATCCGCAAAACCGGCCTCATAGTCCTCGGCCCTCATACGGCCCGAAACTATCCCGGGGGTCGTTGGTCCGGTTATGCTTGATGTTTTGGTCATCGTCGTCTCCCAAGCCGCATGTCACCTTTGGTAAAAAGCTTGCACAGGTCCGATTTTTTATCAAATGGTAAATTTCTAAACACCGGTCACTTTGCAAAACAGCCGCAAAAGCGACCAGCCGAACGTCTCTGGCACCCGTTTTCGATGCAAGATGGCGCAAAACCCGGCTTCTTTCGCTTGAACTGCCCCTTACTTCGGGCAATCACTTTCCGTATAAGACAAAAAGAAACTGCGAGACCTGCACACACGAATATCCGAATTGCAGATATTGAACGTGTGGATGGCGAACCGATGAGGACAACATGACAGAAAAATCCCATGACGCGGACGTGGCCTTCATTCAGGCGCTCGCCGAAGTACTCAAGGCCAACGACCTGACCGAACTTCAGGTGAAGCGCGAATACGGGGAGGACGACAGCCTGAATGTGCGTGTCAGCCGCCAGATCAAGATGGCCCCTGTGGCTGCCGCGGCCCCCGTCGCGGCCTCCCTGGCGGCACCGGTTGCTGCAGCAGCGGCAGCCGCAGCGCCCGCCGCCGCCGACGATCCCGCCCTTCACCCCGGTGCGGTCACATCGCCCATGGTCGGCACAGTCTACCTTCAGGCCGAACCGGGCTCTGGCGCGTTTGTAAATGTCGGAGACACCGTAACCAAAGGGCAAACACTGCTGATTATCGAAGCCATGAAGACGATGAACCAAATTCATGCCCCCCACGCTGGCACCGTTAAGCGTATCCTGATCGAGGATAGCACCGCCGTGGAATACGGCGCACCGTTGATGATCATCGAATGATGTTCGACAAGATCCTGATCGCCAATCGTGGCGAAATCGCCCTGCGTGTTATCCGGGCTTGCCGGGAAATGGGCATTCCTTCCGTGGCCGTGCATTCAACCGCCGACAGCGACGCGATGCATGTTCGCATGGCCGACGAGGCGATCTGCATTGGCCCGCCCAACAGCCAGCAAAGCTATCTGTCGGTTCCTGCGATCGTTTCGGCCTGCGAAATCACTGGAGCGAGTGCTATTCACCCCGGATACGGCTTTTTGTCTGAAAATGCCGCGTTTGTTCAGGTGCTCGAGGATCACGGCATCGCCTTTATCGGTCCCACGGCTGCGCATATCCGGATGATGGGCGACAAGATTACCGCAAAGGATACGATGAAGGCTCTTGGCGTGCCGTGTGTGCCCGGGTCTGATGGCGGTGTGGCCGATTATGAAACCGCCAAGACGGTTGCCGCCGAGATCGGCTATCCGGTTATCATCAAGGCAACGGCCGGCGGTGGTGGCCGCGGAATGAAGCTTGCGAAAACGCCAGCCGATCTTGAAACCGCCTTTCGCACCGCGCGCGCCGAGGGCAAGTCCAACTTCGGCAATGACGAAGTCTATATCGAGAAATACCTGACCAAACCACGCCACATCGAAATTCAGGTCTTTGGCGACGGAAAGGGAAAAGCTGTGCATCTTGGCGAGCGCGATTGCTCGCTGCAACGGCGCCACCAGAAAGTTTTCGAAGAAGCCCCCGGCCCTTCGATCACTCCGGAGTTGCGCGCACGCATCGGAAAAACATGTGCCGATGCCATGGCACGTATTGAATACAGCGGTGCAGGCACAATCGAATTCCTTTACGAAGACGGCGAGTTCTATTTCATAGAAATGAATACCCGCCTGCAGGTCGAGCACCCTGTAACAGAGGCGATTTTCGGCGTTGATCTTGTGCGCGAACAAATTCAGGTCGCGCAAGGCATGCCGATGTCGTTTACCCAAGACGATCTGAAGGTAAACGGCCACGCGATCGAGGTGCGTATCAATGCCGAAAAACTGCCCGATTTCTCACCCTGCCCCGGAACGATTGCCACGTTTCACGCTCCGGGAGGCTTGGGTATCCGCATGGATTCGGCGCTTTATGTCGGTTACACAATCCCACCTTATTACGACAGTTTGATCGGTAAACTGATCGTGTTCGGCCGCGATCGTCCCGAGGCGTTGGCACGTCTCAACAGGGCACTGGGGGAGTTGGTGATCGACGGCATTGATACCACTTTGCCGCTGTTTCGTGACCTTCTTTTGGAGCCCGACATTCTAAAGGGCGACTATACCATTCACTGGCTTGAGCGGTGGCTGGAAGAAAAAGTCAAACAATAGCAATCAGATGCAAGATGCCCTGACACCAGAGCTCTTGCTAAGGGCCTATGCCAGCGGGATATTCCCCATGGCCAACGGTCGTGACGACCCAGAGATTTTCTGGGTCGATCCGACCACGCGCGGCGTCTTTCCGCTTGAGCAGTTTCACATCTCTCGCTCCTTGCGACGCCACATTCGCACCACGCCTTTCGATATCCGTAAGAACACTGCCTTCTGCGAAGTCGTGACCCAATGCGCAGACCGCCCAGAGACATGGATCAATTCGGAAATCTTTGCGCTTTACAAAGCATTGCACAAGACCGGGCACGCCCATTCGATAGAGGTTTTTGATGGAAACCTGCTTGTGGGAGGGGTCTATGGCGTGGTTCTTGGGGGGGCATTTTTCGGCGAAAGCATGTTCTCCCGCAGGGACAATGTCTCGAAAATCGCACTGGCTTATCTTATTGATCGATTGCGCCTTGGAGGGTTCTCACTTTTTGACACCCAGTTCACGACACCACACCTGTGCAGTTTGGGCGCACAAGAACTTAGCCGGTCAGAATACCGTCAAAAGCTTGCAGTGGCGCTGAGGCAGACGGCCGATTTCAATATCCACATCCCGGATACGACGGCTCAGGCCATATTGCAGCGCAACACCCAAATATCGTAACGCGGGTGATCCAACGCATTCAGTGCCGGCGAAGCCGCAATCATCCAGCCCTGAAAAACCTGCGCCTGCTGTGACCCCGCATCGAAGATCGAGAGATAGGCGTAAGCGTTGGAGGACGGGTCCGCCGTTGGATAACGACACTCTCCCAAAGTTACCTGAAGCCGACCGAACTGTTGCATCTCGCCTGCCGCAAGAGTGATATCGACCAAGGCGCCGGTGACGCGATCCAACCCGCGAAGCGTCGCCCCCTGCGCGGACGTCACATTTTCCTGCGAAATAGCCAGGGATGACCACAGGACAAGCGCCAGCGTTAACAGGGTTGCACGGATCATTGGGCCGTGCCGGTCACAAATTTGGACAAAAGCCCAATAAGGCTGACCGCCCCCTGCGTGTCTTCGATCTGACCACCGTCTTCGAGCGTGAAAGGCGACCCACCGGGAATAATCTCGACAAATGTACCGCCCAGCAACCCTTCGGACGAAATTGCTACGCTGCTGTCATCCGGCAACTCAACCGTGTTCTCCAGCATAAAACCGACATCGGCCCGAAAGGTCTGAGCGTTCAGGACCAGATCGGAAACAGACCCGATCTTGACCCCTGCCAGCCTGACATCCGTACCCACAGAAATCCCCTCAGCCGAACGAAAGCTCGCGTTCAACTGATAGCTATCAGATGCGGTACCGTTCGTCAGTCCGGTAACACGACCTGCAAAAACAAGAAATCCGATGGCAACGGCAAGGACGACCCCACCAACAATCACCTCTGCTGTGTTTTCGGCCATTATTCGGGCGTCCACGCCTCGTAATCCTGACGGTTCGCAGGTTTGTCCTGTCGCAAGGATCCTGCGGGGGCATAGGCCGCTGCAGTGCCGGTCTGATTCTCCTGATGCGGTTTTTCCCAGGCCTTATGCACCAGCGGCGCCCGTGTCGGAGGCTCGTCCCAGGTTCTATGCAGCCAACCATGCCAGTCAGGGTCAACGCGGCTTGCCTCATTCTCGCCGTTGAAGATAACCCAACGACGGCTGCGGTCTTTGGTTTCGTAAAAGATGTTTCCTTGGGCATCGTCACCGACACGCACACCGTTGCGATGCGTGAACCATTGGGTACCCAATGTCTGGCCGTCCCACCAAGTAACCGCGCGCAAAAGTGTCTTCAAAATACCCATCACGACCTCCGAAGGTTATAAAATTTGTATGACCCAATCGTGCGCCAAGGTCCAGCGACAAGGCAGCGCAGCACGCGGCTGCCTTGCGGCCTAAAGCGGCAGCCGCGCGGTCACTTCGATCTCGATCTTGTAAACCGGATCGATAAGACCGCATTCGATCATGGTTGCCGCGGGAGGGTTATCACCAAAGGCACCACGCAGCAGCGGAAAGCAGAGCGGAAAATCACGTCTGTCCGGCAGCATGTAGGTCACGCGCACAACATCGCGAAACCCTGCTCCGGCTTGCTTGAGCGCAGCACCGACGTGCCCCAATGCCAGACTGCACTGATCCTCGACGGCGGCGGGCGCGATCATGGTTTCATGATCATTGCCCACGCAACCCGACACAAAAACCCACCCGTCCGGCGTGACGACAACACGACAGTACCCGACTTCCGGCTCGAATGCAGAGCCGGAAGAGATGCGGATCACCGCCTTATCCCGCAGTAGCAGGCTCTGCTTTGCCGCTATCGGCGTGGATCATCAACGGCTGGGCGTCAGAGGTTACCGATTCTTCGTTCACAACAACCTCCTGGACCGAATCCAGCCCTGGCAGCTCAAACATCGTGTTCAACAGGATATCCTCCAATATCGATCGCAGGCCACGTGCGCCTGTCTTGCGTTCGATCGCACGCTTTGCAATTGCGCGCAGAGCATCATCTGTAAATGTGAGAGCCGTGTCCTCGATCTCGAAAAGACGCTGGTACTGCTTCACTAGCGCGTTTTTCGGCTGGGTCAAAATCGTCACCAAGGCGTCTTCATCCAGATCGGTCAGCGTCGCAAGAACAGGCAAGCGCCCCACAAACTCCGGGATCAGACCAAACTTGAGCAAGTCTTCCGGCTCGAGTTCGGTGAACATATCGCCGACACTGCGCTCTTCGTCGTTTTTGACATCCGCACCGAAGCCGATCGCCGAACCCTTGCCACGTCTGGCAATAATTTTATCAAGCCCCGCAAAAGCACCACCGCAGATAAACAGGATATTCGTGGTATCGACCTGAAGAAATTCCTGTTGAGGGTGCTTGCGCCCCCCTTGAGGCGGAACAGACGCCACGGTCCCTTCCATAATCTTCAGCAGAGCCTGCTGGACACCCTCGCCGGACACGTCACGCGTAATCGACGGATTATCCGATTTACGAGTGATCTTGTCGACTTCGTCGATGTAAACGATGCCGCGTTGTGCACGCTCGACATTATATTCGCTTGCCTGAAGCAGCTTGAGAATGATGTTTTCGACGTCTTCGCCAACGTACCCTGCTTCGGTAAGCGTGGTCGCGTCGGCCATGGTGAAAGGCACATCGAGAATACGGGCAAGAGTTTGGGCAAGCAGTGTCTTGCCGCAGCCCGTCGGACCGATCAGCATAATGTTGGATTTCGCCAACTCGATGTCACCGCCCGACTTTGCCGCGTGATTCAAACGTTTGTAGTGATTATGAACCGCAACGGACAGAACCCGCTTTGCGTGAACCTGACCGATTACATAATCATCAAGAACGTCACAGATTTCCTTAGGCGTGGGCACACCTTCCGAACTTTTCAGGCCGGCAGTTTTGGTCTCTTCCCGAATGATATCCATACAAAGCTCAACACATTCATCGCAAATGAAAACGGTTGGCCCCGCAATCAATTTGCGTACTTCATGCTGGCTTTTGCCGCAAAAAGAACAGTAAAGCGTGTTTTTGCTATCGCTGGTAGATTTCGTTGCCATCACTTACCTCTAGGCCTACAGCCCTGATCTGTGGGGTTGCCCCCTTGTTCGCCCCGCCGCGTCGTAAGCTTACGGCAGGCCTTGGTGAGGCACAATCGCAAATTGGCACCTCACCGGTCTGTTGTCGCCCTATAGCAATCAGCTTTTCGCCTCGGGCTCGTCCTTGTCACGGTTCGCAACGATCTCGTCGATGAGACCCCATTCTTTGGCATCTTCGGCAGACATAAAGTTGTCACGCTCCAGCGCCGCTTCGACCTTTTTCAGCGTTTGCCCAGTGTGGGTGACATAAATTCCGTTCAACCGGTCCTTGAGTTTCTGGGTTTCTTGGGCGTGGATCATGATGTCCGTCGCCTGCCCCTGATACCCGCCGGACGGCTGGTGCACCATGATGCGGCTGTTGGGCAGCGAGAACCGCATGCCTTTTGCACCGGCAGTCAGAAGCAACGAACCCATGGATGCCGCCTGCCCGATCACCAATGTGCTGACCTTTGGCTTGATGTACTGCATCGTATCGTAGATCGACAACCCGCTGGTCACAACACCACCCGGAGAGTTGATATACATCGAGATTTCTTTTTTCGGATTCTCGGCCTCAAGATGCAAAAGCTGTGCCACAACCAGTTGGCTCATGCCGTCATGCACGGGACCATTTACAAAAATGATCCGCTCCTTGAGCAATCGCGAGAAAATGTCATAGGCACGCTCGCCCCGGCTGGTCTGTTCAACAACCATCGGAACAAGGTTCATATAGGTCTCATAGGGGTCTTGCATGGAGAATGCCTCAAGTAAGGGAGCGTTTCTGCGCCGTTTGTGTTCTCTAAAGCTTAGTCATGCCCATGGAGGGCCGCAAGGGCTCGCCCCCAGATCGCTTCCGTTTGACAAGTTTTCGTGAAGAAAGGATTGACGCAAACGGGCAAATCGCATGCAATCAAAGGCTGCGTTCGGAAACTACGCCCGACATCCCGCCGCAATGCGTGTGAACCCGCCCGACCCGCTTGAAGCCCGCCAGGATCGCCATAGGTTCTCACACAAGCCAGACAGCGAGTAAAAAATGACCATTGCCCCTCCTCGAACGACAGCCGTCTTTGTGCCGACCCGCGAAGCAGGTCTTGTGCGCCTGCGCGATTTCGCCCCGAAGGCCGGACGGGCCTATGCTTCGAACCGGAACTACGACCTCGGGGCGACAAACGTCATGCACGTGTCGGGCCTGTCGCCCTACATCCGGCACCGGATGCTTGGCGAAGAAGAAATCCTGCAAGCCATCCTGACCCGCCATTCGCGTGGCAGCGCCGAAAAAGCCGTGCAGGAAATCTTTTGGCGGGCGTATTGGAAGGGCTGGCTGCAAATGCGACCCGGCATCTGGCAAGATTACCAACAGGGTGTTCAACGCGGGTTGAACCGTGTCCAGACAGAATCCGGCCTGCGCAAGGCGTGGGAAACCGCCTGCGCCGGAGAAACCTCGGTCGCGCCTTTCGACCATTGGGCACAAGAGCTGGTGCGCACGGGATATCTGCACAACCACGCCCGCATGTGGTTCGCGTCGATCTGGATCTTTACTTTGAACCTGCCTTGGGAACTCGGGGCGGATTTTTTCCTGCGCCATTTGCTTGACGGCGATCCGGCCAGCAATACGCTGGGATGGCGTTGGGTGGCGGGCATTCAAACCCCAGGAAAGACTTATCTTGCACGGCCCGACAACATCGAGACCTACACAAAAGGACGGTTCCGCCGCCCTACCGGACTTGCCGTTCAGGCCCCCGCGATTGCCGCGCCATCCGCCCCGCAAGCCCAACCGCTCCCCCCTACCGAAACACACGAGCCCAAGACCGGATGCGGCGTCCTGATCACCGAAGAAGACCTGTCACCGGGATGGCTCTTGCCGCAAGGCATCAAGCCAGCCTCCGTTGCCGCCCTGACATCGACAAGCGCACGATCTCCCTTGATCGTCGCCCCGCAGGTGCATGAGTTCACAACAAAAAGCATGGAGGATTGTCTGACCCGCCACGCCGCGCGTCTGGGCCACGCCGCCGTCAGCACGACACAGACAAGCGACATCGTGGCATGGGCAAAAGACAAGGGCCTGACACAGGTCGTGACGTCCTTTGCACCTGTCGGCCCTGTCGCTGACCGGTTGTACGATCTGGACTCCGCACTTGGTAAAAACGGCACCGTCCTGATCCGGCTGATGCGACCCTATGATCGCGCCGCCTGGCCCCACGCAACACACGGGTTCTTCCGGTTCAGGGCCAAGATCCCTCTTTTGCTTGACCGGATAAGCGGCCTTGCACAAAGCTGAACGAAGCATCGCGAAAAATGGCAAGACTTGTGGAAAAGGGGCGCGCATCCGCCCCTCAACATGTCACTTAAAACGGACCAGTTATCGGGCCTTTGGCGTCACTTTTTCGATATTTTCGAGAGCTTGGCCTGTAAATCCGCAAGCTGGGTCTTTATTTCGTCCAACTCCTCGACGGGCTTGGCATCAGTGGCCTCGCCCTCGGGGGTTGGCCATGTCCCACCGATGCTACCGGTCATTGCCTTCATGAACATCTCTTGCTGGACGCGCATCGCCTCATAGCCGGGCATTGTCGCAAGAGGGTTCAACGCTCCGATATTCTTGATGACCTTTGACTGGCCATTCTGAAGCATGTCAAAGCTCATCGCCAGAAACTGTGGCACGACGCTTTGCGCCTGATTGGTGTAGGAGCGCACCAGATCTGTCAGAACATTCGTCGGCAACACGTTGTCACCACGGCTTTCATGCTCTGCAATAATCTGTAAAAGATACTGGCGCGTCAGATCGTCACCGGACTTCAGGTCAAGGATCTGCACTTCGCGCCCGTCGCGGATAAACCGCGCGATATCCTCCAGCGTGACGTAATCGCTTGTCTCGGTGTTGTACAAACGCCGGCTTGCGTAGCGCTTGATCAAAAGGGTTTTCGTCTCTGCCACCCATGGTCCTCCCGTGCTGCAGTGCAGTAAACCCTAGGGCAGGACCCGACGGATTGGAAGCGCTAACCCCGCCAAGCGGCCAAAACAGGGGCCCGCAAACAGAAAGGACGGGCCTTTCGGCCCGCCCGTTCTTGGCATGTCAGGGAAGGGAGGAGGAAACCCCGACACACGCACCTCGTTAAGAGGATTCTCTTACTTGGTTGCAGTGGCTTTCTTGGCCGCTGTTGTCGCTTCGGTTGTTGCCTTCTTGACAGCAGCCGACGCGTCTTCGGAGAAGTCCTTGCCAGCAGCCATCATCAGCTCGACAGTTTCCATCTGAACTTTCTTTGCAACTTCTGCAAAAGCAGCCATGTGCTCGGAAACCATTTCAGCCTGCGACGATGCGAAATCGGTCATCGCCTTGCTGTAATCGGTAGGCTCTTCTTTCACTTTCGTGATCTCGCCCATTTTCGAAAGGGTCTCTTTCGTCCACTTGGAGGAAATCTCGGTCGACTTCTCGGCAGCCTCGAAAGCCACTTTCGACATTTTCTCGCCAAGTGCGGCGGACGTCTTGAAAGCGTCCTGCATGGCAGATGCATCCATCGGGAACGACGCCATCATGTCTTGCATCATCTTGGTCACATCATTGCTCTTGGTCATGGGTATTCTCCGTTTCATGCGAGCCCCGAAACGCCGGTTGCTCTAATTTCCTATGACCAATACCTATATGCTGCAGCGCAGCATTGCAAGAACTTTCTGCACTGCAGCATTTGAATGCCCTGCGACATTCCGCCCCCGTATCCCGATTAGTGAGAGACCAGAACGTAAGTCCCCGGAGCTTTGCACAATTCGGGAAACTCTTCCGAGCCGGGCACCCGCGCCGCGACCTGCACCCCCGAGCGTTTTTTGAGCCACTCTCCCCAATGCGGCCACCAGGAGCCTTCGACAAAGTCGGCGCCCTTGTACCAGTCATCCGCAGACACCTTGAGATTGTCGTTCAGATAATGGCCGTATTTCTTTTTGCTGGGCGGATTAACGATGCCGGCAATGTGCCCGGACTCGGACAAGATGAACGTCTTGCTGCGCGATCCCATCTTCTGAACCCCCGCAAAACTGCTTTTCCACGCGGCAATGTGGTCGGTTTCACACGCAATCGCACAGACCGGCACATCGACGTCCTTGATCGACAGGGTTTCCCCCAAAAGATCAAAGCCGTCCGTGGCAAACTTGTCCGACTGGCACAGCCCGCGCAGATATTCGACCGCCATCCGCCCCGGAAGGTTGGTCCCGTCGCCATTCCAGTACAGCAAATCGAACGCCGGCGGCGCCTCGCCCATCATGTAGCTTTTGATCGCGGGCGCATAAATCAGGTCATTGGACCGCAAGAACGAAAACGTCCGAGACATAAAGAACCGGTCCAGCAATCCGACGCGGTGGCACTCCTCCTCCAGCGAATCAACAAAATCGTCGTTCAGGAACACGCCAACCTCTCCGCGATCCGAAAAATCGGTCAACGCGGTAAAGAATGTCGCCGAGCGCACGGGGGAGTCACCGCGTTTTTTCAGCAGGCTGAGTGTCAGGCTCAAAGTCGTTCCCGCAATGCAGTAGCCGACCGCGTTGAGTTTATCCTCGCCGGTGATCTTCTTGACCACATCAAAGGCCTTCAGATATCCGTCCTCGATGTAATCGCCCAGACCCACGTCGGCAAAACTCTCGTCAGGGTTGACCCAACTGACCACAAACAAAGTGTAGCCTTGTGACACGATCCAATGGATCAGGCTGTTTTTCTCTTTCAGATCAAGAATGTAAAATTTGTTGATCCACGGCGGAAAAATCACAAGCGGTGTTTTATGAACCGTTTCCGTTTTAGGGGCGTATTGAATCAACTCGAACATCTTGTTGCGGAAAACGACCGACCCTTCGGTCGTTCCAAGGTTCTCTCCGACCTTGAAGGCATCCTTGTCGGCCAGGGTCACAACCAGATCGCCCTTGTTTGCCTCAAGATCGCGCACAAGGTTTTCCAGCCCCGTCA
>JBLHUT010000049.1:0-15197 GCA_047629975.1 Paracoccaceae bacterium
GTCTCCAGTTTCTCCCGTTTGCCGCCCCGCCAGTGCATCTCTGCGCCGCCGTTGAAGGGGTTCTAGGCTTACCGAACCAAACCCGCAACCCCTATTTCAGTAAATCAACAAAAATCTCGGAATAACAAAAATAAACGCTCAAAAACAGTAGGTTAGGGGGACACATTTTATACCAACCGGTCAAAACGACCCCTTGGCTGTTCGAATCATTTGCCGAATTCGGCCCGACTCGCTCTGCGTGAGTACAGGATCACGATGTCATCCTGCACACAGCCACATTCGGACGCGTCAGACCCGGGTTGGGGCAGATGCGGACCGCACGCTGCGCCCTTTCGGAAGCTTGAAACGCAGGGCCAGCAAACACAACACTCCCAGCAAATACAAAAGCGGTTCGATCTGCCATCCCTTCACCAGCATCACGAAATGCACTGCTCCAAGCACCGCTGCCACATAGGTGAGTCTGTGCAGCTGTTTCCAACGCGCTGCCCCCACCTTGCGGATCGAAAGATTATTCGATGTCACTACCAAGGGCACCATGATGACAAAGGCTGCCATACCGACAGTAATGTAAGGCCGCTTGAGGATATCAGACCAGATCAACGAAAGAATCTGCACATCAAGGATCAGCCAGACCAGTAGATGCACCAGAATGTAGAAAAACGTGGTGATGCCAATGGCACGCCTGAACTTGATCAGCCGCACACCTGTTAACCGTGCAAGAGGAGTAATCGCCAAACCGGCGATCAAAAGCCACAATCCCCAAAGCCCGACCTGATGCTCGATGGCCTTTGCCGGATCGACACCCAACTGCCCAATAACAGCCTGATAGAACAGCCATGCCACGGGCAGCGGTGCAGCAAAATAGATCGGCCAGGCTGGAACCCGTTTGATCCAGCCGTTTACTTGTGTTGAAACGCTCATTGGTCGGATCCACCTTGCCACTTTGAACAGACGTTCAGGGGAGGTGTCGTTTCCGTCAACACTCTGTTGAACAACACCCACGCCCCGAACGGGCGATTGCAATGCCTCAGAAGAACTTCTTGAGGTCCATACCGTCATAAAGGCCGGCCACCTGCTTTGCGTAGCCGTTGAACTTCAATGTCGGAACGCGTTTGGCAAAGAGGCCACCTCCGATGCGCCGCTCTGTCGCCTGTGACCAGCGCGGATGTGAGACCTCGGGGTTCACGTTACTATAGAACCCGTATTCATTGGCACCGGCGGTGTTCCAGCTTGTTGCCGGCTGTTTGTCGGTCAGCGTGATCCGCACAATCGATTTGATCGACTTGAATCCGTATTTCCACGGAACAACCAGCCGCAGCGGCGCTCCGTTCTGATTGGGAAGCTCTTTGCCGTACAATCCTGTCGCCATCATCGTCAGCGGATGCATCGCCTCATCCAGCCGAAGCCCCTCTCTGTAGGGCCAGTCCAGCACTTTGTACGAAAGGCCCGGCATCTCGTCGGGGCGGTCGGCGGTTTCAAAGCTGACGTATTTTGCCCCCGACCCTACGCCGGCACGATTCAAAAGGTCGGCCAACTCGAAACCGACCCACGGTACGATCATCGACCAGCCCTCGACACAACGCAGGCGGTAAATCCGCTCCTCGGTGGTGACATTGGAAAGAATGTCTTCCAACCCGTAGTTTCCTGGCTTTTCCACCAGGCCGTCGATCTTTACGGACCAAGGGGATGTGGTCAGCGTGTGCGCATAACGGGCGGGGTCGTCCTTGCCGGTGCCGAATTCGTAGTAATTGTTGTAGGTCGTGATATCCTCGTAAGAGTTCGGCTTGAGCGGCCCCTCCTGCGCAAAACCCGGCCCTGCAATGCTGGCCGCGGCCACGGCAGCCCCTGCCCCCATCAAAATTTTTCGACGGTTCAAAAAGTCGGAATGAGGGGTCACGTCAGACCAGTTCAGGTCGTTTTTCCAGCGTCCAGCCATGAGATAAGCATCCTTTGGTTCATTTCGTCTGTGATACAGTCAAAATGGCCCCCTTGCGCAGATGAAAATAGCGACCTCACGAATTCGTTTTCCGGCGCGCACACTGTGTCACAAAACCGTTTCCGGTTCTTGTGCCCTCCACACAGGCCACCACCAAGAACGCCCCCCTACGAACAGATCACGACAGTCGAAATTGGCAACGGGTCCACCCGAACCGGCACACAATGATCCCCGAGCCAATCCGTTCCAGACAAGAATGCACTTATGATTACGGTCGCAAACTCCGGCATTCAGAATTCGCAAAGGGGCTACAGCCGTCAAGAAAAGAGATTTTTCGCCCCACCACCCGATTGTGGACCGACCAGCCCTGCCCGGGGGCAGGATAGGGCCAAGGTATCTTTCAGGTAGCGTCACCGCCGAAACATTCGGTGCCCCGCGGCCGTTCCGGTGACACGCTTTGTAACAAACCGGCACGCCATCCTTAAACGGGAATGTGACTTTCAGGACAAGACCGGCACGGCGGCGTCATAAGCCTTGCGCATCACTGTCGGCAGGTTTGTCGCCTCAAACACCGAGCTATCCACAAAAACCCCACCCCGAGGCGACGCCTCCAACGGAAGAATGGCCACGAACACCCGCAACCGCAAATGAAAGTGCGTAAAGGTATGACGGACCTCTGTGGGGGCTTCACGCCATGTCGCATCCAGCGGCGGCTTGGCCTCGAGGCTGTTTTCGGCCCAGTGGGTGGTCGGCCACCCGAGCATGCCGCCCAACAACCCCTTCTCGGGGCGCGTTTCCAATAGCCATGCGCCATCGGCACGACGCCCCACATAAATCGCACCCAACCGCACCGGCTTGGGTGTTTTGGGAACCTTGCGGGGCAATTGAGCCGCATCTCCGGCACGCCGCGCGACACACGGTGTTCGCCACGGGCACAGCCCACAGGCCGGATTGCGCGGTGTGCAAATCGTAGCCCCCAGATCCATGACCGCCTGCGCATAATCCCCGGGCCGCTGTATCGGAGTGAGCCCCGCCGCAAGCGCGGTCAGTTCGGGCTTGGCAATCGGCAAGGGGGTCTGCACACCGTGCAATCGCGCCATGACCCGCTCTACATTGCCGTCCACCACTGTTTCGGGCAGATCAAACGCAATCGCCCCCACCGCCGCCGCCGTGTACGGACCAATGCCGGGCAATTTTAACAGCGCCGCATTGCTGCGAGGGAATTCACCGCCAAGATCATGGGCGACGACCCGCGCACATTTCAGCAGATTGCGGGCGCGGGCGTAATACCCAAGACCCGCCCAAGCCGCCATGACATCGGCATCCTGCGCCGCCGCCAGCGCCCGCACATCGGGCCACAGGGTTGTGAATTTTGCGAAATAGCTCCGCACGGCGGCAACAGTTGTCTGCTGCAACATCACTTCGCTCAACCAGATACGATAGGGGTCGGGGTAGACGCCCGCCTGACGCGCCTGCGGTGCCACACGCCAAGGCATCGCGCGCGCGTTCGCATCATACCATTCCAGAAGCGTGTCACTCATCCGCTGTGGTGTTTCGATAGTTTCACGCAATGTTTATACCCTTTTGTGTGCAATGGTCTGGCACAAAGCCGCACAAGCCTTACAATAGATCGTACAAAGACAAGGAACACCATGGCCGCCCCAAAAACTCCTCCTTCTGCCCAAAGCCGCCGCAAACGCGGTTTCGAGCGTGCGTCAGGGTTGCTTCAGGGGAAGATCCGTTCGGCCAGTGAAAAGCGCGGCTTTGCCGTGACCCGCCTGCTGACCCACTGGGCCGAGATTGTCGGCACCGATATTGCCGCCGCCGCCCGCCCTGTCGATGTCAGTTATAAAAGACAGGGGTTCGGTGCGACGCTCACGGTTCTGGTATCAGGCGCCTCAGCCCCGATGATCCAGATGCAAGAGGCAAAGCTGCGCGAAAAGGTAAATGCCTGTTACGGATACAACGCCATTGCCCGCATCCGCTTCACCCAGACCGCCGCGGTCGGGTTCTCCGAAGGAAAAGCGTCTTTTTCCACCGCTCCCGTCCCTAAAAACCCGGCGCCCACGGCACAGCATCTTGATCGTGCCACGGCCCTGACACGGAACATTCAGAGCAACGATTTGCGAGATGCGCTTGAGGCGCTGGCAGCAAACGTACTCTCCAGATCACGTTCCCCGAAACACTGAAAATCCATACCAATGAATAAAGGTTCCCTCATGCCCCGTATCGCTCTGTTCTCTTTTGCCGCCGCTGCCTTGACGGCGGCAGGTGTGTTTTTCCTGTCGCCATCAGCACAGGCGCCCGGCGGCGTGAGCCTGTCGGCAGCACAGGCTCAATCCACCACGGCCGCACAGATCGACACGTCAGGCATCATCGAGATGGCCCTCGGGGCCGAAGACGCACCGATCACCGTGATCGAATATGCGTCGTTCACCTGCCCCCATTGCGCGAGTTTCCACAAGAATGTCTTTGGTGACCTGAAGGCGAATTATATCGACACCGGCAAAATCCGGTTTGTCCATCGCGAAGTCTATTTCGACCGCTACGGTCTGTGGGCGGGAATGGTTGCGCGTTGCGGCGGGCCAGCGCGGTACTTCGGGATTGCCGATATGGTTTACAACCAGCAAAAAGAGTGGACCAACGGAACCGACGCCACCGCCATTGCCGGCAATCTGCGCCGGATCGGACGGAAGGCCGGGCTTGATGACACAGCACTCGAAGCCTGCCTGATGGACGCAGACAAGGCACAAGCCCTTTTTGCGCTGTATCAAACCAATGCCGAAGCCGATGCGATCACCTCGACCCCGTCGTTTGTAATTGACGGCGAAAAGTTCAATAACATGAGCTATGCCGACTTTGCGACATTGCTGGATGAAAAGCTGGGCGAGTAAGCTATTACCGGTTTTAATGGCCGGTTGCGTAAACGGGATCGGGCAAAACCGCCTAAGGCTTAAATGCAACGGAGCGCTCCCGCCGGTTCACAGGCATCAAAGATGCTCCTCACCTGTTGGGCATGGCAGGCGTGCTACCGCACGCCTGTGCCGTCGGCGGCCTTTTGTCAGCGCACGCTCTTCACGTCCGGGATCGTGTCGGCTTGCCCAACCCCCTATAATGACCTAGCTCAGTAAGAACGACAAAACGGAGGCTTGCCATGACCGACACTTTACAGGTTCTGACGGAACGGTTGTTGTCAGCCGCCACCCGCGCGGGTGCAGATGCAGCAGACGCCATCGTGGCGCGCGGCACATCCGTTTCTATCGACGTAAGAGCAGGCGCATTGGAGCAAGCCGAGCGCGCGGAGGGCATCGACCTTGGCCTGAGGGTAATGATCGGACAACGGCAGGCCTGTGTTTCGGTCTCGGATGCCAGTGCCGACACGATGCAGGAGATGGCTGAACGCGCTGTTGCGATGGCCCGCGAGGCCCCCGAGGACGACAGCATTCTGCAAGCGGCCCCCGACCAGATAGCAACGCAATGGGACATGGCCGCGCTGGAACTTTGTGATCCGGCCGCCGAGCCATCGGCCGCCGAGCTTGAAACCGCCGCCCGCGAGGCCGAAGCCGCCGCATTGTCACACGACGGGATCTCGAAGGTCGAAAGCGCCTCGTCAAGTTACAGCGCCACCGACATCCACATTGCCACATCAAACGGCTTTTCAGGGGGCTATTCGCGGACCAGCAATGCCCTTTTTGCCGTTGCGATCACAGGATCAGGCACCGGAATGGAGCGTGATTACTACGGCGAGGGCCGCATTTTCAGGGCTGATCTGCCCAGCCCCCAAACCGTGGGTCGGATAGCGGCAGAACGCACCTTGGCGCGCGCCGGCGCCAGACGCCCGAAAACCGGCAGCTTTCCCGTTCTTTATGACGAGCGCGTGTCCTCGAGCCTCATCGGGCATATCCTGGGAGCGATCAACGGGGCCTCGATCGTGCGCGGATCAAGCTGGCTGCGCGACGCACTGGGCGAAGACATCCTGCCCGCCGCTTTGTCCCTTACCGAGAACCCGCACCGCCCCCGCGTATCCGGATCAAGGTTTTTTGACGGCGAGGGTCTGGCAACCCGCCCGCGCGACCTGATTGCAAACGGAATATTGACCGGCTGGGTGCTTGATCTGGCAACAGCACACAAACTCGGGATGCAAAGCACCGCAAATGCGGGGCGCGGCGTCTCGTCTCCACCCTCGCCGATGACCACGAACGTGGCGTTGACCCAAGGCACCAAATCCCGCGAAGAATTGCTGTCGGATATGGGCACCGGCCTTTTGGTGACCTCGATGATCGGATCGACCATCAGCCCGACCACAGGCGACTATTCGCGCGGGGCCTCGGGGTTCTGGGTCGAGAACGGGCAACTTGCCTATGCTGTCAACGAATGCACGATTGCGGGAAACCTGCGCACAATGCTGAAAACGATTATCCCTGCAAACGACGCGCGCCCGCATCTGTCGACCGTGGTGCCATCGCTTTTGGTCGAAGGCATGACACTTGCCGGTGAATGACGACCTCGCGCTATTGATCGATGCTGCACAGGCTGCCGCGCGCATTGCCACACCGTTCTGGAAATCCGATCATCAGGTCTGGCACAAGGCCGACGGAGCAGGCCCCGTGACCGAAGCCGACCTTGCCGTCGATGCAATGCTGCGCGAAACGTTGATGGCCGCACGCCCCGATTACGGTTGGCTGTCGGAAGAAACCCAGGACACCCCCGAACGATTGGGCCGGTCCCGTGTTTTCGTGGTCGACCCGATCGACGGCACCCGCGCCTTTACCGCCGGAGAGCATAATTGGGCGCATTCTCTTGCAATCGTCGAGAACGGCATACCGGTCGCGGGGGTCGTTCTGCTGCCGATACGCGAAAAACTTTACACCGCGGCCCGGGATCAGGGGGCGTTTTTGAACGGGCGACCGCTCCGCGCCAGCACGCGACCACAGCTTGAGGGGGCCGATGTCCTCGCTGCGCGCGTTACGTTCGAGCCACAGCACTGGGCCGATACCCCGCCACAGGTCACCCGGCATATCCGTTCGTCGCTTGCCTATCGGTTGAGCCTTGTGGCCGAGGGACGGTTCGATGCGATGCTCACCCTGCGCGACAGTTGGGAGTGGGATATTGCCGCCGGCTGCCTGCTGGCCACCGAAGCGGGGGCGACGGTATCAGACAGGTTTGGCGCGACACTGCGTTTTAACAGCCCCGAAGCCTTGACCAAAGGCACCCTGTGCGCGGCCCCCGGCGTGCATGCCGAGACGTTGTTGCGGCTGACACAAACTCCGTGAGAAACGGTTTCAGGCCTAGTGACACTTGACCCGATAGCCCCACTGAATAGACTCGCCCAAACCGTGCCTGCATTCCCCCGACCGGAATGATCCAACAGTCACGATACAGCCCCTTGCCCCAAACACGCGTGTATCGCTTTGTTCAGAAGTATTTTTCAAAGACTGCGAAACGACGGTCAACCAAAACGGCTGGCGTTTCTGGGCGCGACGCCTGCCGAAAGACCCACGGGCGCCGTAATTTGGGTTCATGCCCCGAAAAACGCAAGTACCGCCCAGATCGCCGCGCTAAATGATCTGCGCGCCGCACTTGCAGACGCTGCATCGGACAACGTGGATCAGGTAACGCTCCTGTTGACAGGTCTTGAACGACTCGGCGAACGCGACGCGCCAGTGCCCGATGTGTCCTCCGGCGACACGTCTGATGGCCCAACAGCCGCGAACAGCACCTGCATCATTTACACAGCCGCGCCGCGAAGCCTTCGTGAGGCGAAACGCTTTGTGGCGCATTGGGCCCCTGATTTCGCGCTCTGGATCGGGCACGCAGATCCGATACCGGCGCGATTCTGTGCCGATCTGGGCATCCCCAACGCACTTGTCGATCTGGATGCCTCTGCGCTTAAAGAACGCACCTCACGCACCAACCTGAGCAGTTTCGACCACGTTTTCACCACTGAGATACCAGAATCAGCAAGCACCCGCACCATAGGCCCGGCCCACGTACACCGGGGCGGCCCTATGGCACCCGACCCGGTGCTGCCAAAATGCAATGAAGGCGAGGCAGAGTATCTGGCCAGCCACCTTCAGGGCCGCCCGCTCTGGCTTGCGGCCTGCCCGTCGGACAGCGAAATCGCAGATGTCATCGCCGCCCATGCCGCCGCGTGCCAACAGGTGCACCGGTTGTTGCTGATCCTCGTTCTTCAAACTGAACAGATTGCACCACAGCTTGAGATTTTGCGCCGCGCAAACTGGCAGTTGCGCCAGCGCGATATCGAAGGTGACCCCGATCCGACCTGTCAGATATTTGTCGTCGACGGCATTGATGAACTTGGCCTGTGGTACCGGCTGGCACCGCTTACCTTTCTGGGAGGCGGGCTGTCAGACACGGGGCTTGCGCTTGATCCGATGGCACCCGCCGCTATGGGCACAGCCTTGATCAGCGGACCCAATGGCGGAGCATGGCAAAGTCAGCTGACCGCCCTGTTGCACAACGGTGCCGCGCGCTATGTTTCACGTGGATCACACCTTACCCGCGCTGTCACAGACCTGCTTGGTCCGGATCAGGCTGCATTGCTTGCGCGCAATGGCTGGGATATCGCAACCCAAGGAGCGCTTTTGCAAAATGAACTGGTCGCCTTGATCCTGTCAGCCGTGCAGCAGGCGCATCCACAGCCACCCGCCCCCGCATGAGGAGAGCGTGATGACCAGACAACCGCTTTTCTGGGCGACCCCCCCTGATAAACTGGCATGGCGTGCCCAGATGTTGCGGCCTGTCGGTGCCCTGTATGCTGCTGCGACGGCCCGAAGGTTGCAGCGTGAAACAGCACCCTATCGGGCCAATGTTCCTGTGATTTGTGTTGGCAACCTGAATGCCGGTGGAACCGGCAAGACCCCCACGACAATCGCCTTGTGCCAGATCATCGGAGCCGGCGTTCATGTTGTCAGCCGTGGTCACGGTGGCACACTGGCGGGGCCGGTGCAGGTCGATCCACGCAGCCACCGCGCAGCCGATGTCGGTGACGAGCCCTTGTTGCTGTCGGCATTCGCACCCGTTTGGGTCGCCCGCGACCGGGCCGCGGGGATTCGTGCCGCCGAAGCAGCAGGCGCACGTGCGATCGTCATGGACGACGGTTTTCAAAATCCCTGCGCCATCAAGGACCTGTCTTTGGTGGTGGTTGATGCCCACATGGGCTTTGGCAACGGATTATGCCTGCCCGCCGGTCCGCTCAGGGAGCCGGTGGAGGTCGGGTTGCGCCGTGCCGATCTGGTACTGTCAATCGGCGGGCAAACAGCCCAGAGCCGGTTTACGACCCTTTGGGAAAAGACGCTTTGTGTGCCTCACTTGCAGGGGCGGCTTGATCCCCTGCAAACCGGCATGGACTGGGCCGGTTTGCGCACTTTGGCCTTTGCCGGAATTGGCCACCCTGAAAAGTTCTTTGCCACGTTGCGCACGCTTGGGGCCGATGTCATCCGCACGCAGGCGCTTTCGGATCATCAGCCGCTGACCAGCGCCCTTTTGATCCGGTTGGAAGCCGAAGCCGAAGCCGCCGGCGCGCAGCTTGTCACCACCGAGAAAGACGCCGTGCGCCTTCCTGACAGTTTTCGACAAAAGGTACTGACCCTGCCCGTGCGACTGACAATTGCAAAGCCCGACCTGTTGTTCGAACGACTTGCGGCCCTCAACATCGGGCCGCAAGCAAGCTAAGACAGCTTCAGAACGGCAGAGCCTGACCATTTGCCAGCACCCGACCATCTGGCGAGATCTCGATTTTTGACACCAGTGTATCCTCGCCGTTTCCCGGACGCAGGATCATGCCGCTCATCATTCTCAGCCCCATTGCCTGATCCGCTGGCAGCAGGCCCATTTGCACAAGCCGGTCAACCAGAGTGTTCACCCCGATGAGTGTGATGTCCAAAGCCCCTGTCGGGCGTGGCATCCCCTCGAAAGTGGTCAGATCGTTGTTATCAAAAGTAAAGTTACCTTGTGCCTCAAGCCGCGCTCCGGCCAGTTCCAACAGCACCTCGGAGATGGACAAGGCGTGTATCTCACCGGGGATATCATCGCTGGCGGTCACTTCGGGATCAAAAATATCTACGAACCAGTTTCCCAAACCCGCCACGTCAATGACCAAAGAGGCCGGAACGCGCGGCAGGATCTCCGCAGGGTCGATCAGGTTCCAGATTGCGGTGCCAATGGCAAAATCCGTCAAAGCCGTTTTGAACAAAAAGGGCTGCGGCACGCTACTTTTTGCAAGTGGCATCATCAGGGTCGTCGATATTCCACCCACCGAAAAGCTGACTTCGGGGAGTGGTATTTTCGCCCCCGACACAGACACCTCGAACGGATTGTAATTCACGTTATAGGTCATCTGGGTGTCGCTGACCTGCCCCGACCCGTTGCCGCCCTCGCTCAGCAGATCAAGCACAAAAGCATCCGGACTACCGCTAACGTCAACATGCAGATCCATCGGGCCAAACAGGGTCGAGCCTTGGGCATCGACACCGCTGTCTGACTCCATGCTGCCCTTGCTGCGTGCCGTGCCCACGACCGAGTCGAGGATCAGGTCCATCTCCAACGTGCTGGCATCTTCGGGGTTGCGCGCCGAAATCTGCACACTGGTGTCGATCACGGAATAATCCACCCCGAAGGACGGGGCAGCCATGGTTTGGGAATACGACCCCTCCAACGCGCCAATATCGACCATCATCGACAGTGGAAACGCGGCACCGTCCAGCGTGGCGTCGATGATCTCGAAGCCCATGTCCAGAATCGAATAATCGAATGCCACACCGTCAGAGATATTGGTGACCAGAACCTCCATATCCGGCAAACTTTGCAAGAACGTCATCTCGAAAACTTCGCCGTCCTCGCCAACTGTTGTCATGGCGATAACCGTCTCTTCGGCACCGGTGATCAGAACACTGCCGTCGGCTTGTTCTGTCAGAAAAATGTCACCCGCCTCTCCGGCGATCCCGAAACCGTCCTCGCCCATGGCATAGCTGACGCCGGACAGAATTAGACCGTCAGGCGTTTGGGTGATTTGTTCGACGTTGATCGTCTCGCCGTACGTCGCGGCAAACTGTTGCCAACTGTCCCAGACCTCCTGGGCGGTCATCGCATGCCCCTGCTGCACAAACGCAACAAGAGCAATCAGGCTGGCAGTGCCCATAATCAAAGGCTTTCGGGAATGGATCATTGCAAGTCCTCAAATAATACAAAATGCTGGCTCCGAGTGTCGGCTTTGAGACAGAGCCGGTCAAGGGCAGAGCCAGCAGGATCGGCCTTTGAGAGCGCCTTAAGATGAATGACACAAACTATTGAAGCGCAGGCAGGGTAAAATATGACGCAATTGAACGGCATGACCGCAATCATTACCGGCGCCAGTCGTGGCATCGGAGCTGAAACAGCCCGCGTGTTCGCACAGGCTGGTGCAAATGTGGTGCTGATAGCCCGCAGCCAAGCCGCAATTGACGAACTGGCAACCGAGATCGGACCAAAGGCGTTATCACTCGCCTGCGATGTGGCCGATTTTGCTTCGCTTGAAGCTGCTGTCGCCCAAAGCATTGCACATTTCGGTCGTGTCGACATTCTGGTCAACAACGCAGGGATCATCGAACCGATATCGCATCTTGCGACGTCTGATCCAGCGGCTTGGGGGCATGTGATCGACGTGAATCTCAAAGGCGTTTACAACGGTATGCGCGCGGTGCTGCCGTCGATGATTACCAATGGCGCGGGGACCATTTTGACCATCAGTTCGGGTGCAGCCCATAGGCCGACCGAAGCATGGTCTCATTACAATGCCTCCAAGGCGGCCGTGAACATGCTGACACGGTGCATTGATATGGAAAACCGCGCCGATGGTATCCGTGCGATCGGATTGAGCCCTGGAACCGTTGCCACAAAAATGCAGCAAGAGATCAAGACCTCTGGTATCAATCCGATCAGCCAGCTTGACTGGTCGGTACACATTCCACCCGACTGGCCGGCAAAAACATTGCTCTGGATGTGCAGCCCGCAAACCGATGCGTGGCTTGGAGGCGAGATCTCGTTGCGCGACCCCGATATTCGCAAGGCCGTCGGGTTGATTTAACCCGTCGCGATAGTTCGCAATCGTAAAAGCATGGCTGGCATGGGCAAACAAAACAACAAAGGGCGGCTCCCGCCCCCTCCGGGTGCCCTGTGGGCCACCGTTGGCGTTGGGCCGGGCGCCGCTATCGCGGCGCGGTACCGTTTTGAACACACGCCGGGGTAGGGTCGGAACGCTCCACCGGTAAAAAGACCACAAGTCGAGGCGCCACCATCGGCTTTAGCGCTTGAAACGGCCTTTGGTCTCTGTGTGTGCATGGAAATCAGCCGGACGTTTTGCAACCCAAGCCACAAATTTTGCCAATCGCGGATGCGCACGCAACGCATCGGTTGTGTTGTATTCTCTGGCAAGTTCGGAATCGCTTAACGCGGCGTGGATTTCATTGTGGCAAATCTCGTGCATGAGCACAGCGTCGCCGCTGCGGCCTCCGCGGGTCTTTGGAACCAGATTATGCAAGGTCTGAAGCGCATCGGTCGGAATAGGGCGCAAGCATAACGGACAGATCGGATCTGCAATTGCTTCCTGCTCCCAATCTGGTCTGATTTTGCGTGCCATGACCCTAGAAAGGCACTTCGGGGGTCAATAGCAAGGGCTGGGCGCAACGTAACGCACGAAACATCACAAATCAGGCCCGCTTTTCTGCATCTGACGCCTCAACGACGCTGACACCCCGTGCGAACTGGACGATCCAAACGGAGGGGCGTATGGCTCTGGCACACCTGACCTGCTCCACATCAGTCGGCACCCGTCACATAAGGCCATCCAATGCAAAAATCCGCCCTCGTTATCGGAACCGGCCCCGCCGGGTTAATGGCCGCAGAGGCGCTTGCCCGCAAAGGTCACAGCGTCACGATCGCAGAGGCAAAGCCCTCGCCGGGACGCAAGTTTCTGATGGCAGGGAAATCAGGCCTGAACATCACCAAAGACGAACCACAAGACAGCTTTGCACGCAGCGTTAGCCCCGCTGGCCCATTGGCGCCGATGTTGGCCCGTTTTGGCCCCGTGCAGGCGACCGGTTTTGCCGAGGCCCTTGGACAAAGCGTTTTTACCGGCTCTTCGGGGCGGGTGTTTCCCAAAGCGATGAAGGCATCGCCGCTTTTGCGGGCATGGATGGCGCGGCTGGACGGCTTGGGGGTTGTGCTGAAAACCAGATGGCGCTGGGTTGGGTGGGACAAGGGTGAAACGCTTTTTGATACGCCGCAAGGGCGGGTCACGCTTGAGCCGGATGTCACGATCCTTGCGTTGGGCGGGGCAAGCTGGGCGCGGTTGGGGTCTGATGGTTTGTGGACGGGCGCACTGCAAGAGGCGGGGGCCACGGTAACGCCCTTTCAAGGAACGAATGTCGGTTTCAACGTTGCGTGGTCGGCGCATATGACTGCCCATTTCGGAACACCGGTAAAATCGGTGCGGCTGACGGCCGGTGGGCCGACCACTTTGGGAGAATTTATTGTGTCGCGTAGCGGAATAGAAGGCAGCGGGATTTACGCCCTGTCTTCGGCGTTACGCACAGGGGCACCCCTGAAGATCGACCTGATGCCGGATTGGAGCACCGATAAAATTACCCGGAGCATTGCCCGACCCCGCGGCAAGACAAACCTGACAAACCACCTGCGCAAGGTCCTGAAACTGCCTCCGGTCAAGTTGGCACTGTTGCGCGAATGCGCGCATCCGCTGCCTGAGAACCCGCGCACGCTGGCCAATATCATCAAGTCGCTGCCCCTGCCTATCGCCGGACCGCGCCCGATGGACGAAGCGATCTCCACCGCAGGCGGGTTGTCGTGGGACAGCCTGACACCGGAGTTGATGCTAAAGGCACGCCCCGGCGTTTTCTGCGCCGGAGAGATGCTGGATTGGGAAGCCCCGACAGGCGGTTATCTGATCACCGCCTGCCTTGCGACCGGACTTTGGGCCGGAGAACATGCCGCCGGGTGGCACAAATAAAACTACTAACGCGCCAAGGCAGCCTTGAAGGCAGGCCTTGCGCGCATGCGTGTGGCGTAATCGGTCAATGGCCCCTCGAGAATCGGAAATTGGGCAATCATTGCCCAACCAAGACAATGCGCCAGAATGATGTCGGGCACGGTCATTTCATCACCCATCAAAAACGGACCACTGCCCATGCGGGCCAGCAAGGTGCGCTGGGAATTTTCGAACTCCCATTTCAGGCTGTCCTTGATCGACGACTGGCGCATTTCTTCCGGCAGGATAAAACTGTGGCGTGCGGCCATCCACAAAGCTGAGTCGAACTCGTCCAGCAGAAACTGGGTCAGCCCGTCCTGACGCGCCCGCTCCAGCGTTCCGGCGGGAAAGGTCAGCTTGCCGTGCTTGTCGGCAAGGTATGTCAGGATCGCCGTACTATCGAGGATCGGCACATTGTCTTCGATCAACACCGGAATTTTTCCCGCGGGGTTCACCGCGAGCACATCGTCCGAGCGCGGAGGGGCGGCGCGATGCTCGAACGGTTCGCCAAGCTCCTCAAGCATCCAGATTACCCGCATCGCGCGGCTTTTGATGCCACCAATTACCGTATACATCCCGAATATCCCTTATTTTACTGTTTAAAGCCGTGCATTCCGAAGCATCGAGAGCCTTATAAACATCCGCTCGATCACGGCGAGTTGTGGCGCCGTCTGTCCCGCAGACCGCAGCAGCAGGTCGGTCTCGATCAGGATCGGCAGCGCCATTTCCAACCGGCGTTGCCCCCAGCCATCGGCCTGTTGCACCATTTTATCCCGGCGCGGGCCGAAAATCGGGGGCCGTGCACGCGCAATCCCCGCCGCCGCCCCTTTCGGGTCACTTGACGCCGCGTGCAAGGCCCGAAAATGGCGGGTTGCAGTTATACACAGCAACACCGCACTGACCCCCTGCCCTGCAAGCTTGGACATCAACAGGCCTACGGATTTCGCCTGCCCGTCGGCCACTGCATTCAACAGATCATCCAGTTCGGCCTCGATTGTCGCAGGCGCAAGCATCATTACCTCTGCCGAACTCAGAGGGCTGGCATCGCCAATTTTGTAGACGGCAATCTTTTCGAGGGTCTGGCGGAAATCGCCCGGATCAAGAGCGCGCGACAGCGCCTCGATATCCTGTGTGGCCTCGGGCGAGATCCGCGACAAACCGACCTTGGTCAGTTCCGCCTCGATTTCCTGCCGGCTTGGCGGGTTGTCATAAATCGCGACA
>JBLHUT010000050.1:0-15005 GCA_047629975.1 Paracoccaceae bacterium
GCGCAAAAGGCTCCTCTGGCGACGGTTCGTCCTGCCCTTCATCGATGGGCGCATCATCGTCTTCAGCCACCGCAACCAGCAGGTCTTCGAGCGCCAGTTCCAGCTGTTCGATCTCGCGTTCGATCTTCTCTGAGGATTTGCCAAAAGCCAGTTTCTGGAGTTTGGCGATCCGCAGCCGAAGGGCCTGAACCAGTTGATCATGGACCCGCAAGGTCGCTGTGATCTTGGCGTTCTCTGCCTGCAATTCCGCGATCGTCGCTTTCAAAACAGCGGGATCATCGGAGAGGTTTTCAGCAGGTTTCGACATGCGCCTGATTACCAAAAAACAGACGCAAGCACCGTATAAGTAACGAAAATATGGACCACAAATCACCCCACACGCGCAGGCGGAGCGCCCCGATCCGGACGCCGCCAGTCGATCCCCTCCCAGAGCATCGCGAGCTGCGCTGACGTCATCCGCACAGCCCCGTCTTGGGCGCTTGGCCACGGGAAACGGCCACGTTCCAGCACCTTGTAATAGAGACAAAAGCCTTGGCCATCCCAATACAGCAGCTTGATCCGATCCCCACGCCGCCCCCGGAACGCAAACACGGCACCACTGGTCGGTTTTTGACACAACACATCCTGGGTAAGTGCCGCCAACCCAGCGATCCCCTTGCGCATATCCGTCACACCGCAGGCCAGATACACGCGAACACCGGTGCCAGGACCGATCATGCGATTTCAACCGCCCGGATCAGCCCAGTCAGTGCGCCCTCATCGATGGAACTATCGAACCGCAGACAGCGACCGCCCTGCAAGCGAAGCTCAAGCGGCACAGCGGGAGCCGGCTTCGGCTCAGGTAGTGCAATTTCTGCAACCTGGAAATCAATCGGCAGAAAAACCGTGCCATCGCCCAGTGGCCACAGACCTTTTTTCTTCAACTCATGCCGCCATCTGTAAATCTGCTGCCGGGTCACATCGCACCGATGCGCAACCTGCGTCACCGTTGCCCCGTCAATCCCGACAGACGAAACGATCAAGATCTTATCATCATCACTCCATCGCCGCCGCCGCCGCCGCTCAACATCAAGAACTTCGCCCCGCATGACATACTCCACATAATACATGTCACTAACGACGTCGCTATGCACGTGTCCTAAATCATCGCGCAGAAATCAGGCAGGCGGTACCAATCGGGCGGTTACCGCCAATCTCAAGGACATCCAGAGGATGTCATTCGCTTCGTTGGGCCCGGCAGCCGGGCAAGCCCGGCTGTGGCTGTGCATCGAAGGGTGCGGCCCCGAACCTAATCCGGTTCCAGACCCGCGGGCCTGATCAAGCGAAAAGGTCTATTTGGGTTCCATTCTGGACCATTGCGTAGATCTCTTCGATTTCGGGGTTTTCAACGGCGATACATCCTGCAGTCCAATCAGGGCCATTCGCGCTGCCCAGTGTTGGCTGGCCGTGAATGAAAATCTCTCCACCGGGGCTTTTGCCCATCGCCTCGGCTACGGCGATATCGCGGGCATTCGGGTAATCAATGCCGATTGACAGGTGAAAGCTTGAATTCGGATTGCGCCGGTCGATCAAATAGCTGCCTTCGGGAGTGCGTCCATCCCCCTCGATCTGCTTGTGTCCGACGGGTGCGAAACCGAGATCAAAATCATAAGTTCGAAGGGCGCTGTTTCCATTCAGCAGATACATCTTGCGACTGCCCTTCAGCACGACAACGCGCGTAACCTGAGGACCCTCATAAGATTTGAATTTACTTTGGGAACACGCGCCCAGCGAGAGTGCCGAGAGAAGAAGCGCTCTTCGGTTAAGTATCATTCTGCCTGCCTCTGCCTTTTTCAAGCAGCTTATATGCAATTGCCGGTGGCGTGAATCTGTCAATTCGAACTGGTATTCAAACAAACGTGATTGGGTTGCTATCGTTTGGGACGCGGGGGTTTTACAAAACGTGCGACCAGCTCGACATGGGTCGACCACCGGAACTGGTCAACGACCTGCACCCAGTCAAGCCGGTAGCCCCCCGCGATCAGCAACTTTGCATCGCGCGCAAAGGTCGCAGGATTGCACGAAACCGCCGCGATCACCGGCACATCGCTTTGTGCGAGTGCTGCCATTTGGGCCTCGGCCCCTGCGCGGGGGGGGTCAATGACGATTGCATCATAGGTTTTGAGATCCTCGGGAAGAACCGGGTTGCGAAACAGATCGCGCGCCTGCGTTGTGACCGGTTTTAGAGTGTCTGCGCGACGCCACCCTTGGTCAAGCGCCTCAAGCATAGCCGGAAGCGCCTCGATTGCGTGGACGGCTGCGTTGCGTGCCAGCGGCAATGCAAAGGTCCCGCACCCGGCAAACAGATCAAGTATACGCCCCGCGCTGCCAACGGCCTCGGTTACGCAGGCGCGCAGCATTGCCTCGCCGTCGGTGGTTGCCTGAAGAAACGCGCCGGGGGGCAGGGGAACTGTGATGCCGTCAAAGTCGACCGTCGGGGTGTCGCGTTGCACGACCTGCTCGCCGTCCCACGACAGGCGCAGGAGCCGCCCCTTGTTCACCAAGCCGCCCAGTGCGACCTCAAGCGCGGTGTCCATCGGCTTGCCGTTGGTCACAGAGATATCCAGACCGGAGCGTGTTTCGGTCACGGTCAAAGACAGCTCGCCCTTGCGGGAGCCACCAAGGATAGTGATCTCTTCCACGATCGGTATGGCGGCCAACAAGGCTGGCGTCACCAAAAGGCATTCCGGCACGGCAATGACGGCAGTCGAGCCGGCACTGTGAAAACCGACCAGTGCGCCTTTTTTGGTGCGGCGCCCCGAAAAGGTGGCCCTGCGTCGAGTGTGCGGGGCCGAACTGATCAACGGACGGAAGGTGGCGGTCACGTCCTGCGCGGCAAGAGCGTGTTCGACGATCCCCATTTTCCAGTGCGCGACAAAGGCTTCGCTCGCGTGCTGTACGGCGCAACCGCCGCAACTTTTGTAATGCCGGCACGGGGCAGCGACCCTGTCGGAAGAGGGCGTTACGATGCGGACATCAGTAAGCCGGTCGCCTTCAAGAGTACCTCTGACGACTTCGTCGGGGAGGGTGCGAGAGGCATATATCGGGCCGGGTGCGATCCCGTCGCCAAGGTGACCAAGGCGTTCAATGGTAAGTTCATTCATGTCATGCGGCATGGCGCAACTGGTCGCACAGGTCCAGCGATTTCAGCGTCTCGAAGGCGTATTGCGTTATTCGGCGGCGTCCGACACCCCATCGGGCACACCAAGGAACCCGCCCGATTGCCGCGCCCAATAGCGTGCATAAAGCCCGCCTGCGGCCAGCAGTTCGGCATGTGTGCCTTGTTCAACGATCTGTCCGGCATCCATGACCAGAATCCGGTCCATCCGTGCGATGGTCGACAAACGGTGCGCAATGGCCAGCACGGTCTTGCCCTCCATCACCTGTTCAAGCGCCATCTGGATCTGTGCTTCGACCTCGCTATCAAGCGCGCTTGTCGCCTCGTCCAGCACAAGGATCGGCGCGTTCTTCAAAATCGCCCGCCCCAACGCGATTCGCTGGCGCTGCCCGCCCGAAAGCCGCACGCCACGTTCGCCCAGATGCGCGTCATAACCCGTGCGCCCGCGATAATCCTTGAGTTCAAGGATAAAGTCGTGGGCCTCGGCGCGCTTTGCGGCGTCGATCACTTCGGCATCGGTGGCATCCGCACGCCCGTATGTCAGGTTGTCGCGCGCAGAACGGTTGAACATCGCCGTTTCCTGCGTGACCATGCCGATCTGTCGCCGCAAGCTTTCTTGCGTCACGTCGCGCAGGTCGTGCCCGTCAATCCGCAGAGCACCCTTTTCAGTGTCGTAAAGCCGCAGCAACAGCGCCACCAGCGTTGATTTGCCTGCGCCGGATGCGCCCACCAAACCGACCTTTTCCCCGGGTTTCAGGGTCAGGTCGATATCCTCGACACCGCCGGATGTCCGCCCGTAGGCAAAGCCGACGTGATCGAACGTTACCTCGCCGCGCGTGGTCACCAGCTCTGCTGCGTCCGGTTTGTCGGTCAGCGTGTGGGGCGGCGACAATGTGCGCATCCCGTCCTCGACTTCGCCGACATTTGCATAGATCCCCATCAGGGTGAAACTGACCCAGCCGGTCATTTGCGCGATGCGGATGGCAACAGTGCCAGCCGCCGCAATGGCCCCCGGCGAGGCCTCGCCCTGTGTCCACAGCATCAAGGTGCCGCCAATCAACAAGACCGGCAACAGCCCCGCGACGGTCATCAAAGACAGCCTGAAATAGGTCGACATCCAGCCAAACGCCAACGCGTCGTTACGATAATCCGCCATCGAGGCAAGAGCCGAGCGGTCTTCGTATTCGGAATGGGCGAACAGTTTTACGGTTTTGATGTTGGTAATCGTATCAACAACCTGTCCGGTCACCATCGCCCGCGAGGCTGCGCGCTTTTTCGACAAAACGCGGATGCGGGGCATGAACCACCGGATCATTCCAAGGTACACAACCATCCAGATCACCAGCACCGACGCCACGGACCAGTGGATCGTCGTCAGCAGAATGCCCGCCCCGATGATCGAGGCAAGAGCGAAAAACACCACATTTATGATCTCGTTCACGACCTCGGTCACAGCGCGTGATGTCTGCATCTGTTTCTGGGCGATCCGGCCGGCAAAGTCGTTGTCAAAGAACGTCACCGCCTGCCCCATGGTCCAGCGGTGAAGCCGCGACAGGACAAGCGGGTTCAGGTTGGGTTGTACGACAATTCCGGTCGCCGCTGCACTTGCGCCGAAAAAGATAGGACGCAGGATCAGGAAAAAACCGATGGTCAGCAGGATCAGAGCGGCGTTGGACTCAAAAAATCCGTCCGGGCCGTGGGTCACTGCCGTGTCGATGATCTTTCCCAGCAGCAGGGCCGAGACCACCTCCAAGGTGCCGACCAGCGCCGAAATCAGCCCCGCTGCCCACAAGACAGGCGTCGCCCCCTGCACGGCCCACAAAAAGAAAGGAACCAGATCTTGCGGTGGGGGGCCTTGGGCGGGGCGGAAGGCCTCGATCAGGTTGTTGATGTTCATTCAGCCGCCTCTTCAGTACCCAGAAATCCGCCGGATTGACGTGTCCAGAACCGAGAATATAGCCCTCCGCGCGCCAAAAGCGCGGCGTGGGTGCCTTCTTCGGCGATTTTGCCGCCCTCCAGTACAAGAATGCGGTCCATTTGGGCGATTGTCGAGAGCCGGTGGGCGATTGCGATCACGGTTTTGCCCTCCATCACGCGGTAAAGCGTGTCCTGAATTGCGGCCTCTATCTCACTGTCCAGCGCGCTTGTCGCCTCGTCCAGCACAAGGATCGGGGCGTCTTTCAGGATAACCCGCGCCAGCGCGATGCGCTGACGTTGCCCGCCTGACAACTTGACGCCGCGTTCGCCGACCTGTGCCTCGTAGCCTGCCCGCCCTTCGGGATCGCGCAGTTCGGGGATGAACTCGTCAGCCGAGGCGCGCGCGGCGGCCTGTGCGATCTGTGCCTGACTTGCGCCGGTGCGCCCGTACAGGATGTTATCGCGGACCGAGCGGTGCAACAGTGAACTGTCTTGCTGGACCATGCCGATATTCCGGCGCAGGCTGTCTTGGGTGACTTGCGTGATGTCCTGCCCGTCGATCAGCAGCCTGCCTTCTTCGGGGTCATAAAACCGCAACAACAGCTTCACCAACGTCGATTTTCCGGCCCCCGAGCGCCCGACCAGACCAATTTTCTCGCCGGGTTTGATGGTCAGGTTCAAGCCCTCCAACCCGCCGGAGCCGCGCCCGTAGTGATGGGTCAGGTTTTCGAATACGATCTCGCCTTTTGAAAGGTTCAAAGCCGGTGCTTGTGGCACATCGGTTAGCGTGATCGGTTGCGCGATGGTCTGCATCCCTTCGGCCACAACGCCAAGTTGTCTAAAGAACGAAGACACCGCCCACATGACCCATCCGCTCATCCCGTTCAGTCGCAGGGTTATGCCAGCGGCCGCAGTCACAATGCCGACGCTCGCCGACCCTTGCATCCACAACAAGATCGCCCAGCCGACAACGCCCACGATCAACAAGCCATTCAGAACATTCAGCGCCACATCCATCACCGAGAAGATCCGCATTTCACGGGAAAATGTCTGTCGGCTTTTTTCTATCGCATCCTTGGCATAGTCGATTTCCTGATCGTGATGGGCGAACATCTTGACCGAATGGATGTTCGAATAGCTGTCGACAACCCGCCCTGTTACAGCCGAGCGTGCGTCGCTTGCGGCCTGACTGGCCGGGCCCACGCGCTTGACTGTCCAATAGGTCAGAGCCGCGTACAGCAACGCCCAGATCAGCAAGGGCACCGCAAGGCGCGGATCGGCCGCCGACAACAAAAACGCCGCACCGATGACATAGGCCACGGCAAAGGACATCGCGTCAAACACCTGAAACATCGCCTCACCGGCCGCAGGCGGGGTCTGCATGATCCGTCCGGCGATGCGGCCTGCAAAGTCGTTTTCGAACCACCCTACAGATTGGCGCAAGACCTGCCTGTGGGCACGCCAGCGAAAAAGTGTCCCATAGTTGGGCAGCAACGCGTTATTGAGTACAAGCACGTCCAGCGCTTGAAACACGGGGCGCGCAAACAGAACGAACAATGCCACCCAGATGATTTCAGTGCCGTAAGCCTGCCAAACCGCCTCGGGTGTGCCGCTTGAAAGAACGTCAACAATCCGGCCCATGTAATAGATCAACCCGACTTCGACAGCCGCTGTTAGCACCGAAAAAATGCCCGCAACGACAAATAATTTCCGGAAGGGTTGCGAATAGTCCCACATAAACGCTCTGAGCGTTCGGGGCGGCGTGTCGGTTTCCTTATAGGCGACATACGGGTCGACAAGGTTTTCGAAGAATTGAAAAATATTCATATTTCACCGCCTGTTGGGTGTGCCCGATAGGGTATAGCGTCAGGATGGCGTGATGAAAACCATCGCTGCGGAAAGCGCCAGAAAGCATGCCATTGCTGTTGTGAACCTGCCCCACGCACGGGGTGTTTTTAGCAAATAGACAAGCAGACTACCTGAAAATGACCAGAACAGGCAAACACCAAGATTAAGGCTCGAAAAAATACCGGCCAGACGGGCGGCCTCGGGGATCGGTGACAGACCCGATGGGAAGCCGGCAGTTGCGGCCACGGCAATGGCCCAGACCTTGGGGTTGATCCACTGGAACACCACGGCTTGCCAAAAGCCGAACGGGCGGTCGGGGCGTTTTGCCTGTGGTGCATGGACAGATGCAAAAAGTTGCCACGCCATCCATACGATCCATCCCGCTGCCGCCAGTTTAAGCCCGAATGTCAGGCCCGGTTGCGAGACCAGTACCGCCCCCAATCCGAGCCCCGTGACGCCCGATGTGACCCCGACCCCTACGGCCACTCCCAGAACATGCGGGATCGTTGCCCGAAACCCGAATCGCGCCCCGGACGCGGTCAGCATGATCACATTCGGTCCGGGTGAAAAAAGCCCTGCGAAAACGAAACCGTAAACCGGATCAAACACCATCGATTTCAGGTGGCGAACAGCAACACGACACAGGCCGCAATAAGTGCAGCCATGATCAGGTTGAACATCTTCAGCCGGCGGGGGGTGTTGATCCACCGTGTCAAGGCACGCCCCGTCAACGCCCATGCCGACGCGCTTCCAAGTCCTGCGACGATGGATACGGCAGCAACAATCATGGCGGATTCAAAAACTGCACCTGCGATAATAAACTGTGTGGTGATTGCAATGGCCATGGTCCACGCCTTGGGGTTTATCCACTGGAACGCAGCTGCTTCGACAAACTTGAACGGGCGGCGGCGGCTTTCGCCGTTACCCAGCCCGCCTGCGGTTGCGATCTTCCATGCGAGCCACAACAAGATGATTGCGCCACCCCACCTAAGCCCCTCGCGCAACAATGAAGACGCCTGAAAGACACCGCCGAGGAAGAACCCGACGATAAAAATCATGACTGCGAAACCGACGGCAATACCCAGAATATGCGGCAATGTCCGACGATACCCGAAGGTTGCGCCCGAGCTTGCCACCAACGCGTTGTTGGGACCGGGCGTAAAGGCTGCGGTACTGGTCAGCGCAACAAGCGCTACAAACATTTCAAAGGTCATGCGCACGTCCTAAAAGCTGGGTCCGCGATAACCTGAAATCCGAGGCGATCCAATCGCATTCGAGGTGTTTCAGCGCTTTGCCCAAGGCGGGGCCTGTCAATTCCGGCATCAGATCCGCCGCCCGGATTGGAAAATCTGCACTTGCCCCGCGTCGAACTTCGATCTGGTCCGGCAACGGCTGCTCCAACCAGACGGCCCTCACGAGTAACGCGCAGGTCGCTTCTGCGACCCCGAGGCGATAGCCGAGTTCTGCCGGCGCGGCAGCGCCGGCTGCCGCTGCGCGCAAAACCGCCAATCTGCGGGCCTGCACTTTGCTGAGCCGCAACCGGTTTTGCGCCCCCTCGCCACCCATACTTGCCAGTCGGGTCATTGCGTCTGCGTCGACCCCGAGGCCGTTCTCCAGATGCACCAAACGCGCCAAACCTGTCCCGTCGGATCCCGGCAATATCGCGTTCAGGACGCCGCAAGCTGACATTGCCGCAACCGCCGGTGCCGGATCCGGGGCTGCGAGTAATTTGTAAACTTCGGCTCCGATCCGCTCATGCGATACCAATTCAAGCCCTGAAATCCCTTGCGCACAGGCAGCAAGCGCGTCTGCATCAATCCCGCCCTCCGGATCGCCGTACCATGCCTGAAACCGGAAAAACCGCAAAATCCGAAGGAAGTCTTCGGCGACCCGATCCGACGCGGTGCCGACAAACCGCACCCGCCGCGCCAACAGGTCGGCCAACCCTTCAAGCGGGTCCACGACCAAACCCCGTGCGTCGCAGTAAAGCGCGTTCATCGTAAAGTCCCGTCGGGCGGCGTCCTCCAACACATTTTTGGAAAAGACCACCTGTGCGTGGCGCCCGTCAGTGTGGACGTCTTTGCGAAACGTTGTTACCTCGATGGGAATCCCGTGGATAACGACAGTGACAGTGCCGTGGTCGATCCCTGTCGGAACAGCTTTTATCCCGTGGTCTGCGGTTAGCGCAAGAACCTGTTCGGGGCGGGCATCTGTCGCCATGTCAAGGTCGCTCGCGGGCAGGCCGAGTAATGCGTTGCGCACGCTACCCCCCACAAACAAAGCCTGAAACCCGTTTTCTTCCAACAGCTTCGCGACTGTTTGCGCCGCAGGGCTTTTTAGCCAGCTTGCGTCGTGAATGAGTGTCATGCAGCGTTATCCGCCAACGCCCGCAAGATGCGCGCGGTTGCCCCCCAAATGTAATAAGGCCCGAATGGCACAGCATAATACCGTCGATCAGTTCCGCGCCAGAGCCTGCTTTCCACACGAAAACTGTCGGGCCGCATGACATGCTCCAAAGGGACGGTAAAGGCTTCCTCGACCTCGCCGGCCTCCGGTTTCGGAATGAAATGGCCGTGCACCAGACCCAGAACAGGGGTCACAAGATATCCCGTCACGGTCTCATGCGGCGATAACGTGCCCAGAACCTCGACCTGTGCAGGGTCCAGCCCGATCTCTTCATGCGCCTCGCGCAAGGCCGCGGCTGTTACATTCGCATCGTCCGGGTCGACCTTGCCGCCCGGAAACGCGATTTGACCGGGATGATGCTTGAGCCGCGACGAGCGTTTGGTCAGATGCAGGCGCATGTCTTTGGCCTGCACCGCTACCAGCACGCCGGCGGGACGCAGCTTGCGCCCCGGGGCCAACGTGACCGGCAGATTCAGGTCAAAATCCGATGATGGCGCCGACCGGTGCTGCGAGGCCGCGCGGAATGCCGCCAGAAGCTGCGCGGGGTCAGGGCGCGTCATTGCCCTGATCCCCGGCGGGTGTCACGGCGTCCGACCCCAGTGTTTCGGGGGCCATCTCGTAATGCGCCCCGCAGAACTGGCAGTCTGCGGTGACGACCCCGTCGTCGGTGACCATCTCGTTGATATCTTCGGACGAATAGATCGACAGGCTTGTGCGAACTGTTTGTTCTGAGCAACTGCATCCGAAATGAACCGCTTGGGGGTCAAAGACGCGAGGGATTTCCTCGCTGAACAAGCGCACGAGCAGCTCTGTCGGCTGAACGGTTGGTCCGATCAACTCAAGATCCTCGACAGTATCGAGCAGGATGTTCGCGCGGTTCCAGTTTTCTTCGGCATCGCCCTCAAGCATGTCCGACGCGGCCATCAATCCGCCATCGCCGCTGCCACCGGCCACCGGCCCGCCTTGACCACCGACCAGTGGCGACGCCTTTGGCATGTGTTGCAACATCACGCCGCCCGCCCGCCAGCTTTGCGTTTCTCCGGGCATCTGGTTGCGGCCAAACGAGACCTGAAACCGGGTCGGAAGCTGCTCTGATTGGGCAAAATATGTCTCTGCACAAGCCGAGAGCGACCCGCCCGCAAGTGGCGTGATGCCCTGATACGGGACCATACCTTCGCCCTGGTCTATCAGGATCGCAAAATAGCCCTTTCCGATCATATCGAACGGGCGCGCCGCATCCAGTGCAGCATCGGCGTCATATCCGGCATAGGCCCGAATGCGTGCGGGGGCTCCGTCGCTGGGGGGGCCGTAATAATCGGTCGCAATCAGCCGCACCGGCCCGTCACCGCGCACTTGTAACGACAGCTTCCAGCGCAGCTTGATCGTTTGCCCGATCATTGCCGTCAACAACGCGGCCTCTGCGATCAGTGCTTCGACGGCGGGAGGATAATTATGCTGCTCCAACACCTGATCCAGCGCGTTGTCCAGACGGGCAACGCGGCCGCGAATGTCACTGCGGTCAAGTTGGAAAGGCAGAACGGTATCGTCCCACGCAATTTTCGATCCAATAGCCATTGGGGATTTCCTTACGCTTCTGCACTTGGCATATCTTACGGACATAGGCGCGGCAACGCCTGTAGAAAAGGGGCAAACATGATACGCCGATTTGGAGAGCCGGTGAAACCGGACCAGACGTACCGCATGCGCCCCGGGGCCTATGCGGTGATTTTGCGTGGGGATGCTATCTTGTTGACCCATCAATCATCGCCGGAACCGGAATTTCAGTTGCCTGGTGGCGGTATCGACCGTGGAGAGCACACCCTACCGGCGCTGCACCGCGAAGTGATGGAGGAAACCGGCTGGACTGTGCAGATCAAAGGACGCCTTGGTGCGTTCCGTCGCTTTACGTTCATGCCGGAATATGACCTGTGGGCTGAAAAGCTGTGTACAATCTACATCGCGTCACCGGGGCGCCGTGTCGGAGCGCCGGTCGAACAGGGCCATATGGCGGTCTGGATGCCGCAACGAGAGGCGGTCGATCTGTTGGGCAATCCGGGAGACCGTCATTTTTTGAACAGTCTGCTGTAAAGCTCACAACCTCGTTTCGTATGCTGCCGGGCCGCCAAATTCAAAAAGGGCCGCACTCACATCGTCGGGGAAATCGGCATCTTCGGCATAGGCGGTCAAATCCCAGATAAGAGTTTCCATAAAACTGGTACCGCTAATTTTTGCATTTTTCTGAAGTAATTCGGAAAACCCGTCGGTATCCAGCAAAGTCCCGTCGGGGTCGGGACATTCGGTTATCCCATCTGAAATCAGCAGGAGCCGATCGCCGGTTTCAAGCTTTGCAAAGACAGTTTCGTACCCGATATCCTCGATCAGCCCGATCGGGGGACCACCGTTGCCGATGTATTCGATCTGGCCATCTGCACGCTGAATGGCCGGATGCGGATGCCCGGCCTGCACAAAGGCCACAGCGCCGGTCACAAGGTCGATATCGGCAAAAACCATCGTGAAATAGTTTTCGGTCTGCATTTCTGTCAAAAGCAAATGGTTGAGCAGTGCGGCAATCTTGTCGGGGGAGTGGGCGCTGTTGGCACCGACGCTCTCCTCGGTCAGGGCAATATTTTGCTCGGCCGACCCGCTTGACAGATAACCGGCCAGGCGTGCGGTCATCAGGGCCGAGGTCACGCCGTGACCGGAGACATCGATCGAAAAAACAGCCAGTCGCGTCGCATTGATCGGAAAAAAGCCCACAAGGTCGCCGCCGACATGGCCCGCAGGGCGCAGAAGCAGTGAAACCTGAGAGGGACCGAACCGGCGAAACCGTTCTTTGACCAACGATTGTTGCAGTTTGCGCGCCTCGATCAGATCACGATCGAGAGAATCATAGAGGTGGCTTATCTCGGTCAGGGTCTTTGTGATCAGGTGGTTTTTGGCGACCAATTCTTCCTGCATCGCGAGGATCCGCTCGCCTGCGGTCAATCTGGCACGAAGTTCTTCGGCATTTACCGGCTTTGTCAGGAAATCATCGGCCCCTGCATCGAGTCCCTGCGCAATCTCGCTGACGTCACTTTTCGAGGTGAGCAACAGGAAATACCCGTAACTTTCGCGCTTGAGTTGGCGAAACTGTGCGCAAAACTCCGGCCCAAGCATTTCGGGCATCATCCAGTCGCTGAGCACCAGATCGAAATTCTGGCTGCGACATAGCTCCAGTGCCACGATACCCGACTCAGCTTCGGTGACGATATAGCCCCAACGACGCAACAAGGCGCGCAGGATCTTGCGCTGCAGGCGGCTGTCATCAACGATCAGAACCTGCCGCGGAACGCTTGGGGGGGCGTGTTGCTCCGGTGTGTCACAGCGGGGGTCCGGCGCACTCACTCTTGTCTCCTCTTCCGGTCGGGACTCTGACTATGCCTCTACATCGCTGTTCCGGCTTAATAGGGCGTAAATGAACAAAGTTTTATTGGCTTTGCCGAGCCGGACCCGAAGGGTCAACCAAGGCTTAAGGTCTGGCCGGTAAGCTTGTTGTTGTGGTGATCCGTAGTTTTCAGAATGCAGGTGGGAAGCATGACATGATTGATTGGGACCGTGTGGACGAGTTGCGTCGAGAGGTCGGAGATGAAGATTTCTCTGAAATCGTGGCATTGTTTCTGGATGAGGTGGCCGAGGTTGCAGACCGCTTGCGCAGCGCGCAGCCTTCCGAGACGCTGGTCGAGGATTTCCATTTCCTAAAGGGATGTGCGTTGAATCTGGGCTTTTTTACGCTGGCAGGGCTGTGTCAAAAAGGCGAGACATCCGGTGCCAGCAGGTCAGAGATCGAACAGCTTCTGCTTTGTTATGACCGCTCGCTCGGGGCCTTTTCCGGATGGTCCAAGCGTTTGGTCGATGCCTAGGCACCGGCTTCAGACGATGAATTCCGCCAGCATCTCGTCTTGGGTAATGTCGTGAAAATCGAATCCGGCGGTAGTAAGACGCGCAAAGAGCGATTCGAAATCTTCGGGGCTTTTTGTTTCGAGCCCAAGAAGGACAGAGCCGAAATTACGGGCCGATTTTTTCAGGTATTCGAACCGGGCAATATCGTCGTTTGGCCCCAGCAGCCCTAAAAAATCCCGCAAGGCGCCGGGCCGCTGTGGCATCCGCAAAATCAGGTATTTTTTGACCCCTGAATAGCGAAGGGCGCGCTCTTTTACCTCTGGAAGTCGCTCGAAATCGAAATTGCCGCCCGAGGTGACGCAGACAACCCGCTTGCCGCGAATCTGCTGGGCAAGTTCGGGCAGCACGTCCAACGACAGCGCACCCGCGGGTTCCAGCACGATGCCCTCGATGTTCAATATCTCGATGATTGTGGTGCAAATCCGGTCTTCGGGGGCCAAAAGAACGCTTTCGGGGGGAACGGAGGCAAGAACCTCGAAGGTGCGCGCACCGATTCGCGCAACTGCGGCGCCGTCCACAAATGTGTCAATCTTTGGCAGAGTGACCGGTGCGCCCGCTTTCAAGGCCGCCGTAAGGCTTGCTCCCCCCATCGGCTCGACATAGCGCAGCACGGTTTGCGGGGCTTCTTGTGACAAATAACGGGTCATGCCGGACGACAGACCACCGCCGCCAACCGGCAGGATGACCATGTCCGGTGCGCCCATTTCGGCCAGAACTTCAACCGCGACGCTGGCTTGCCCTTCGATCACATCGGGATCATCAAAGGGCGATAGAAAATGCCCGCCGGCCTCTTTGCAAAACGCCTGTGCCGCGGCAAGCGTGTCGTCGAAGTAATCACCCGTCAATCGAACTTCGATCTGTTCGCCGCCAAAAGTCTTTGTTTTCAGGATCTTTTGCTGTGGCGTCGTCACGGGCATAAAAATAACGCCGCGCACGCCGAAGTGTTTGCACATAAATGCGACACCTTGGGCGTGATTGCCGGCGCTGGCACACACAAACAGCTCCTGATCGGGGGCAACCTGCCGGACCTTGCGCATGGCATTGAACGCGCCGCGCAATTTATACGAGCGGACCGGCGACAGATCCTCGCGCTTGAGCCAGATGTCGGCGGCGTACCTGTCGGACAAAAAGGCATTGTGCTGCAACGGTGTGGGCGGAAAGACGGCGCGCATCAGCACTTCGGCGGCGCGGGCTCTGGCTGCGAAATCTGTCATAAGTCTGGCTAACAAATTCCCGCAAGGCGCGCTATGGGGAATCGTCCTTGCTGGTCGGGGCATTCACGCGTAAACCCCGCCCCTGAATGCAGCAAGGAGCCTCTGTGATGTCCAAATCCGAAATCGCCCCCAAGAAAGTCGTTCTGGCTTATTCCGGTGGGTTGGATACGTCGATTATTCTCAAGTGGTTGCAAACTGAATACGGCTGCGAGGTTGTCACCTTTACCGCCGACCTCGGTCAGGGCGAAGAGTTGGAACCGGCCCGCAAAAAGGCCGAGATGATGGGTGCCAGCGCCATTTACATCGAAGATTTACGCGAAGAATTCGTGCGCGACTTTGTGTTTCCGATGTTCCGCGCCAACGCGGTTTATGAGGGGCTGTATCTGTTGGGCACCTCGATCGCACGGCCCTTGATCTCCAAGCGGCTGGTCGAGATTGCCGAAGCCGAAGGCGCCGATGCCGTGGCGCACGGCGCGACCGGCAAGGGCAATGATCAGGTCCGGTTCGAATTGGCGGCTTACGCG
>JBLHUT010000051.1:0-15005 GCA_047629975.1 Paracoccaceae bacterium
CCTGAAAAACCCGCGCATCTGTGCTTGACGGGCGGGAACGGGGCGCATATCACGCCCACACACTGATACACGGTTCGCTGTGTATCGGTTGCAGCAAGCGGTTGTAGCTCAGTTGGTTAGAGTACCGGCCTGTCACGCCGGGGGTCGCGGGTTCGAGTCCCGTCAACCGCGCCATGCTGCCTCTGGTCCCGGAGAATGGGCAATCGGCCGAAAGGTCATGCGCGGTTGTAGCTCAGTTGGTTAGAGTACCGGCCTGTCACGCCGGGGGTCGCGGGTTCGAGTCCCGTCAACCGCGCCACTTTTCCTTATTCACATTTTTTGAGTACCAGATCAGTGGCGCGACCGCCTTTGGGGGTGTTCCGTTGGATTTGTGCGTCGCCATGTTGTGGACCGGGTCGGATGGCCCTGTCCCGTGGTCAGTTACCTGAGCGGGCAGGGCCTTTTTAATCCTCTACGCCAAGCCTATTGCGACAATGCCGACAAAATGCGCGCCCAGCTGCGGATGCCCTTTTGAAAGCTGTCAAGGTCGTATTTCTCGTTCGGGCTGTGGATTTGATCATCGTCTTTCGCAAAGCCGATCAGCATGGCGTCCATGCCGAGGTGGGTCTTGAAGTAGCCTGCAACAGGGATCGACCCGCCGGCGCCGGTATAGGTGGCCTCGACCCCCCATTCACGAGACAAAGCACCACGGGCCTTTTCAAAACTGGGCCCCGAAATGTCCATCTGGGATGCCGGACTTGCGCCATGATCCTTGAAGGACACGGTGCAATCGGGCGGCAGCATATCCTGAACCAGTTTGCGAAAGTTGCGGCGAATGGCGTGGGGGTCTTGGTGACCGACCAGCCTGAAGCTGACTTTTGCGCGGGCTTGCGAGGGCAGGACGGTTTTGAACCCGTCGCCGGTATAGCCACCGATGATGCCGTTTATCTCGCAGGTGGGGCGCGACCAGAGCTGCTCGAGGGCGCTGCGGCCTTGCTCTCCGGCAAGTTCCGACAGTCCGACACCGCCCAGAAAGCCCGCGTGATCAAAGCCAAGGCTCTGCCAGCCGGCTTTCACTGCCGGGTCCGGTTCGGGGACGCCGTCGTAAAAGTCAGGGACTGTCACACGGCCTGTGTCATCATGCAAACCGCCCAGAATTTTTGTCAGCACCCGGATCGGGTTTATCGCGGCCCCGCCGAACATTCCGGAATGCAGGTCTTTGTCGGGGCCGGTGAGTGTGATCTCTTCGCCCAATAGCCCGCGAAGTTGGGTGATGATCGTGGGCACCTTGTCGGCGAAAAGCCCCGTGTCGCAAATAAGGGCGACATCGGCCGTCAACTCGGCGGCATTGTCCTTCATAAATGGCACCAGCGAGGGCGACCCGCTTTCTTCTTCGCCCTCGAAGAACATGGTGATCCGCGCCGGCAAGCTGCCATGCACGGCCTTCCATGCCCGGCAAGCCTCGATAAAGGTCATCAACTGGCCCTTGTCGTCAGAGGCTCCGCGCCCCCGGATGACCTTGCCGGCGGGGGTGTCCTCGATCTGTGGATCGAACGGATCATGCGCCCAAAGGGACACAGGATCAACGGGTTGCACGTCGTAGTGGCCGTAAAACAAGAGGTGCGGTCCGGTGTCTCCGCTGTGGGCCACAACCATCGGATGGCCGGGGGTGGTGCGTTTGGAGGCCGCAAATCCCAACGATTCGAGATCCTTGACCAGCCAGTCTGCTGCCGCGTCGCAGCTGTCTTTATAGGCCGGATCTGTCGAAATTGAGGGGATGCGCATCAAGCTTTGCAGCCGGGACAGGGCCTGCGGAAGATCGGCGTCTATCCGGTCAAGTACAGGATCAAGGACACGATCAAGTGCGGGGTCGTGCGGCATGGGAGGGGCTCCGGTTTCTGGAATACATGCTCCGCTGATAACAGAAACTGTATCCGGCCCCAAGGGGGGTAGCCTGCGCCAACCCAAGCCTGTAGACCCTTGCGAGGTATTTTCCGGAGGGGTCTGATGCGGTCATTTGTGAAATTCGGTCTGACGTGTGCTGTGACGGGTTGGTCAGGGAGCGGTGTGTTGCGCGTGCTGGCGTTGGCCTTTGCGACTGGACTGGTCGCGGGGGCTGCGTCTGCCGGGCCTGTCGATACCAAGGCCGCGCGGGATGCGTTGTTCACGGGCAAGGGGCGGAGCGTCACGATTTTTGCGCCCGACTTTCTGGACGAGGACGTTCTGAAGGCGGTAAAAGCCTATGCCGGAAAATTCGACTATTACGCAGCCTTTGCAGTGTCACAGGGCGATCCGGTCGACACGGGGTCAGCGGTGGGGCTATCGAATTTCCATTCCGTGCAGGCCGCGCGCGATGCAGCATTGGCGGCGTGTAATGCACGGCGCACGACCGGTGCCGCGTGCATTGTCATCGCGGTGACCACGCCAAAAAGATACACCCCCCAGCCGGTCGAATTGTCGGCCGAGGCATCCGGTGCGTTTCGAAAACAGTACCGTAAGCTCGATCCGCCCAAAGCGTTTGCAGCCTCGCCCATGACCGGGGCGTGGGCGATCGAACGCGGCGATGGCGGCCGCGCTCTTGCGGGATGCAACGCGCGTGCTGCGGCAAAAGGGGCAAGGGATTGTGCAATCGTGATTTTCGACAAGTAGGGACGCGGCAAAGAGCAGGTATCTTTGACCAAAGGCAAATCCATTCGTGCGCGGTGGGCGTATCCTTTTTAGACCATGCCAAAATGTTTCGTGAATGTGACTTGAGGGATATGCCGCGATGACTTTGACCCCGACGACGGACGCCTGTCTTGATGTAGCGCTTGCGCGCTTGCACGACGAAGGACGCTATCGCACCTTTATCGATATCGAGCGTCACAACGGGCAGTTCCCGCATGCCGTCTGGCGGCGGGGGGATGGCACGAAAAAAGACATTACCGTGTGGTGCGGCAATGATTACCTCGGGATGGGCCAGCACCCTGTCGTTCTGGAGGCGATGCACGATGCCTTGCGCGAAACAGGCGCTGGGTCGGGGGGGACGCGCAACATTTCGGGCACAACTGTGTATCATACCCGCCTCGAGCGCGAGCTGGCGGATTTGCACGACAAGGAAGCCGCACTTTTGTTTACCTCGGCCTATCTTGCCAATGATGCCACTTTGTCGACCCTGCCCAAGCTTTTGCCGGGACTTGTGATTTTGTCGGATGCTTTGAACCACGCCTCGATGATCGAAGGCATCCGGCGCAACGGTGGCGCCAAGCGGATATTCAAGCACAACGATCTGGCTGATTTGAGGGCGCAGCTTTCTGCGCTTCCGGCGGATGTACCCAAATTGATTGCGTTTGAGTCGATCTACTCGATGGATGGCGACTTTGGCCCTATCGCACAGATCTGCGATCTGGCTGATGAATTCGGGGCAATGACCTATATCGACGAGGTGCACGCGGTGGGGATGTACGGGCCGCGGGGGGGCGGCGTTGCCGAACGTGATGGCCTGATGGGGCGGATAGATATTATCAACGGTACGCTGGCAAAAGCCTACGGGGTTATGGGCGGCTATATCGCCGCAAGCGCCAAGCTATGTGATGCAATCAGGTCTTATGCGCCGGGGTTTATCTTTACGACGTCGCTGCCACCGGCGGTGGCAGCGGGGGCTGCGGCCTCGGTGGCGTTTCTCAAGACGGATCAATCGCTCAGGGAGCGGCATCAGGCAACCGCCCGCATTCTCAAGCTGCGCCTTAAGGGTTTGGGATTGCCTATTATTGATCACGGAAGCCACATCGTGCCGGTCATCGTGGGGGACCCGTTTCATACCAAGCTGATGTCGGATATGCTGTTGGAAGATCACGGTGTTTATGTGCAGCCGATCAACTATCCGACAGTGCCGCGCGGCACCGAGCGGCTGCGATTCACGCCGTCTCCGGTACATGAAACGCCTATGATTGAGGCACTGGTCAGTGCCATGGACAAGCTCTGGTCCCATTGTGCGCTGAATCGTGCCGATTTAACCGGTTAATCATTACGCCTCTGACGCTTTATCAAGAACATGTTATCATCTAGTTAAAGCAGTGAGTCGTTAGAACTCCGGCGCGTATTGGGGATACAGGTTGACGAAGATCGGGCCGAGCAGATGATTGGGCGTAACAAACCGCCCGACCCTCCGCAGCAGACGGAGCGAATGGGATTTGACGACTTTGCGATGCGTCTGGGTGACGTCATGCGCGGGGAACGTGCGACCTTGGGCAAATCCTTGCTTGATGTGCAGCGCGAGTTGAAAATAAAGGCAAATTACATCGCGGCGATCGAAAATGCCGACGCGCGCGCCTTTGAGACGCCGGGGTTCATTGCGGGCTATGTGCGGTCTTATGCGCGGTTCCTTGGCATGGATCCCGAGTGGACGTTCGAGACATTCTGCCGTGAATCAGGCTTCAGGCCGGTGAACGGGCTGGAGTTCGACAAAGCGGTCACATCACGGTCCGTCCAGCGGACCCCGCAGCCGCAGGCAAAGCCGGTTCAAAAACAAAGCGCGTTCGGAAATTCGAGCGTGTTCGGGCCAAAACCCGAAACAATGTTTTCGCGCATCGAACCCGGCGCGGTTGGCTCGTCTCTTGTGTTGCTCGCTCTGTTGGGCGCTATCAGCTATGGCGGTTGGGCCGTTTTGCGCGAGATCCAGCAGGTCCAGTTGGCTCCGGTCGATCAAGCACCGGGCGTTTTGGCGTCGGTAGATCCACTGGCCCAGTCGAGTGATTTTTCACAACGTGATACAGCCCCCGGACAGCCTGTCGGGACCTCTGATGCGCTTGACCGGATGTACCGCCCTCAGGTGCTTGATATCCCGGTCATGATCGCGCGGGACGGACCGATTGCAGCGATTGATCCGGGATTGGTCGGGGCCCTTGCGCCGGGTAATTCGGCGTTGGAACCTGTCGGGTTTACTCTTGCAACAGTTGATACGGATATTGCACCGGTTGTGGCGACACAGGCCGTGCCGCAGGACGTTTCGGCCCCGAAGGTGCTTGCCGATGCGGCCCCGGAGGTCATGCTGGTGGCGGTACGGGAGGCTTGGGTCAGGGTGCGCAGCGCGGACGGCTCTGTCTTGCTGGAAAAAACATTACAGCCCGGCGATACTTACGTGCTGCCGCAGACCGAAGCGGCGGCGACCTTGCGCGCAGGCGCGGCCAGCAGCGTCTTTTTTATGATAAACGGCCTCACATACGGCCCTGCGGGAGGCCGCGGGCAAGTTGTTGACAAAATCGTGCTGTCGGCCGAGGCATTGTCGCAAAAATTTGCACAAGCCGATGTCGAGGCAAACGATGATGCCAAACAGGCCGTGCGTGTCGCCCAAGCGGCTTTGACCCTCCAGAAAGACCAGTAGGCACGCCGCTTTGTGGCGTGTCATGATGGTTGCCTTTCCGACTTTTTTAAGAAATAAAAGTGTCAAATCAGATTGACAGAAAGGTGTCCAAGTGTCGCTCAATCACGTGAGACCATGGCGCAATATCTACCGCCGTGAAAGCCGCCAGATCAGTGTGGGGTCTGTAAAGGTCGGGGGTGGCGCACCGATCAGCGTACAGACCATGACAAACACGGTCACGACCGATATCAAAGGCACGATTGAACAGGTGCTGCGCTGTGTCGATGCAGGAGCAGACATCGTCCGGATTTCTGTACCAGATCAGGCGTCGAGCATTGCCCTAAAAGAGATCGTTCGCGAAGTACCGGTGCCTATCGTTGCCGATATTCATTTCCACTACAAACGCGGCATCGAAGCGGCCGAGGCGGGGGCGGCGTGCCTTCGGATCAACCCGGGTAACATCGGTGACGAGGCGCGTGTAAAGGAAGTGATCAAGGCCGCGCGGGACAACAATTGCTCCATTCGTATTGGTGTCAATGCCGGCTCGCTCGAAAAGGATCTGCTTGATAAATACGGAGAGCCTTGCCCCGATGCGATGGTGGAATCCGGCCTCGATCATATCAAAATCCTGCAAGATAACGATTTTCACGAATTCAAGATCAGCGTGAAGGCGTCCGATATCTTTATGGCGGCGGCGGCTTATCAGCAGCTGGCCGATGCCACGGATGCCCCCATTCACCTGGGGATAACCGAGGCAGGGGGCCTGATGTCGGGCACGGTCAAATCGGCTATCGGGATGGGCAATCTGCTTTGGATGGGGATCGGCGACACGATCCGTGTCAGCCTGTCTGCGGATCCGGTCGAAGAGGTCAAGATGGGGTTCGAGATATTGAAATCTCTGGGCCTGCGTCATCGCGGCGTCAATATCATCAGCTGCCCGTCTTGTGCGCGGCAAGGGTTTGATGTGATCAAAACGGTCGAAACGCTGGAAAAACGACTGGAACATATCAAGACGCCGATGAGCCTTAGCATTATCGGCTGTGTGGTGAATGGTCCCGGTGAGGCGTTGATGACCGATGTCGGCTTTACTGGTGGCGGCGCGGGCAGTGGCATGGTCTATCTTGCCGGCAAGCAAAGCCACAAGATGAGCAATGATCAAATGGTCGAGCACATCGTCGAAGCGGTGGAAAAGCGGGCCTCCGAGATCGAGAGCGCGACGGCGGACGAACCGGGCGTGGTCGAAGCGGCGGAGTAGGTTTCTGCGCGCCCCGACCTCTTGTTTTCTCAGTGTCAGGGCGCGGGAATTATCGCCAACCACAGCGAGATCGTGAAGATCGATCCGACTGTCGCGACCAGAACAGCCGAGGCCGCCACCCGTTTGGCCACGCCGTACATATTTGCAAACACATAAACATTGATGCCCGGCGCCATCGCCCCGTTCATCACCGCCGAGCGGAAGGCCTCGTCGCTCAGCCCGATACCGGAGCCGAACGCCCAGACCAGCGCGGGCCGGACCAGAAGCGAAACCACCACAACGAAACCGATGGTCGCCAGATCGCCTTCGGGGCGATAGCGAAACAGAACCCCGCCAAGACCAAAAAGCGCCGCCGGAAGTGCCGCACGGATCATCAGGTCAAGTGCTGCGATGAACGGACCGGGCAGAGTTATATCCGTCAGGTTGACAAAGAACCCGAGGGCGATCCCGACAATCAGCGCATTGCGGAACATGGCGCGTGCCACCGAGCGGATCAACAAGACGGGTGATTTGCTTTGGGCGCGGGCGATCTCCATCATTGTGATGCCGATGCCGTAGCAGAACGGCGAATGGATCGCGATGATGGCATAGTTCGCCTCAAGCGCATCCGGGCCATAAGCGCGTTCGGTGATCGGAAGGCCCAGCAACAGCGAATTGGCAAACAGACAGACAAACCCGATGGCCACGCTGTCGGTCCACGGTCTTTTGAAGAAAACTCGCGCACCGAAAACACCGATGGCAAAAGATGTGGTCGCCGCGGCATAATAGGCAAGCAAAAGATCAAGGTCGAAATGCTGATCCAGATCAAGGGTCGAGATCGCGCGAAACAACAGGCAGGGGATTGCGAATTGCTGCGTGAACACCATCAGGCCGTCGGCACCGGCATCCGAGAAGTACCCCTTCCAGACCGCAATATAGCCAAAGCCGATAACCAGAAAGACGGGAAGAATGACGTCTAACAGCCCGCCCATCAGACGTGATAACGGAGTGTCATGCCGTCAAAGGCCGGGGTGATGTGGTCGGGGGTTTCTTGATCTACGGTCTGGTAATCAAGGTCGATATGCATATTGGTCAGCACAGCACGTTTCGGTTTGACACGCGCGATCCACGCCAGCGTATTTTCCAGATGTGAATGCGACGGATGAGGGGTATACCGCAAAGCGTCGACGATCCAGCAGTCAAGCCCGTCAAGAACCGGCCATGCCGCGTCGTAAATGTCGGCCACATCCGGAAGATAGGCAAGATCGGCAATCCGGAAACCAAGGCTGTCGATGGCGCCGTGGTTTACCTTGAACGGGGTCAGCACGATCGCTCCGCCAGCGCCGTCAATGGTGATGTCCCCCTTGATCGTGTGCATGTTCAGAATAGGCGGATAAGGGGAACCCTCGGGTTGGACAAACGCATAGCCGAACCGCGATATCAGATCATTCTGCGTCGCCCCGTCAGCCCAGACCGGCAGGCGATTGCGCGTGTTGAACACGATCATCCGCAGGTCGTCCAACCCGTGAACGTGATCGGCATGCGAATGGGTGTAGACCACCGCATCAAGCGCCCCGACACCGGCATCAAGCAATTGGCTGCGCATATCGGGCGAGGTGTCGATGATCACCCGTGTGGCGCCGTCGTCGTCGAAACGCTCTATCAACAGGGAACACCGCCGGCGGATGTTTTTGGGGTTGGCAGGATCGCACGCACCCCAATGCCCCCCCAAACGCGGCACGCCCCCTGATGAGCCACAGCCCAGAACGGTGAATTTCAGCTCGGCCATTACCCGTGCGCCTTTGAAAAAAGCCGGTCGAAATTTGCGCTTGTTTGTTTGGCGAAGTCTTCAAGGCTCATGTCGAACACCTCTGCCCCCTTGGCGGCCGTGTGCGCGGTATAAGCCGGCTCGTTGCGGCGCCCGCGGTGGGGCGGCGGCGCAAGGTAGGGCGCGTCTGTCTCGACCAAAATCCTGTCAACGGGGGCTGCGGCAAAAATCTCGCGGACCTGCGCACTTTTGGGGAAGGTCGCGATGCCGGACATCGAGAGGTAAAAGCCAAGCTCCAGCGCGGCCTGCGCAAGCTCGGGCCCCGAAGAGAAACAGTGCATGACGCAGTCAAAGGCCCCGGCGCGGTGCTCTTGGGTCAAAATGCGCGCCATGTCCGTGTCGGCGGCGCGGGCATGGATGATCAAAGGCAGGCCGGTTTGGCGGGCGGCTTCGATATGCACAAGCAGGCTTTCTTGTTGAACGGCGGCGGTATCGGCGGTGTAGTGGTAATCCAGCCCCGTCTCGCCGATCCCGACGAATTTGGGGTGCTCGGCCAGTGCAAGCAGCGCCTCAAGTTTCGCCATCGGTTCTTCGGCAGCAGACATCGGGTGGGTGCCGGCGGCATAGAACACAGGCGCAAACCGTTCCGCGATGGCGCGCACGGCGGCTTCGTTGCGCAGCTTGGTGCAGATTGTGACCATCCGCGTCACGCCGGCGGCTTGCGCGCGCGCGATCACCTCCGGCAGTTCGTCGGCAAAGTCGGGGAAATCGAGGTGGCAGTGGCTGTCGACGAGAAGTGGAAGTGTCATTGGCAATCATGCGCCTTCATCGCTGCACGAGCGCCTCGGCGGTCGCGTTGATCTTGAGCACCGTATCAAGGATCATCGTGGCAGGGTCAAGGTTCACGGCCAAACCATGTTGCAACTCTGCGCCAAGCGTCTGGTGCAAATCCGCCCAACGGCGCGCGGCGACCGGGCCTGTGCACAACCGGGACATGACCGCCGTTTCGTCAGCGGCCGCCGCAAGGCCAACAGGCCCGAGGACGCCGAAACGGGCCAGCCGCGATAGAAAAAGCGCCAGCAAACCGGTCACCAGCGGCAAACGATCCGCCGCGCCGCGCGCGCCGGCCCATTCCGCAAACTGGATGGCCACGGTGCGGTCAAGGTGCGGCGTGGTTGAAAAGAGTGCAACGATTTTGGCGTAAACGTCGGGGCCACCCTGCTGCAACAAGGATACCGCCGCACCCACGGACCCCGCCGCCAGCGTGGCAAGCGCATCCATGTTCTGTGGCATCTCAAGGGCAAGCGGGGCCAGCGCGCGTGCCATGTCGTCGCCACCAAGAGGCGCGCAGCGCAATGGGCGACAGCGGCTTTTGATCGTCGGCAAAAGCCCCGAAGGCTGGTGACTGACCAGCAGGAAGACCGTATTTCTTGGTGGCTCCTCGAGCACTTTCAAAACCGCGTTTGCCGCACTCGGGTTCATTTCATCGGCACAGTCGACAATGACAACCCGCCGGCCGCCATCAGGAATTGTCTTGGCGAAGAATTCTTTGAGTTTGCGGGCCTCGTCAACGGTGATTTCTGTTTTCAGGCGCTTGAGCTTATCATCCCACGGACGCCGCAGGACGACTATTCCCTGCTGGCTCAGGGCGGCGATGCGGCGGGCGACGGGATGATCGACGGGGACATCAAGCGTGTCCGGCGGGGCAGGGGCCGCTTCGGCGAACAGCGCCGCATCGTTGTGAATGGGGGTGGCGAGCAGGAAACGGGCAATGCGCCATGCAAGCGTGGCCTTGCCGACGCCCTTTGGTCCGGTAATCAACCACGCGTGATGCAGCCGGTTCTGGGCGATGGCCTGCAAAAAATCCGCCTCGGCTGCGCTGTGACCGAACAGGTGTTCGGTGTGGCGCGGGTGTGGCGCCCCGTCGAGCCGGTCACTTTCGAGGATGTCGTCGGTCGGGGAGGGGACGGGTTTGCGCATCAGGCGTCCTGCGGGATCAGGGCCGCGATGTCGGCGGCGACCGTATCGGCGGTGCGGTTGCCGTCAATAACACGGCAGCGTCCGGGCGCCGACAGCGCAAGGTCAAGGAAACCCCGGCGTAGGGTGCTTTGAAAGGCGATACCGAAGTCCTCGAAGCGGTCCTCGCCGCTTTGTCGCGCAAGACCACGGGTCAGGGCAGCGTGAGGGTCCATGTCGATGACAAAGGTCAGATCCGGCTCGATCCCGATCATCCGGGCGTGAAGCAGATCGACGGTGGCCCGCAGGTCGCCGCGTGTGGCGCCCTGATAAACACGGGTGCTGTCGGCAAACCTGTCGCTGATCACGATTGTGCCGGCCTCCAGGGCGGGGCGGATGGTGCGTTCAAGATGGTCGCGCCGTGCGGCGGTAAACAACAAAATCTCTGTCTCGGCCGACCACCGGTTCGGCGCGCCCTCGACCAGCAGGCGGCGGATTTCCTCTGCGCCGTCCGACCCGCCCGGTTCGCGCGTCAACACCACGCTGTGCCCCGCGTCGCGCAAGGTGCCGGCCAGATGACGCGCCTGGGTGGATTTGCCCGACCCGTCGATGCCTTCGAATGTGATGAACATTACCGGCCCTGCTGCGTCAGTTGGCCGTCGCGTCGGCATCAGCCTCGGCGTCGCGCATCAAAACACGGGTCGCGGTGCGCAGATGGGCGACAAAACCGCCCTTTGGCACGTCACGTTCCGCCATCAAAGGAAGCTCCACCGGCGCCATGCCGTCAAGGCTTACCGACAGCTTGCCGATAACCTCGCCCTTCTTGATCGGGGCGATGAGGGGCGAATTATAGCTGATTTCGCCTTCGACCTCGCCGCGCACCAACGCAGGAACCAGCAGTTCGAAGTCTTTTGACGCCACAAGGCCCACGCGCTCTTGTGCGCCGATCCAGACCGGCACATCGGTCAGCCGCGTCCCTTGGGTCACGATTGTCTTGCGGATGAACTGCCGGAAGGCCCAATTGACGATCCGCTCTGCCTCTTCGGCGCGTTCGGTGTCGGTGTTCAGGCCGGTGATTACGAAAACCACCCGCCGGTCGCCCTGAACCGCAGACCCGACAAGCCCGAAGCCTGCCTCGGACGTGTGGCCGGTTTTCAGGCCATCCGCACCGATGCCAAGCTTCAACAACGGGTTGCGATTGCCGTGGTTCGTCGGCACACGACCGTCATAGGCAAATGTCGTGAGGCCGAAAAAGCCGTAGTATTCCGGAAAATCCGAGATCAGCCGCAGGGCAAGCACGCCAAGATCCTGCATGCTCATCCGTTGGTTCGGATCCGGCCAGCCACTGGAATTGGAGAATGTGGAGTTGGTCATGCCAAGCGAGCGTGCCCGCTCGTTCATCGTGCGTGCAAACGCTTCTTCGGTACCGGCAAGGCCTTCGGCGACGACCACGCACGCATCATTGCCCGATTGCACGATGATGCCCTTGATCAACTCCTCGACACTCGGCCGGTCCGCCTCGGTCAGGAACATCGACGAGCCGCCCATTGCGTGGGCACGTGCGGAAACATTGAACTTTGTGTCCATCGTGACCCGTCCGTCGCGCAGAGCCTCGAACAGCATGTTGAGCGTCATCAGTTTGGACATCGACGCGGGTGGCAACGGCATTTCGGCATTCTTGGCCATCAACAACGTGCCGGTTGTTTCATCGAAAACATAAGCGGCTGTCGCCCGCGTCTCGAATGCCGCAACGGCAGGCAGGGCAAGCAGGACGGCAAGCAGCGCCAAACAGAATGATCTAAGGGTTCGCAACGTATCGCTCCCGTTTCTTTGGGTTAATCTCAAGCCAGAGGCAGGCAGGGCTAGTCTGTCACGAAATAGGCGTCGGCAAAACCTGCTTTGCGCACAGATTGCAATGTCGCCTCTCGCCCGCCTGTTTCGGCGTCAGCGGCCACGAGAACGCGCCAGAATGGCTTGTCTGGTGCATCGTGCTCACGCATCTCGGCCGCAAGCCCGCGTTCAGTCAGGGCTTTGGCGGCTCCGGTCGCATTCGCTTTGATACTGAAAATCCCGATCTGGACAAACGATTGCGGGGTGGTGTTTGTTGGGGCATCGGCCTGCGCAGAGTTTGCGGTGCGTATGGCCGCAAGTGTGCCGGTTTCGATCGTGCCGGACGCTGCGTTTGCCCCTGTCTGCGTTGCGGGGGCAGAAGCCTCACTGCGGCGCAGGGCAATGACCGAGATCGTGGTTGGCTGCCCTGCAAGAATGCTTAAAGCCCGCGCCGCGTCCGATGACACCTGAAAGCGGGGGCCGGGGTTGTCGCGCTCGCGTTTGAACAAAGAGCCGATGACGGATTTTCCGTTGTTTGTGTTGCGGATAATGACCTGCTCGGGCGTCAGGGCTTCGGGATGCGCAACCCAGACCCCGCCGAACGAGGGCGTGCCTGTCCAAAGCGCGTCTTCACTGCTGGCAAAGATTTCCGGCGCCTCGATATCCGCGTTAACAGAGGAGAGGAGCGTCGATTGTGCCGGAGTATCTTGCGGGGCCGCGACGGGGTCTGGTTTGCCAAAAAACCCCGGGCCGTCCTCTTGGCCACAAGCAGTCAGGAATATTGTCGCCACTACAAGCGCGGCGCGGGCTGCGGGATACCGTTGTGCCCGCTCGGGTTCGGCGCCGGTCGCGGCGGATGTGACGCTCATGCCCATATATTGCCCTTTGTCGCCCCTTGGTTGGCCAAGGCGATGCTGTCTTCTGACTGGACGCTACGTGCCGTGGGGAGTGTCGTCAGATGCTTGGGTGAAATTGTATACGTCTAGCGAACCCGTGGAAAGGGTGATTGAATTGTTGGCCAAATTTCAGGCATCTGGAAAGAACACACCAGTCTTGCGGGAACCTCTTTTAGAATCGGAAACATGAAGATAAAGAGACGCGACGGAGGGCTGGCAGAGTGGTCGAATGCACCGGTCTTGAAAACCGGCGTGCGTGAAAGCGTACCGTGGGTTCGAATCCCACGCCCTCCGCCATAGGGGTATGAATTTATTAGGTTGTTGCCTCCGGATTGCAACCGGAAATCAGAAGTGCCAAGAAAACGAACTTCCCAGCATACGAAGTATCAGATTTTTCCTTTTTGGATAACTACGGTAGGACTGGATGTTTGCGGGGTATCTCAGCCCTGCTACAGGCCCCCCGCAAAGCGAGCCAGCACGTAACCCGCCAGCGCGATATGGGCCAGCGTGATCACCACTGATAGCCCGTGCAACACCTTGAAGCGGCCCTTGGCGCCGATGTCGGTGGCGCGGTTGATGGCAGGCATCAGGATTTGCCGGGTGGGCAGGACCGTTGCCGCGATCAGCGCCAGCAGCCCTGCTGCGAGCGGATCGGCGGGCCAGAGCAGCGCCGCCGCGACTGCGGCCGTGCCGAGAACAAAAATGTAGAACATCGGAAAGGCACGCCGGATTGTCGGACCCGCCACATCTGCCGGCAGCGCCGTGAACAGGAACGCGGCGAAGCCGAAGGAATACAGCACCATGCCCCCGAACAGGAGCGCTGTCATCAAAATAGCAAGGATCAGCATGTGGTATCTCCAGTTGTGAGGGCAGGTTTGCGGGCGATCCCCATGTAAAGGATCGCGGTCAGCGGCAGGGGGCCAAAAGTCAGGTCCAGACGCCGGTTCATGCCGCGGGGGCCTAGGCCGGTGACCGGGCCGGGTACAAAACCGGTGCCTTCCATCGCGCGCCGCAACTCGCTAGGCTTGATGAACATCGCGGGGTCATGGGTGCCGCGAGGCAAAAGCCGCAGCAGGTCTTCAGCCACTGTAATGGTGGCCAGCCGGGCCAGCGGGTTCCGGTTGATCGTGTCGAACAGGAACAGCCCGCCCGGGCGCAAAACGCGCGCCACTTCGGACAGAACCTTGTGCAGATCGGTGACATGCTCCAGCACATCCACGCAGACCACGGCATCGAAACCGGCGTCATCATAAGGAAGGGACTCGCCCACGCCCACGTCATAGCCGATGCGCAGACCTGCGCCGCGCGCGTGATGACGGGCGGCCTCGATGGCGGCGGCGGCCGGATCGATTCCGGTCACATGGGCGCCGCGTGCGGCCAGTGCCTCGGCCATGAAGCCGCCCGCGCAGCCCAGATCAAGTACTTGCTTGCCATGCCAGTCGATATGGCGGTCGAACCATTTGAGCCGCCCCGGCACGAGGTTTTTCAGCGTCCGCACCCAGCGGATGTCATCCGACCACCACTGATCGGCAACCTTGTCATAGATTGTCAGGTCATTGCGCATGTGGATGGTCCTTTGTAGGGGCAGCGCGGGGCAGGACATAGGGCACTGCGGCGCGGTACTGTTCAAACCGCGCGCCATAGCGGGCAGAAAAGCGGCGTTCCTTCAGGCGCGGAGCCAAGAGGCAATAGGCGGTAAAGCAGACGGCCAGCACAAACTGATCGGGCGTCCAGACCGGAACGGTCCACAGCGTCAGCGCAAAGGCCACATAGATCGGCTGGCGGATCAGGCGGAACAACCCCTGGGTCGGCATGTCGGGAAACACCGGACGGATACGCGCCAAGAGCGACATCCAGCCAAGCGCGCCCGATTGCACCTCTGCCCCGGCATCAAAGCTGGCCTTCAGCAACAAAAGCCAACTTGCGCCATACGCGGCGGTGATGGCCCAGAGTGCAACTCCTTCGGCCCGCCACCAGACGATCCCCGATGGTGTCCACAAC